>CAZVXA010000186.1:0-13083 GCA_964630955.1 uncultured bacterium | reverse complement strand
GCGTCGCGCCTACCAGAATTTGGGTTTTCGGTTTTCGGAGAAGTACTTAACAAAACTTATTACCCCTCTCAGACACCGATCGCCCTATCTAGCAGGATTTTCTGGGAAACTCATAGGGAGGCTTGTACACGCTTTTTAACATTCTGCGTAATGAGTCCCAAACGTTTTAATCTTAAAGTTAAGCTGTTCGCCCCTAAGACAGTCTTCCATATGAGTCCACAGCGGTAGGTTCGCTCCGGTTGGAGTGATTCAAGGCTGGCTCGCGCCTGTCCAGAAGCGTTCAGATTTTATTCTTTGAGGCAGTTGTTATTAAGGGAGCTTTTGAAATCCAATGAGTGTAACGGCAAGCGGTGGAAGCTCTGTAGCTCGCCCCAACCTTTATCAAACTCTTCCCGTCTCAACCATCTCCCAGGCGGAACAGCAGGATCGATTCCTCGGAAAGGGTGAACTGAGCGAGCTGGCTAGCTTTTTTAGCTCCGGTCTGAAGCGGCTGGCGATTGCAGACACCCTGACGAAAAACTCTGAACTCATCGTTTCTCGCGCCGCCAACCGGATCTTCGTTGGCGGTTCTCCAATGGCTTTCTTAGAAAAGCCCCGCGAAGAAGAAGCGGTGGTGATGACGATGGGCGGTGTGCCCCTCGACATGAAGGAGAGCATGAAGCTGGGTACCGTTACCTATGTTTCAAGCGGTAGCGGCGGCATTTTTGAAGGCGTCATTTCCTTCTTCAATACCCCTAGCAGCGGCCCCACCCCTCCCGGCTTTCGCCCGATCAACGTGGCCCGCTACGGCCCCTCGAATATGCAGAAGTCGCTGCGGGATCTGAGCTGGTTCCTGCGCTATGTCACCTATGCGATCGTGGCAGGCGATCCGAATATCATCGCTGTCAACACGCGTGGTCTGCGGGAAATCATTGAAAACGCCTGCTCCAGCGATGCCACCATCGTTGCTCTCCAGGAAATGCGGGCGGCGGCGCTGGGCTACTTCCGAAACGACGCTGACGCTGCCCTGATCGTGGCTCAGTACTTCGAAGTGCTGATCAACGAGTTCGTTGCGCCCACGCCTTCCACCAAGCTGCGCCAGCGTCCTACCGGAGACCAGCAAGGTCTGCAACTGCCTCAGATCTACTACAACGCTGCCGAGCGTCGTCCCAAGTACGCGATGAAGCCCGGTCTGTCGGCCAGTGAAAAGAACGAGATAGTGAAGGCCGCTTACCGTCAGGTGTTTGAGCGTGACATCACCCGCGCCTACTCCCTGAGCATCTCCGACCTGGAGTCAAAGGTGAAGAACGGCGAGATCTCCATGAAGGAGTTCATCCGCCGTCTGGCCAAGTCACCCCTGTACCGCAAGAACTTCTACGAGCCGTACATCAACAGCCGTGCTCTGGAACTGGCTTTCCGTCATATCCTCGGTCGCGGCCCTAGCTCTCGTGAAGAGGTGCAAAAGTACTTTGCGATCGTGTCCTCCGGCGGTCTATCCAAGCTGGTAGACGCCCTGGTGGATTCGGAAGAATACGCCGACTATTTCGGGGAAGAAACCGTACCCTACCTGCGCGGTCTGGGTCAGGAAGCTCAGGAGTGCCGCAACTGGGGACCGCAGCAAGACCTGTTTAAGTACAGTGCGCCTTTCCGCAAAACGCCCCAC
This sequence comes from uncultured bacterium, assembly GCA_964630955.1. Lineage (GTDB taxonomy): Bacteria > Cyanobacteriota > Cyanobacteriia > Elainellales > Elainellaceae > CAZVXA01. Next base: position 11,441 of record CAZVXA010000186.1, on the reverse strand, counting down.
TTCATCACCACCTTCGCCAAGTACACCCAGCCGCTGCCCGACCAGCACGTCTACGGTTCTGGCAACGACCCACTGGAAATCCAGTTTGGTGCGATCTTCCCGAAGGAGACCCGCAACCCCAGCGCAACGCCTGCACCGTTCAGCAAAGACACCCGTCGGATTCTGATCAACCGTGGCCCCAGTATCAACAACCAGTTGAGCAACCCCGGCGCACGCGGCGTCGCTCCCGGTTCTCTGGGACCAAAGGTGTTCAAGCTGGATCAAATTCCCAGCTACACCGGAACTTTCTCCAAGAAAAGTGGCGACACCAAGGGTATCAGTGTCAAGTTCTCCGAAAGCTCCACGCAAGCGGTCATTCGAGCGACTTACCTGCAAGTCATCGGGCGTGACGTATACGAAGGTCAGCGTCAGAAAGTGGCAGAGATCAAGCTGGAGAACGGCGAGATTTCAATCCGCGAGTTTGTCCGCATCCTGGCCAAGTCGGATCTGTTCCGCAAGCTCTACTGGACACCACTCTACGTAACGAAGGCCGTGGAATACATCCACCGTCGTCTGCTGGGCCGTCCTACCTACGGTCGTCAGGAGATCAACAAGTACTTCGATATCTGCTCGAAGAAAGGCTTCTACGCCCTGGTAGATGCCATCCTCGATACCGAAGAATACTCCGAAGTGTTTGGTGAAGACACCGTTCCCTACGAGCGCTACCTGACCCCCGGTGGTCTGGCGCTCCGGTCTAACCGTGTGGGTAGTATCGCTGACAAGGGCATCCTGAAGCCCGTCGCCGAAGAAACCCCCGCCTTTGTGGAACTGGGTGCAGTGACCGAGATGCGCACCGAGCCGGATATCATGTTCCGCTCTAACCAGGGCGTCTCGAAGAAGCGGGAGCAGACAAAGGTCTTCAAGCTCACCAATCTGCAAGACAAGTCTGCCCTCCAAACCCTCGTCGGAGCCGCTTACCGTCAGGTGTTCGAGCGGGATATCGCGCCCTACATTGTTAAAAATGAGTTCTCCTCTCTGGAGAGCAAGCTGAGCAATGGCGAGATCAATCTGAAGGAATTTATCTTTGCTCTGGGTACCTCCAGCCTGTACATCAAGGAGTTCTACACGCCCTATCCAAACACGAAGGTGATCGAACTGGGGACGAAGCACTTCCTGGGTCGTGCACCGCTAGATCAGGCGGAAATCCGCAAGTACAACCAGATTCTGGCGACTCAAGGTCTGAAGGGCTTCATTGGGGCAATGGTAGACAGCGCCGAGTACGGCGAAGCATTTGGGGAAGATACGGTTCCCTACAACCGCTACCTGACCCTGCCCGCTGCCAACTTCCCCAACACCCAAAGGCTCTACAACACGCTCACCAAGCAAAACAAAGACCTGGTGGTACCGAGCTTCTCCCCGGTGAAGGCGAAGATGGATGCCACCAAGCTACCGCTGATGGGTCTGGCTATGGCGGATCTGGCGATCGCCGCCCGCAAACTCGACGGCAGCAAACCCAAGTTCATGGAACTGGGACGCTCCTTTGTCACCGATGGCCAGGGTCAGTCGGTGGAAGCTGGAGTCGGCACCAGCCGCCGCAAACCCGCCCGCATCTTCCGGATGAACCCCGGCATGACTCAGGGCGAGACTTCTCTCGTACTGGATGCTATCTACGTCCAGGTAATGGATGTGTTCAGCGGTCAGGTGCCCGGTGAGTTCCGCCGCAGCGACCTGGAGAGCAGACTGAAGAACAGAGAAATCTCCGTCCGTGAGTTTGTCCGCTCTTTGGCCAGCTCGGAGATCTACCGCAAGCGGTTCTACACCCCCTATCCCAACACTAAGGTGATCGAGTTCCTGTTCCGTCACCTGCTGGGCCGCGCTCCTGCTACCCAGTCCGAAATCCGGCAGTACAACCAACTGCTGGCTGAAGGCGGTCTGAAGGTAGCGGTGGATGCGATGGTGGACAGCGCCGAGTACTCCCGCTACTTCGGTGAGGATGTGGTGCCCTACAAGCGTTTCCCCTCTTTGCCCGCAGGCAACTACCTGGGCAGTGTGATGGCCGATACGGATCTGGTGAAGCAGTCCTGGTCAGATCTGTCGCCGTCGTTTTTGACGGGTCGATAAATTGAGGGACGCGGCGGTGCCGCGCTGCTAAAAAGCGAAAAGCCCGCGCCACTGGCGTGGGCTTTTTAATATTCTGGACTTTTGACTCAATTACCGCGACGCTGTAGCTGCCTGCCTAAATTTGGGGTTTCGGATAGGCTCTAAGGCAAATCAGTTTCACCCATTAGATAGCGATCGCACTCCCGCGCCGCCCCACGCCCTTCGTTGATGGCCCAAACGACAAGGCTTTGACCGCGCCGACAGTCCCCTGCTGCAAACACCCCCGGAAGACTGGTCATATACTGACCGTGATCCACTTTGACATTGCTGCGAGCATCGCGCTCCACGCCCAGAGCATCCAGCAGCGGCTGCTCAGGACCGAGGAAGCCCATCGCCAGCAGCACCAGTTGGGCAGGACGAACCTGCTCGGTTCCAGCGATGGGTTGGGGAATAAATTGGCCTTTTTCGTTGCGCTGCCACTCCACCTCAACGGTATGGACAGCTTTGACCTGACCGTTCTGATCACCCTCAAACTTTGTTGCAGTCGTCGTATAGACGCGAGGATCATCGCCAAACATATCGGCAGCTTCCTCCTGCCCGTAGTCCATCTTGTAGACCTTGGGCCACTCTGGCCAGGGGTTATTGGCAGCGCGAGCCATTGGCGGTTTGGGCATGATTTCAAGCTGCACCAGGTTGTTGCAGCCGTGGCGGATTGAGGTGCCCACGCAGTCGGTTCCGGTGTCGCCACCACCGATGATCACCACGTCTTTGCCGTCAGCAGAGATGAAATCATCACCGCAGTGGTTGTTGAGGAGCGATCGCGTATTCCCCGTCAGAAAGTCCATCGCAAAATGAATCCCTTTCAGTTCCCGCCCCTCGATCGGCAAATCACGGGGCTTCGTCGCTCCAGTACACAGTACCACCGCGTCAAACTCCTGCAGCAGGCTCTCTACGGGATAGTTCTTACCCACCTCAGTATTACAGACAAACTTGACGCCCTCCTGCTCCAGCATATTCAGGCGTCGCATCACCACCTGTTCTTTGTCCAGCTTCATATTGGGAATGCCGTACATCAGCAATCCTCCCGGACGGTCAGCCCGCTCAAACACGGTCACCCAATGGCCTGCCACATTCAACTGTGCCGCTGCGCTCAGTCCCGCAGGCCCGGAACCGATTACGGCAACTCTCTTACCCGTGCGTTTCACCGGATAGTGGGGTTCAATCCACCCTTCATCCCAACCTTTCTCGGCGATCGAATATTCAATATTCTTGATCGTCACCGGGGGATTCGTAATTCCGAGTACGCATGATCCTTCACAGGGTGCCGGACAGACTCTCCCGGTGAATTCAGGAAAGTTATTCGTTTTGTGTAAGCGATCGAGTGCTTCTTTCCACAAACCTCGATACACTAAATCGTTCCATTCCGGGATCAAATTATTAATCGGACACCCGCTGGCCATGCCGCTAATCAGGGTTCCAGTGTGACAGAAAGGCGTGCCGCAATCCATACAGCGAGCGCCCTGCTGCCGCAGATTCTCCTCCGGCATCGGCAGGTGAAATTCGTCCCAATTTTGGATGCGATCGCGCGGTGAAACTTCCGAGGCGACTTCGCGGAGAAATTCAATAAAGCCAGTTGGTTTGCCCATAGTGGTAATTGGTAATTGGTAATGGGGAATCGGTAGGGGTTTAGCATTCGGGCAGATAAGTTACGGCGAAGTCACAGAATGTCTTACCCGAATGCTAAACCCGTACAGATAATGGGGAATTGGCAGATTTGCAGGAATGCGAGGCCATAGCAACGGAGGTCTACAAAAAGGTATTTCCCTGCGATTTCTGCGATCGCCCCTGACGTTAATCCCGCCTGTAGGGGCGATACGGTTGTTCGCCCTGGCATGGCCATTCGCCCGATACGGGTGGGGGCGAACGACCGTTCGCCCCTACAGGGTTTAACCTCCTCCAATTCGTGCAACGTCGCGGGCGTTCGCTTCAAATGCGGCGGTTAATGCTTCGTCGCCGCTAAGGCCGGAGGCGATCGCCTCTTTAATCGCCTGCAATACCCGCTTGTAGTCTTTCGGCATGACGCGGACGAATTTGGGTAGCATGGCGTCCCAGTTGTCCAGCACTTTGAGAGCTTTTTGACTGCCGGTGTAGTCGGCGTGGCGCTGGATCATTTGCCGCAGATCTTCGATTTCTTCGAGGTCTTCGACTTGCTCCAGACCGACCATTTGCGGGTTGCAGCGGGTGGCAAAATCGCCCTGCTCGTCCAGAATATAAGCGATGCCGCCGCTCATGCCTGCGGCGAAGTTGCGTCCGGTGGAGCCGAGGACGACAACTTTGCCGCCCGTCATGTACTCGCAACCGTGATCACCCACTGCTTCCACGACAGCATTGACGCCGGAGTTGCGGACGCCGAAGCGTTCACCCGCCATACCAGAGATATAGGCTTCGCCGCTGGTAGCACCGTAGAGGGCGACGTTTCCGGCAATAATGTTGGACTCTGCGACGAAAGTGGAGCCTTTGGGCGGATAGAGGATGATCTTGCCGCCGCTCAGGCCCTTGCCCAGGTAGTCGTTGGCGTCGCCCTCCAGTTCCAGCGTCACGCCAGCAGGAACGAAGGCACCAAAGCTCTGTCCGGCACTGCCCTGAAAGTGGAGGTGAACCGTGTCTTCAGGGAGACCGTGCCAGTGGCGCTTAGTGATCTCGTTACCGAGAATCGTGCCAACAACGCGGTTGGTGTTCTTGATCGGGAGCGTAGCAGCGACTTTCTCACCACGGGCGATCGCCCCTTCACACAAATCCAGCAGCACCGTCAGGTCGAGTGACTGGTCTAAACCATGATCCTGGGAAATCTGGCAGTAGCGGCCCACTTCAGGGCCAACCTGCGGCTGATAGAGGATCTTGGACAGGTCGATGCCTTTAGCCTTCCAGTGGGCAACGGCTTTCTTCGCCTCCAGAACATCGGTGCGGCCCACCATTTCGCTCAACGTGCGGAAGCCCAGTTGAGCCATGATTTCCCGCAGTTCGGTGGCGATGAACGTCATGAAGTTCACCGTGTGGTCGGGGTCTCCAGTGAAGTTCTTGCGCAGTTCCGGGTTCTGGGTGGCGACGCCAACGGGGCAGGTGTTGAGGTGGCAGACGCGCATCATGATGCAGCCCAGGGTGACCAGGGGCGCGGTGGCAAATCCGAATTCCTCGGCTCCCAGCAGGGCGGCGATCGCCACATCTCGCCCGGTTTTCATCTGGCCATCGGTTTCCACCACGATCCGGGAGCGCAGGTTGTTCAGCACCAGCGTCTGGTGGGTTTCGGCTAAACCGAGTTCCCAGGGGAGTCCCGCGTGTTTGATAGAGGTCTGGGGGGAGGCTCCCGTGCCGCCATCGAAGCCAGAGATCAGCACCACATCGGCGTGGGCTTTGGCGACTCCAGCGGCGATCGTGCCTACTCCCACCTCGGACACCAGTTTCACGCTGACGCGGGCTGCGCGGTTAGCGTTCTTCAGGTCGTGGATCAGTTCCGCCAGATCTTCGATCGAGTAGATGTCATGGTGGGGCGGCGGTGAGATCAGGCCCACACCGGGCGTCGAATGGCGGACTTTGGCAATCCAGGGATACACCTTACCGCCGGGGAGCTGGCCGCCCTCACCCGGTTTTGCGCCCTGGGCCATCTTGATTTGCAGCTCCTTCGCCTGAGACAGGTACAGGCTGGTGACGCCAAACCGCCCAGAGGCCACCTGCTTGATGGCGCTGTTCTTGGAGTCACCCCGCTCGTTGGTCCAGGTATAGCGTTCAGGGTCTTCGCCACCTTCTCCGGTGTTAGACTTGCCGCCGATCCGGTTCATGGCGATCGCCAAAGACTCGTGTGCCTCTTTAGAAATCGACCCGTAACTCATGGCTCCGGTCTTGAACCGCTTCATGATCGATTCAATCGGTTCCACCTCTTCCAGAGGAATCGGTTCCTGCTGTTTGAATTCCAGCAGTCCCCGTAGAGTGAAGTACTTCTGGTTCTGCTCATTCACCAGCGCCGCGTACTGTTTGTAGCTGTCGTAGCGGCCCTCGCGCACCGCTTTTTGCAGCGTGTGAATCGTCTGGGGGCTGAATAGGTGCGCCTCGCCTTCTTTCCGCCACTGGTATTCGCCCCCCACATCCAGGGTGTGACCGTTGGCGGGGCGATCGGGGAAAGCGTGGCTGTGGCGCAGCACAGCCTCTTTCGCAATCACCTCCAGATCCGCCCCTTCGATTCGGGAGGCCGTCCAGGTGAAGTACTGATCAATCACGGACTGATTCAGACCGATCGCCTCAAAGATCTGCGCTCCCCGGTAGCTTTGCAGCGTCGAGATGCCAATCTTGGAAGCAACCTTAATCACCCCTTTGGTAGCGGACTTGATGTAGTTCTTGCAGGCGGTCTTGTAGTCCACATTCACCAGCAAGCCTTCGTCGATCATGTCACCCATCGTCTCAAAGGCGAGGTAGGGGTTGATCGCACCGCAGCCGTAGCCAATCAGCGTGGCGTGATGATGCACTTCACGCGGTTCACCCGATTCCAAAATCAGGCCAACGCGGGTACGAGTACCCTTGCGGATCAGATGGTGGTGCAGACCCGAAACCGCCAGTAGCGCAGGAATCGGTGCGTTCTGGGCATCCACACCGCGATCGCTCAACACCAGCAGGTTAATCCCCTGGGCAATCGCCGCATCCGCCTCATCACAAATCTGCTGCATCACCGATTGCAACCCTGCCACACCCTGCTTCGGATCAAACAGAATATTCAGCGTGATGGATTTAAATCCGCCCTCATTGACATACTTCAATTTCGCCAGTTCTTCGTTGGTCAGAATTGGCGTATTGAGTTTGATCAAATGGCAGCTTTCTGGCTCCGGTTTTAGCAGATTTCTCTCTGCGCCAATGGTGGTCATCGGGGAGGTAATAATCTCTTCCCGAATCGAGTCAATCGGAGGATTCGTCACTTGGGCAAAAAGCTGTTGAAAATAGTCGTAGAGCAGCTTGGGGCGATCGCTCAATACCGACAGCGGCGTATCTGCCCCCATTGCGCCAACAGCTTCTACACCGTCTCTCGCCATCGGTGTCAGCAGTAGCCTCAGCTCTTCAAAGGTGTATCCAAATGCCATCTGCTTTTCTACCAGTGATGGCTCCTGAGCCGTCATTGGGTGCAGCGTCTCCTCTGGCGTTTTGAGCTGCGATAGCTCCACCATGTACTGGTTAATCCACTCCCGATAGGGGTAGGCGGTGGCGATCGCATTCTTAATCTCTTCGTCCGCCACAATCCGCCCTTCCTCCATGTTCACCAGGAACATACGTCCGGGCTGGAGCCGTCCCTTGTGGGCCACTCGTTCTGGCTCAACGGGCAGCACCCCAGCTTCTGAGGCCATGATTACCAGATCGTCTTTGGTGACGTAGTAGCGCGAGGGGCGGAGGCCGTTGCGATCCAGAACGGCCCCCATCATTGTGCCGTCGGTGAAGGCGATCGACGCAGGCCCATCCCACGGCTCCATCAGGCAGGAGTGGTACTCGTAGAATGCTTTCTTTTCGTCGCTCATGGACTCGTGGGCCGTCCACGGCTCCGGGATCATCATCATCACGGCGTGGGGGAGCGATCGCCCTGCCAGGGTCAATAACTCCAGCGCGTTGTCGAAAATTAGCGAGTCGCTACCGTCCGGGTTAATCACCGGGCGAATCTTCTGAATGTCGTCGCCAAACAGGTCGGACTCAAACAGAGATTGGCGGGCGTGCATCCAGTTGATGTTGCCGCGCAGGGTGTTGATCTCGCCGTTATGGGCGATGTAGCGGTAAGGGTGGGATCGTTCCCAACTGGGAAACGTATTCGTGCTGAAGCGGGAATGCACCAGAGCCAGGGCGCTTTCCAGTTCGGGATCGCGCAGGTCGGGGTAATACAGCCCGACCTGTTCCGGCATCAGCATTCCCTTGTAGACCATTGTGCGGCCTGAGAGACTGGCGGGGTACCAGTAGGGGTCGAGGTGGGTGGCACGGATCTGGGAGTGCGATCGCTTGCGAATCACGTACAGCTTGCGCTCAAAGGCAGCATCGTCCAGATCATTGACACTACGGATAAAGACCTGCTGCACAAAGGGTTCACTGGCTCTGGCAGTGGCTCCCATGGACGAGTTATCGGTGGGCACATCCCGCCACCCCATCACCTGCTGGCCTTCCTCCGCCACAATTTTCTCAAACTCACGGCGGCTCTGTTCACGGACTTCGGGATCGGGGGAGGCGTAGATCATGCCCACCCCATACTCTCCGGCTTCTGGCAGCAGCAACCCTGACTCTGCGGCAACCCGCTTCAGAAAATGGTGGGGCACCTGCATCAAGATCCCGGCTCCGTCTCCGGTATTCGCCTCAGCACCGCAGGCTCCCCGGTGGTTCAGGTTGACCAGAATCGTCAGTGCCTGCTCAACGATACTGTGCGATTTCTGCCCCTTCATATGGACAATAAAACCGACGCCACAGGCGTCGTGCTCAAACTGGGGATCGTAGAGGCCCTGTTTCTGGGGGGCCTGATTTCGAGGAAATGAAGAATGATTCATGGGGATGCCCTAAGAGGTGGCGAAAGGGGTCATCGGAGAAGCAAAAAATTGCAAAAGACCGAAATCAAAACTTGCATCATTAAAAATGCAACAGGAAAATCAAACTCCTTTGAGTCAAGATAATTGGGGTGGGGGAATTCAATAATGTTATGGCTGTGCAACTGGAGCGATCGCCGGGTCATGAGGGTCAACCCAGACGTGGTCAGGAATGGAATCGAACGGTCAGAACTAGAGTCCTACTGTGTAATAACGATTGCAGAATTGAGCGAGTAAATGAATTTTCCGATGGGAACCCGCTATCAGTTCCAGATTTAAGGAAATTGTCAGATATCGTTCCTCCCTCCAGTCCCCCTCGTGCCAGAAAGTATCAGACGCTACGGATTTGTCTCTAGAGGTATTGGACTTTTGCCTAAATCTCGCCGATTTTCCCCGAAACGCTGATGCAGCCAGCGTTTCGGGGAAAATCGGCGAGAAAATTCATTTACCGTGAAACGCTCTCTGAGAGAGCGTTTCACGGCATTACAGGGGGAATAGTCAAAACTCCAGTAGAGGTAGACGCTCTCCTTTTTTTCACGGATACTGGACATTCCCCAGCAGAAACTGGGTAAGTTCCTCTGGGGAAAACCCGGAAACAAAGACTTCGCACTGCTCTTTGGGCAGCACAAGTTTCTGTGGGCGCTGATTCCTACATTTTCCCAATCCCGCAGTGTATACAGGAGAATCTAAAAAATTACCATGAACACTGGTCTTGCCCCCTCAACTACCCTCACGCTTTCGACAAAAAGAGTGGCCAACAACCTGGATATGCCGCTTTATGTCACAAGTCCACCGGGTGATTTCAATCGACTATTTATTGTGGAGCAGAAATCGGGAGCCATTAAAATTCTCGACCAGCGAACCGGCTCTGTCCTCGCTACCCCTTTCCTCACCATTCCCAGCAGCGAATTATTAAAAGACGGCTTTGAGCAGGGAATGCTGGGACTGGCATTTCACCCCAACTACGCCCAGAACGGCAGATTCTTTGTGAGCTACACGGCACCGGGTGGCGGTTCTTCGGGGCAGACCAAGGTGGTGGAATACCGTGTTGATCCCTCTAATCCCAACCGCGCAATTCCAACGCCAGTGCGCCTCATCCTCAGTATCGACCAGCCTGGCGGAAACCACAATGGCGGTTGGTTGGCCTTTGGCAGGGATGGCCTGCTCTACTGGGCATCCGGGGATGGGGGGGGATCGGGCTTCCAGCAGGGCATTGCCGATTCCTCCGATAATTCCCAAATTCTGACCAATAATCTGTTGGGCAAAATTCTGCGGATTGATGTCAACCGGGACGATTTTCCTAATGACCCCAACCGCAACTACGGCATCCCTGCGACCAACCCCTTTGTTGGGCGGGTGGGGGATGATGAAATTTGGGCCTACGGTCTGCGCAATCCCTGGCGACCCAGCTTCGATCGGCTCACAGGCGATCTGTATATCGCTGACGTGGGACAAGGGAGCCGCGAGGAGATCAATTTCCAGTCTGCCTCCAGTCGGGGTGGGGAGAATTATGGCTGGAATTTGCTGGAGGGGACGGAACTTTACCGGGCAAGTTCCAGGCCACCAGGGCTGGTTGATCCTGTTTATGAGTACAACCACTCGGTGGGGCAATCGGTCACCGGGGGATACGTCTATCGGGGACAAATCGCCGAACTGGGAGGTACCTATTTCTTTGGAGATTTCAGCGCGGGTCGGCTCTGGTCATTTCGCTATCAGAATGGTTTACTTCAGCAGTTCACCGAGCGCACCTCTCAACTGGCTCCCGATGTTGGTTCGATTGACCAGATTGCTTCCTTTGGCGAGGATAATCTGGGCAATCTTTATATCGTTGACCTGGATGGCGAAATATTTCGTCTGGTGGTGAGAAAAGACTCTGTCGGTACCAGCGGCAATGACACGATGAGTGGTGGCCCCGACGAGGACAGACTTAACGGTATGGCAGGCAATGACTTCCTCAACGGTAGAGGAGGAAATGATACCCTTCTGGGTAATGCTGGAGACGACCGACTGGTGGGCGACAGCGGTGACGATACGCTGGTGGGCGCAAGCGGGAATGACACGTTGCTGGGTGGCCTGGGGGGTAGTCTTAACCGGGCGATGGGTAACGATTCGCTGTTCGGGGGTGACGGTAACGATGTGCTGCTGTCTGAGATGGGAAATGACTATCTTGATGGCGGTCGGGGTGATGATCGACTGTATGCCTCTGGCGGCAACGATACCCTCCTGGGAAATATTGGCAATGACACCCTGGTGGGTGGTCTGGGCAATGACACCCTCAACGGCGGCGATGGCAATGACCTCCTCCGGGGGTCAGGCGGTGGCTTTAGCGGCAACACCATTGACACCCTGACGGGCGGACGAGGGAGCGATCGCTTCTTCCTCACCAGCAATGGTCAGATTGACTACGATGATCGCAACCCCAACCGCCCTGGTCTGACGGGCTATGCCATCATCACCGACTTCAACCGGGTGAGCGATCGCATTGTGCTGCTTGGTTCTGCTCAGAACTATGTGCTGGGGGCATCTCCGATCGCTGGCCTGCGTGGCACTGCCATCTACGTAGACTCCAACCGCAACCGCAGGCTGAATTCTACCGATGAGCTGATCGCGATAGTTCAGAACGTCGGCGGTTTAAACCTGGGGGCGAACTATTTCACGTATGTGTAGGGTGCTCCTTCTAAGTAGATAGGCGTGGAAAAAGTTGAAACCCCAAACGCTGTTCCGCCCGCTGCGCGGGCGGAACAGCTTTTGGGGTTTCAAGCTTAATCA
>CAZVXA010000185.1:0-13092 GCA_964630955.1 uncultured bacterium | reverse complement strand
GCCAGACGCTGCATCGCCTCGGTCAGTTCGCTGTCGCTGGCGGTGAGGCTGATGCGCAGGCATTCCTGTTTGTGCTGCCAGTCTTCGCGCAGACCGGGGAAGAAGGGACTACCGGGCACGGCGATCACGCCTTCGGTTTTCAGTTCCTGGTAAAACTCCCAGTCGGTCATGGGTAGATCCTTCAGCCACAGCCATGCAAAGATCGCACCTTCTCCTCGGTGCAGATACCAGGGCAAATTTTGGGGCATGGCGGCGTCCAGAGCAGTTTCCAGGACAGTGAATTTGTTGCCGTAGTAGGGGCGAATCACTTGTTCAGAGAGTTCAGCTAAGCGGCCAGAACGGATGGCGCGGGCGGCGATCGCCTGTCCATATCGCGATGAGTGAATACAGAGATTCGTCTGGAATGCTTCTAGCGCCTGAATCACCTGCTCATCTCCGATGGCAATTCCCACTCGTTCTCCCGGCAAACCAGCTTTCGACAGACTGATGCAGTGAACCAGGTTACGCCCAAAAATCGGGGTCATCTCCGTGAAGTTGAGCGCCGGGAAAGGGGGAGCGTAGGCGGAGTCAACGAAGACGGGCACATTGTAAGGTTCAGCCAGAGCTGCAATTTTCCGAACTTCGTCGTTGGTGAGGACGTTTCCGGTGGGGTTGCAGGGACGGGAGAAAAGCACGAACCCGGTTTGCTCGTTGATCTCAAGCTGGCTGAAATCGGGACGGTATTTGAAGCGGTGGGCGGCGCTGTCGATGTCGAGAGAAGGCTTATAAGCGATCAGTGCTTCAGGAACCAGGGTGACGCCACCGTAACCCGTGTAGTCCGGGCTGAGGGGAAGGACGATTTGCTTCAGTTGTCCCTCCGGGGTGTAGCCGCCAAGGGCATTCGCCGCCAGGAAGTAGAGAGACTGACTGCCGGGGGTGATCAGCAGGTTGCGATCGCTCAACTCCAGCCCATACCGAAGATTAAAATCCGCGATCACCGCATCGATTAAAGGCTGATATCCCTGACTGGAACCATAACGGCACACCACCTCACCGTATTCTGAACTGGCCAACAGCTCAGCGGTGCAGTCACGCCAGAGCTGCTCCACTTCTGGAATAATCACTGGGTTGCCAGCACTGAGGTTAATGAACTCCCGACCTTTGGCGGTGCGAAGGGTTTCGATAATGTCTTTCATAATCGCCCGCACCCCTGTCAGGTGGGACATCTGTTCGCCAAATTGGGTGAGGGTGAGGGCCATTGCTGAAAACCTTCATTACAAATTGTCGATTCCTTCGAGGAAACGAAAGGGTAATTGCCCAAAGACCTGCGATTGAAGCTGACAGAGTCGGGCAATGAGTTACTTCATAGTACGGCATGGCGCAATTTTACAGACAGCGCTTTGCGCTGAGATAAAACCAAAGTTTTTGTTGAGAGCCGCGCTCCGCGCGGCTCTCAACAAAAACTTTGTACCACACGTGCTTGCAAAGCGCTGTAAACCTAATGCCGGGGACGGGTGATCTCCACCGCCACCTTACCGCTGAAGTCCGGGATGGGGGGACTCACTTTCACCAGGCGCACCCTCACCTGCCTCACCCGCTCATCGGCCAGGGGGACATCCGCCACCCGCTCGGCCAACCGCTCGATGAGTGCGTAATCCTTCTCCTTAATGATCTGTCGAATCTGATTAACCGCTTCTGCATAGTTGTAGGTGTCTTCGATGCGATCGCTCTCCGCCGCCTGTCCCAAATCCAGCCACAGGGTCAGATCCACCTCAAACCACTGCCCCAGAGCCTTCTCCTCCGGAAAAAGCCCGGTGAAACCATAGGCGCGGATGCCCGAAATATGGATGCAATCGTCAGAAATAGTCATTCGTTGTCAAGTTTGAAAGATGCACAAAAAGAATTTGAGGTGGAGCTTCGCCCACCCCAAACCTGAGGAAATTTACATTAGAGAACGATGGGTGAAAGAACGGGCATTAGGGCCTGCGTAATCGGCCACGACCTGTCCCTGACCCGTCACCCAATACTTATAGGTCACCAGTCCTTCCAGGCCGACTGGACCACGGGGGGGCATCTTTTGGGTGCTGATGCCCACCTCTGCCCCAAAGCCATAGCGGAAACCATCGGCAAATCGGGTCGAGCAGTTGTGGAAGACGCCCGCTGCATCAACCTGATTCATGAATACCTGTACTGCCTGTGGATCGTCGCTGACGATCGCCTCGGTATGGCGAGAACCGTAGGTGTTGATGTGGGCGATCGCCTCCTCTACTGAATCCACCAGCTTAATGGACAGGATCAGGTCGCTGTACTCTGTAGACCAGTCAGCCTTAGTCGCAGGTTTGAGCTGGGGAGCAAGGGTCAACGTGTGCTCATCTCCCCGCAGTTCCACGCCTTTCTCCTGTAGGGCGGCGATCGCCAGCGGCAAAAATTGGGGGGCGATCGCCCGATGCACCAGCAGGGTTTCAATGGTGTTGCAGGCGGAGGGGTACTGGGTTTTGGCATCTACAGCGATGCCCACGGCCTGTTCCAGGTTGGCACTCTGATCGACGTAGAGGTGGCAGATCCCATCGGCGTGGCCCAGCACGGGAATATTGGTGTTCTGCTGCACAAATCTCACAAAGGAGTTGGAGCCTCTGGGAATAATCAGATCTACATACTGGTCGAGTTGGAGCATCCCCAGCGTTTCTTCACGGGTGGTCAGCAGACGCACCACCGCCGGATTGATCCCTGCTGTTTGTAGCCCCTGGTGGATGGCCTGGGTGAGAGCCTCGCAGGAACGCACTGCCTCCCGTCCGCCCTTCAAAATCACCCCATTGCCCGACTTGATCGCCAGGGAAGCGATCTGCACCAGCGCATCGGGGCGGGATTCAAAGATGACTCCCACAACGCCCAGGGGGCAGGTGATACGTTTGAGTACCAGGCCATCATCCAGTTCCCGGTGGATCTGCACCTCACCAACGGGGTCGGCTAACCGGGCGACATCTCGAACCCCGGCGATGACGCCCGCCAGCTTATCAGTGTCCAGCTTCAGGCGGCCATAGAGTGGCTTTGCCAGTCCCTCCGCCAGAGCCGTTTCACAGTCGAGTGTGTTGGCCTTGTGAATGTCTGGGGCAGCGGCCTCCAACGATTGGGCGATCGCCTCCAGGGCGCGATTACGCTGCTCGGTTGTGAGGGTAGCCAGGTGACGGGCCGCTTCTCGCGTCTGTTGGGCAAGGGCCGTCAGGGTGACAGAGGGGGGAGACATCATGGGGAGGGTGCAGCCAGAACAAAAAGGAGTGCGATCCCAACCCTCGCCTGCCTGAAAAGCGAGACGGGGGTGTAGAGTGCGCAAAATTTCAGGATATCCCCCATCCTACTGAAAAATAAGGTTAGTCGGCATTGAACTTAGTAGTGCAGCGCACTGCACCTTACTGGCTCGACTCAGATTGAAATCCGTCAGGGTTGCAAAATATTACATTTGCCGGAACTTTCCTGATGTGTTTTCATGAACACAGTTGAATGGGTAATTACAATTTGGAGTTATTCCTGTGCCCCCCGCCATTGATCCTCGATAGAATTCATTTGTATTATTATCTATGTGTCATGACTCAACGGCTGCGATCGCCAATTAGATCAAACGTTCTACTTTAATGTTTTCACGAGGATGAGTCTTGCCCTCCTCTCCGGGAGCAAAACTCTTCGGTATAATCTCCAGATACCTTTAATCAATCTCCCTTTAAATTCCTGCTGTGATTGCCATTTACCCCGGCAGTTTTGATCCCATTACCCTGGGCCACCTGGACATCATCGAGCGGGGTTGCCGCCTGTTTGAGCAGGTGATCGTTCTGGTGTCGCGCAACCCCGACAAAAATCCACTTTTTTCGGTCCATCAACGGATGGAGCAGATTCGTCTCTCGACCTGCCATCTGCCGAATGTGGAGGTCGATAGCTTTGATGGGTTGACAATTACCTATGCCCGAATGCGAAAAGCGCGGGCGCTGCTCCGAGGGCTGCGCGTTATGTCGGATTTTGAAAAAGAACTTCAGATGGCACACACCAACAAAACTCTATCAGAGGAGATTGAGACGGTTTTTCTGGCGACCAAAAATGAGTACAGCTTTCTAAGCAGCAGCCAGGTCAAAGAGATTGCAAAATTCGGTGGTCCCGTGGATCACCTCGTTCCCCCCCCTGTCGCTCTGGATATCCATCAATGCTACGTCAAGACTCTGCAAACCGCATCGCCAATCCCAGTAACGGAGCCGCCGTCAGCTCTGGAAATTCCGTCGGTTCCGCATTTGGGGAGGGCAGCCGAACCGCAGGATTCGATATCCAGCGAGAGCTAAATAAGCTGGAGGAGATGATCCTCGACAGCCCCCGGTTACCCCTGCTCAGCCGCACGCTCGTACACGAAGATGAACTGCTGGAGCAGCTTGATCTGGTACGGCTCAGCCTCCCCTCCGCCTTTCAGGAGGCCCAGGAGGTCGTGCGTCAAAAGGAAGAGATCCTGGAGGAAGCCGAGCAGTACGCCCAGGAAATTGTTGAAACTGCTGAGCGTCGGGCAGCACAACTGCTGGATGAGATGGGTCTGATTCGCCATGCTGAACTGGAGATGCAGCAGATCCGTCAGCGGGTGCAGATGGAGTGTGAGCAGGCTCAGGAACAGGTGGCTGCTGAGATCGAGCGGATGCGGCGACAGGCCCAGCAAGAAATAGAGGAGATGCGGAGAAGGGCGATCGCCGAGTGCGAAGAAATTCAGAACGGAGCCGACGACTACGCCGATCGCGTCCTGGGCGATATGGAGTATCAGTTCAGCGAAATGCTGCGGATTGTCCGCAATGGCCGTCAGCAATTGGGTGTTGAACCTCCTGCTACCCAGAACCAGAATCGCTCAGCATCGCCAAAATCAAAGTAAGTGTTTCAGGAATTGAAAGGCGGTTGTGCCCGAATCACGGGCACAACCGCCTTTCAATTCCTGAAGGAGCCAAGCTCCTCAAACCGATGGAGGGAAAGAACCTTGCAGTTTTGGGAAAATTTAGAAAAGGAACTGTAACGTTTATTAGTTTCTGCTTTCGCTTCATCCGCCTTCTCCCTCTCCTGTATGCGGCTCTCCGAAACACTTCAGACTCTGCTCGAAGACTACAGCGATCGCCCGCTTCCCCTGAGTGCATTACTTGACAGTGCAGGAACCCACGGATTTGGCATGATTAGCGGCCTGTTAACGATCCCCATGCTGCTGCCGATTCCGCTTCCTTTGGCAGGTTTCTCAACGATTATGGGGGCTGGGGTAGCGTTGATGGGGCTACAGCTTGCTCTGGGGTTTCAGCGGCCTTTTCTGCCCCCTCGCCTTGCCAGGATGGCCCTTTCTCCCAGCGTATCGAAGGCAATTTTAGGAGGGTTAACTCGGATTTTGCGGCCCGTTGAGCGGCTGGCTCATGCCCGGTTGCTCCGTGTTAGCGAAAATGCCCAATTGCGCCGCCTGGTAGGTGTTTGTCTGGCCTGGAGTGCCATTCTCATGGGGTTACCTCTACCCATCCCTTTCACCAACATGCTGCCTGCCTATACGATTCTGTTGCTGACGATCGGCATTCTGGAGTCAGACGGCTTTCTGATTCTGGCGGGCTATGGCATGACGGCAGCAACCAGCGTGTTTTTTGTCAGTATTGGGGGGATGATCTGGGGATTAATTCAACACCTGTTGCAGGTGATGGGACAGTGAGCGGGTAGGTTTCTAGACGTGTGTTTGGTTGTTGTGGGAGGGAGCTGAGTTCCCCTCTCACAACAACCAAACACACATTTGAAACATGACCAACGTTACGGATCATTGCAAGTCTCCGGTCATGTAAACGTACCGTGATAGCTTCGATATCGTTGAGTGATGAGTCCACCCAGGAAGCTGCATTCCATGAAGGAGAACACTTTGTCGTACTTTGGCCAGCCAACTGCCGCCCCGGTGAAAGAAGACTTTAGCGAGTATGTTGCCCATCTTCAACTGCACATGACGCTTCATGCCCGCAAGCTTGTGCCTACGCTGACCCACACCGCAGACAGCCGCCACGAGTTGCTTCATCAGACCCAGGCCAATTTTGAGAAGTACGTCTCGCGTCAGATGATTTAGCTTCGCAAACGATTAAAAAGGCGGCGCTCAGCGCCGCCTTTTTGCTCACGCCTTCCCCACAGCTTCGATCGCAGCTTCCAGGGCGATCGCCACATGGGTCCAGTGCGTCCCCCCCTGGCAAAACACGACGTAAGGCTCACGCAATGGCCCATCAGCGGAAAACTCCGAGGTGCTGCCGTCGATGAAGGTGCCGCCCGCCATCACCAGCTTGCTCTCGTACCCCGGCATCTCAGCGGGGATCGGACTGAGGTAGGAGCCGATGGGTGAATACTCCTGGATCGCTTTACAGAAGGCAATAATCTTTTCGGGAGAGCCAAGTTTAATTGCCTGAATGACATCCCGGCGTGGCGCTTCTGGCAGCGGATTCACGGGGTAGCCAAGCTCCTGAAACACCTTTGCCGTCAGGTGGTTGCCCTTTTTCGCCTCACCCACCATCTGCGGGGCCAGGAATAATCCCTGAAACAGCAGACGGTTCTGGTCAAAGGTTGCGCCTCCCTCACTACCGATGCCGGGAGCCGTCAGGCGGCAGCAGGCTTTTTCCACCAGGTCGGCGCGTCCTGCCACATATCCGCCCGCTGTGACGATGGTACCGCCGGGGTTTTTGATCAGCGATCCGGCAATCAGGTCAGCTCCAACCGCAGGTGGCTCCCGGTCTTCGATAAATTCCCCGTAGCAGTTATCAACAAAGCAAACGGTGTCGGGGTTTTGCTGTTTGACCAGATGGATGATTTTTTCGATGTCGGCGATCGCCAGACTGCTGCGCCAGGAGTAACCGCACGATCGCTGGATTAACACCATGCGGGTTTGAGGGCGGATGGCGGTGGCAAGCGCCTGCCAATCGATGGTTCCTTCCGGCGTAAGTTCGAGCTGACGGTAGGAGATGCCAAACTCCATCAGTGATCCCTGACCCGGTTCTCGCAGGCCAATCACTTCCTCCATCGTGTCGTAGGGCGCGCCTGCCACCGCCAGCAGTTCGTCTCCTGGGCGGAGCACGCCAAACAGGGCAGAGGCGATCGCATGGGTTCCCGATACAAACTGAATGCGCACTGCAGCGGCTTCTGCACCCATCACCTCGGCAAATACCTGGTCCAGTACCTGCCGCCCCAGATCGTCGTGTCCATAGCCACTCACACTGGAGAAATGATGAACTCCCACCTTTTGGTGATGAAAAGCTTCTAGCACTCGTGACAGATTTAACTTGACCTGCGCGTCAATACCAGAAAAGATCGATAATAGCGACTGTTCTGCTGCTTGCAGCAGCGTACGGCTGTCCATTCGGGCTTCTTCCTGAAACTCTGTTGTGTTAAACGGTGGCGGGAGAACTGGTCTCAGGTCTCCCGTTTCGCTGTGAGCGGGCCAACTTAATCAAACTTCAACTGGGGTTTTTGATGCTAAAACCTTTGCTAGAGACGAAGTTGACCAGCATTGCTGCGGAGTTTAATTGTCGCGCAAATCTGACTTTATTAGGTTGAGACTTTTCATGACCACAACATCGGTAAAACTTCGTCCGCCCCTCGTCGCCTTCATGGTGGCGATCCATCTGGTGGCGCTGTTTGCCCTGCTTCCGGGAAATTTTAGTTGGGGAGCGATCGCCCTGGCTTTATTCCTTCACTGGCTCACTGGTGGCTTAGGAATTACGCTGGGCTGGCACCGCCTTGTTTCTCACCGCAGCTTTCAGGTGCCAAAGTGGCTGGAGTACGTGTTCGTCTTCTTCGGAACCCTGTCAATGCAGGGGGGGCCGATTGAGTGGATCGGGCTGCACCGACACCACCACGCCCACTCTGACCACGAATCTGACCACCATAACTCCGGTCGTGGTTTCTGGTGGAGCCATCTGGGCTGGATGCTGCACGATATTCCCGCCCGCACAGAGGTGCCCCGGCTGACTCAGGACATCAACAGCGATCCGGTTTATCGGTTTTTCCAGCGCTATTTTTTCCCGATTCAGGTGGTGTTTGCGGTTCTGCTCTACCTGCTGGGGGGCTGGCCGTTTGTAGTCTGGGGCGTATTTGTCCGCATTGTTGTGGTCTACCACTGCACCTGGTTGGTGAACAGCGCCACCCACAAGTTCGGCTATCGCAGCTATGAGTCGGGCGATCGCTCCACCAACTGCTGGTGGGTCGCGCTGCTGACCTATGGTGAAGGCTGGCACAATAACCACCACGCTTTTCAGTACTCTGCCCGTCATGGCCTGCGCTGGTGGGAGATTGACCTGACCTGGATGGTGATCTCATTCCTGCAAGCGGTGGGATTGGCCCGCAAGGTGAAACTGGTCGAGAAGGTCTAGAACCAGAAGGGGGTGCAGCGCACCCCCTTCTGGTTCGTTAGGTGAGCCGTCTGACTTGTCACAAGTCAGACAGCAGATGAAGACTACCGATTATTCAGGAATCGTCCCGCCATTGATAGCGTATCCCCCAAATCGACATCGCCATCCCCATCAGAGTCCAAAAAAGCACTCAGGACGGAATTGCCTCCTGCGGTTGCTCCTGGGGTCTGCGTCTGCTGAGTGGGTGTACCGCTACGGAGCAGGTTCAACGCCAGGGGAACGGCGGCGGCTAGCAACATTTGCACCATTCCCGCATCCAGGCCAGTCTTCTGCGCCAGCGTCTGCGCCAGTTGCTGCTGTTGCTGAGGGGAGAACAGTGCCTGGACTGCACCTGCGTTGGGCTGAGTTCCCGCAAACTGGTTAATCACCGATTCAACCTGTGCCTGTCCACCCGCTGCCTGCTGGTTCTGGAGTGCCGATCGCACATATCCTCCCACCGTTGACATCACATCTGGCATCACAGCGGGGTTCACTCCCTGACCACTGGCAAACTGTTGAGCGGCACTCACGATCGCTCCCAACTGATCGGTAGAAGCTACCTGGTTGGGGTTGTTGATTGCACCAAGAATTTGATCAAACAACGGCATGATTCTCTCCAAAACAAACCATCAAGACTACAGTAGTTCTCACTCAGGTAAGGGATTGGGTGCAGGGGCGAAATCCCTGCACCCAATCCCTTACCTGAGTGAGAAAAGTCGGGAGTTTTTGTGGGGTTGCACAGCTTCGTATGCGTTTAGCGTTTCTCGCGTGCCCCTGCGCCGCAGGGGCACACGAGAAACGCTAAAAAATAGGTTTTCGGATTCCCGCCTGGGCGTAGCCCAGGTGAGAATCTGAAAAAGCTAAACAGATACACAGCTTCGCTGTGGGACCTACAAAAATTCCCGACTTTGTTTTTCTTACGAACAGATTGCCCAGATTCTTCACCAATGCTGCGCCCCTACAGGGTTTCCAATAGGGGATTAGCCGACGGTGACCTGACTGGTCTCTACCTCAGTGGCACCGCTAACGCCGCTGGCGACGCGCACCATTTTGTTGAGAATGTCCTGGCTGGGAACGGAGCCTTTGAGCACAACTTTGCCGCTGAGTTGAGCCACCCAGAGCGTATTGACATCATCCAGTTCAGGATCGTTGTCGAAGGCCAGAACAACGCGCTTAGCCAGACCGCTCTCGTCAAATTCTCCGTTCAGACCCACTTTTGCAGGAGGGATCGATTCTCCAGCGGTGGTGGTTGCCGAGGCGACGACTTCGGGGGTCGGGGCTGCTTCGGGTTTCTTGGTGCCAGGGAAGATTCTTTCTAGCCAACCCATAGTTAATATTTCTCCAAATTTGCTTATCAAAACGAAATGTTTCCGCAGGTTCTCTGCTGAGTATAGGGCGATCGCCCTAACTTCACAGAAAGGCAAGATTAACAACAGATGTATCAGATCTCCAGTGAATTTTCTATAACCAAAAGGAATAGTTAAGGTTTCAGTCGGAGGGGGCTTCTCCAGTGAACGGTTGTCCACAGTATTAAATTGTTTGAAGTTTTTCCATCAATTTAAGAATCGGGCGAAACCACTGCTGTAAACTGTTTTCGATTGGAATTGCCAAGAACTCGGTCGGCAAGAGGGTTTAGCAGTTAGCGATCGCCCGCGGGCAGACCGTTAATATCACACCGTTAGCACACTAAGCCTATTACCAAAAGCCGCCCCCCGGCTGGTTTTTTGGTAAGGGCTTACTGCACTACATCGTTTGGAGCCTCAATATCCATGTCTCATACAGTCAAAATTTACGACACCTGCATCGGATGCACCCAGTGCGTCCGGGCCTGCCCCCTGGACGTTCTGGAGATGGTTCCCTGGGATGGCTGCAAAGCCGGACAAATCGCCTCCTCTCCCCGTACCGAAGACTGCGTTGGCTGCAAGCGTTGCGAAACGGCTTGCCCGACCGACTTCCTCAGCATCCGTGTTTATCTGGGTGCTGAGACCACTCGCAGTATGGGTTTGGCGTACTAAACGTCCGGTCTGGCAAAGATTCCAAAAAGCGTCCTGTAAGGGGCGCTTTTTTCATCGCAACTGAATTACTGCTGTCCAGATTGTCCAACCATCGATCAGCAGCAGCAGTAGCGACAGCCCCAATAGAATCAGGTACATCCACGGCTGGGAAAGCGGTCGTACATCGCTGGTATCAATCCCCGTTCGAGCCTGTACCTCCCGCACCAGTCGGGCAAACCCGGCCACCCGCATGGGCAGCAATCGCGCTTCGCCTTCGTCCGTCAGACAATAGTAGACCAGCCCCCCCTGTCCGGTTGAT
This sequence comes from uncultured bacterium, assembly GCA_964630955.1. Classification (GTDB taxonomy): domain Bacteria; phylum Cyanobacteriota; class Cyanobacteriia; order Elainellales; family Elainellaceae; genus CAZVXA01. Next base: position 2,401 of record CAZVXA010000185.1, on the reverse strand, counting down.
CGAGGTTTCAGCGCCTTGATTTTGCCCCACTCCAGTGACCAACCGCTGCGCCAGAGTCGAGGTACCCAGCGGGGGTAGCACACCTGGATGTTCTGCTCTTCCAGGATCACTCGCTCACTGAGGGCGGCATAGAGGGCGATCGCCCCCACCCCCACCCCCACCCCCAGACCCCACCCAGGCACCGGAGCATGGGTCACCTCGGCCAGAAACGGCAACGGCAACGTCAGCGCCCCATAGAACAGGAGCAGCGTCAGCCGAATCATGGGCGAGATCCGAAAGACTAAACCTTGTTGAGCGGTTTCAGGGGTTTCCGATGGGTGAGAAGGGGTCATCAAGTTAAAAGGTGTCAGAACGAGGTTTTTCTAGGGTGCAGTGGACTTAGCTCTCGTGGGGCGGGTATCCTGCCCGTCCAATCCTGGCAGGAATCCTGCCTGCCCTACAGGTAGCTCTGGCATAAGAGCTTTGGCAGGAATCCTGCCTGCCCTACAGGAGAGCCACTCGATCGCTTTATTCCCCAGTGTTAAGCAGAATCTCGAATATTACAATAAATAACTATTCCTATTGAGCGCTCACTGTGACCCAAACTTCCCCTTCCATCCCCGTTGCAATGACGATCGCCGGCTCCGACAGTGGTGGCGGTGCAGGCATCCAAGCAGACCTGCGAACTTTTGCGTTTCATCGGGTTCACGGCACCAGCGCTCTGACCTGCATTACGGCGCAGAACACAATGGGAGTGACGAGGGTGGATGCCTTGCCGCCAGAGGCTGTCGCTGCTCAGGTTTCTGCTGTCGTTGAGGATATCGGTGTACAGGCGGTAAAAACAGGGATGCTGCTGAATCAGAGAATTATTGCTGAAGTGGCTCGGTTGGCTGCTGAGCTGCCGTTGCCGGACTTAGTCGTTGATCCGGTTATGGTGTCGCGCACGGGGGCACAGTTGATTGCGGATGAGGCGATCGCCACCCTGCGCCAAAACCTGATTCCCCTTGCCACCGTTCTCACACCCAATCGCTACGAGGCTCAAATTCTGGCCGACCTCGAAATCAATACGCTGGAGGATATGAAAACTGCTGCCGAGCGGATCTATAAGCTGGGCTGTCGGGCTGTGCTGGTCAAAGGGGGCGGCATGATGGGTGATCTGCGCGGTGTGGATGTGTTGTTTGATGGCAATGTGATCCAGGTGATGCGGACTGAGATGGTGAACACCAGCGATACGCATGGGACGGGGTGTACGCTGTCGGCGGCGATCGCCGCCAACCTGGCGCTGGGAGAAGACCTTTCCCGCGCCGTCACTTTGGCCAAAGATTACGTCACCGCAGCACTCCACCATTCGCTAAGGATTGGGCAGGGGCAAGGGCCAGTGGGGCATTTTTACACGCTGCTGTTGAAGTAATTGCTCGTGCCTGCACCTCTGGGAACCTCGAAAAATTGCTTAAGCTGGGTCTTGAGTTGAGACAGGTGTGAGAACATAGTCAAAGAGCCAACAAGGGTGAAGACTGATGAGCCAAAGCGAATTTTGGAACTGGGAAAACCGCCAAGCCAAACTGACGCAGAAGAAGGATTTACTGGTGCGGCTCAACCAGATTGTCCCTTGGGAAGCCTTCCGGGTTTAGCTTGGCCGACGAAGTTCCTGATGCAACCACCGTCTGGTTATTTCGCAAACAACTGATTGAGCAAGGACTGATTGAGGCGCTATTCGAGCAATTCGATGGGTATCTAGTCGAGCAGGGCTATGCGGCCAGAGGGGGTCAGATTGTGGATGCGACCTTGATTCCTGTGCCCAAGCAACACAACAGCGACCGGGAAAATCAGCAACTCAAGCAGGGCGAAATTCCTCAAGCGTGGCAGGACAAGCCGCATCAACGCAGCTCGGCGATTGAGGAGGTGTTGGAGTTGATGGGCTTTGACAGTCAGATTCATGAGCGTTCCTACCGCAATCGTCCGCTCACAGAAGCGCAACACCAGTCGAATCGCACCAAGTCAAAAACCCGCTCTAGAGTCGAGCATGTGTTTGGTGCCTGGATCATGCAAATGGGTGGCAAGTTGGTGCGAGTCATCGGAATGGTGCGGGTCAAGGCGTACTTGGGGCTGAAGAATTTGACCTACAACTTGATGCGCTACACGTTTTTACAAACGCAAGCAGCCGATTAAGCACCCGGATGGGGGGGAACTCTATTCTGATTCATACTGGTCCACACCTGTTGTTCATCTCAAGAGCTGACAACTGCTCAGTGGAGCCGCGATATCTCTGTCTCATTTGAGACTCTATCTGGTCAAAATTCAATTTTTCGAGGTTCCCCCAACTGCTAGAGCGATCACCCCTCTCATATCCAATTCAATTGTTAGTGCATGAATGCTCTCACCACCTGCTGGCGCGAGGTGGGAGTGTCCTGATAGGGCGGTC
>CAZVXA010000184.1:0-13135 GCA_964630955.1 uncultured bacterium | reverse complement strand
CGCGGGGGAGACATCCACACGACGCAGGTAATTTCATTGCTAGAAATCTCCTAACTTCGATTGAAACAGTTCAATCACCTTACCCCAGGCATCTGCCGCTGATTCTGGAACATAGTCGGCCCGCTGATCGCAGAAGAACCCATGCCCTGCATTGGCATAGCGAAACACCTGATGGGGAACCTTTGCGGCCTGGAGCGCAGCCTCAATCTGATCCACCTGCTCCGGTGGGATGCTGGCATCCTTCTCGCCAAAGAAGGCGTAGAGCGTCCCCTGAATGTCTGGCGTGTAGTCCACCGTTGGTTGACCGCCGCCGGGGCACCACGTCGTCAGACCCGCACCATAGAAGGAAGCCGTAGCAACGATCTCCGGTAAGGTGGCTGCCAGGTAGGCCACATGCCCCCCAAAGCAGAAACCAATACAGCCCACGCCTCCTGGTTTGACCTGGGGGAGGGACTGTAGATAGGCGATCGCCCCCCTCACGTCGCTGAGCAATTCCTCGCGCTGCGTTTGCTCCTTATAGTGTCGTCCCACCTGAATATCCTCCGGGCGGTAGCCTGTCTCAAAGCCGGGAGCCAACCGTTGGTAGATGGCAGGGGCGATCGCCACAAATCCAGCGGTGGCCAGTCGGTCGGTCACACTGCGAATGTGGGAATTGACACCAAAAATCTCTTGAATGACAACGACTGCGGGGTAACTTCCCTGTGAAACTGGAGTGGCAACGTAGGCATCCACCGCAACCCCAACGCTGTCAAAGGTGACCCATTCCGTGCGGATCTCTAGAGAAGTCGTCATCGGCTGTCCTGCTGACTGCAACACCTCCCGATTGTACCGATCGATGGAACCTGTACACGGTCAACCGGAGAATTCACCTGTGTCGCCCGCACAGCAGGCGGCACAACGAATATCCCCGCAATTCACCGAAAACTTCACCTAACTGGGTGTAGACAACTGTCACAAGGCCAGAGTTGATAGAGACATAGGAAAATACGCCTATTCCAAAACTGCTGGCAATCGCCCCCACCCTTGCCTCGCTCGTTTATCCCGGAGAACCCTCTATGGTTGATTTTCATATCCAGACGGATAGCGAAATCCCCGCTTCAACCCAGCTCTACAATCAGATCCGGTTTGCGATCGCATCCCGACAGTTTCCACCGGGACATCGCCTGCCCAGCACCCGGCAACTGGCAATGCAGACGGGATTGCACCGCAACACCATCAGCAAAGTCTACCGTCAACTGGAAGTTGATGGAATCGTAGATGCCCAGGCCGGGTCAGGCATCTACGTGCGGGCACAGGGAGATGAGGGCGGTGGCATCAAGGGAGGGCGATCGCCCATTCTGGAGCAGTACCCTCAAGCCTTTCAGCTCGTGCAGAAAAGCCTGGACGAACTGCTCAGTCAGGGCTGCTCCTTGAACCAGGCTAGAGAACTATTTTTGAGTGAAATCGACTGGCGACTGCGGTGTAGCGCGCGGGTGCTGGTGACCGCTCCCCGACAGGATTTAGGCGCGGGAGAACTGATGGTGCGTGAACTTCAGCAGGCACTCCAGATCCCCATTCAACTCGTACCGATGGAGGAACTGGCGGAGGTGCTGGACCAGGCACGGGGCGGAACCGTCGTCACCAGTCGCTACTTCATCGGGGAAGCCGAGGAAATCGCCAAACCCAAATCGGTGCGGGTGATCCCCATTGATATCTACGACTACGATCGCGAACTCAAACTGCTCAAAAGCCTGCCCAAAGATGGATGTATCGGCCTGGTCAGCATCAGTTCTGGAATTTTACGAGCGGGCGAAGTTCTGATCTACAGTTTGCGGGGGGAAGAACTGCTGGTGATGACGGCCCAGGCTGAAGACACGCACAAAGTCTCAACGCTGGTGCGTCGGGCACAGACTATCTGGTGCGACCAGGCCAGCTATGGATTGGTGAAGTCAGCGATCCAGTCTGCACGAGAAGACCTGATTCGTCCCCCACAGATATTTTGTAGTGAAAACTATATTGGTGCGAAATCGATTAATTTGCTAAAGCGGGAATTAGGTTTGGAATAAGCATGTCAGAAGAATCTGTTTCACCCGTCAGACGGGTGAAACAGATTCTTCTGACAAAAATCATCCTCACAGATCCTCCGATTGCAGGAGGCTTGTCATCCCTCCAGGGGTGAACATGAAGAAATTAGCGAGCAGCCCGTCTGCGATCCCGGTTTCTTCTAAAAGAAAAGAGAAGAAATCTGGTTATTACAAAGTGTTATGGCAAATTTAGAAACTATCCCAGCTTGTGCAGAAGATTTGCCACGGATGCCCGCTACGGTTACTGGTTCACCCTTCATGCAAAGGATTTCCTACTGAGCGATGAGACATTTCAAGTTTTTTGTAACAATGCTTCTGAGCGCCGTTCTGACGGTGTTTTTGGTAACAGCCTGTAATTCTTCGACCAATACGGCAGATTCGGGAAGTGGTGGTAAAACGTTAACGATGGCCACCTCTGCTGACTATCCCCCCTATGAATTTATCGACACCTCCAGCGGGAGCCAGGAGATTATCGGTTTCGATGTTGATATCGCTAAATACATTACTGGCAAGCTGGGCTATCAACTCCAGATCAACAATATTGACTTCAATGGTTTGATCCCAGCACTGCAATCCAAGCGTGCAGATTTCGTCATGGCGGGGATGACTCCCACCGCTGAGCGCAAGCAAAACGTGGACTTCTCGGATATCTATTTCGAAGCTAAAAACACGATTGTCAGCAAAAAAGAGAGTGGACTGAAGACCACTGCTGCATTGAACGGGAAGAAAGTTGGTGTGCAGCTTGGTAGTATTCAGGAGGGAGTTGCGAAGAAAATCCAGGGCGCAAACGTGGTGCAGCTCAACCGGATTAACGAAATTGTTCAGGAAATTAAGGCCGGACGAATTGATGCGGCCATTATGGAAGATACCGTTGCTCAAGGATTTATCACTGCGAATCCTGAACTGGAATTTAACGTAATTCCCAACGAAGGAGAGGCCGGGTCTGCGATCGCCTTCCCCAAAGGCTCTCCACTACTGGCTGAGTTCAATCCTGTGCTACAGGAGATGAAGTCCAGCGGCGAGATCGAGAAGCTGGTCAACAAGTGGTTTGGCGATGCGCGGTCCGGACAACCCAACTCCTAATTTTTGGGTCGGTTTGACTCGAACGAATTAAATAAAACCAAATATTTTTTGAGAGAAGCGCGGCTTCGCCGCGCTTCTCTCAAAAAATTAGTCCAGGTTAATTTATCCGTGATCCCGAGGGGCCGAACCGCGCACATTATTTGATTCATTAATAGAATAAACAGCTAAAGAATGAACCTTGACTTCTCATTAATTGTCCCCAGCATTCCCTATATCCTGGGTGGGCTTGTTGTCACGCTTCAATTCACTCTTGTCTCAGCCCTGCTGGGTTTCACCTGGGGAACCATCCTCTCTCTGTTCAAAATCTCGAATATTAAACCGCTTCGCTGGTTTGCCAATTTCTACACTTCAATCTTCCGGGGTACGCCGCTGATTCTGCAATTGGCGTTAATTTACTATGCGACTCCCCAGCTTATCGGCTATCAAATTTCTGCGTTCCAGGCGGGGGTCATTACCTTCGCGTTGAACTCAGCCGCCTACAGTTCTGAAACCATCCGTGGCGGCATTATGGCCGTAGACAAGGGACAACGCGAAGCATCACTCTCGCTGGGGGTGCCTTACCGATTGATGATGGCCGATGTGATCCTGCCGCAGGCGTTCAAAAACATCCTGCCTGCCCTGGTGAATGAAAGTATTGCACTCCTGAAAGACTCCTCGCTGGTCTCAACAGTGGGTGCCCTAGACTTGATGCGTCGAGGCACAGTGGTCGCGGCAGAAAAGTTTATTTATTTTGAACCCCTCATTTTTGTTGGCCTGATCTACTACGTGATGGTCATTGGTTTAACCATCTTTGCTCAACGCCTGGAACGGAGACTTAGAAAAAGTGATTAGAACAGAGTTTTTATGTAAATCGTTTGGTCGATTAGACGTCCTGCAGGACATTTCGACTGAAATCAAAAAAGGGGAAGTCGTGGCCATTATTGGGCCATCTGGTTCTGGCAAGTCTACCTTCCTGCGCTGTATCAATCTCCTGGAAGTACCCACGCGGGGGAAAGTCTACATCGACAGCGTGGACATCACCGATCCCAGCACCGACGTGATGAAAATTCGCCAGAACATCGGCATGGTGTTCCAGCACTTCAACCTGTTTCCCCACATGACGGTGCTGAAGAATGTCACCTATGCGCCGATGAAGGTGAAAAACATTCCTAAAGCGCAAGCTGAAGAGAAGGCCATGCAGCTTCTAGACCGGGTGGGCCTGGGCGAAAAGGCAGAGGTGTATCCCTCACGTCTCTCTGGAGGTCAAAAGCAACGGGTGGCGATCGCCCGTGCCCTGGCCATGGAACCGGAGATCATGCTGTTCGACGAACCCACCTCCGCCCTGGATCCCGAAATGGTGAAAGAGGTGCTGGAAGTGATGCGATCGCTGGCCAGTACCCGAATCACAATGGCAATCGTCACCCACGAGATGGGATTTGCCCGTGAGGTGGCGGATCGCATTCTCTTTCTGGATCAAGGTCAGATTGCGGAAGACGCAACGCCAGCGGTGTTCTTTTCCAATCCAAAGAGCGATCGCGCCTGTCAATTTCTGGAGAAAGTATTGTAAAACGGGAAACTCTGGATGCTGGACATGCAGAACATCGGTTAAGTGTGCTAAACAACGCAGTCGTTTGGCCTTGCAAATGACACAATAGGTGCGGAAATATCCTATTGTTAAGTCTGAATTGCCGAGGTCTGGTCACAGTTGACCGTACACGCTTGAAAAGCGCTGTAACACCTATATCGCCTGAAACATCTGGAGTGACTCATGAACCGAATTCAAGCGCAATGGAGCAAACTATGGCAGTTGCTCACGGCCCCAGAAACGGGCAAAACCTACCAGCAAGCAGGGGCGCTTACAGGAGATGTCCTGAAGGAAACTGGGACGCTGTTCTGGCTCGTCCTTTGCGTTTTTCTCGTCGGCTTTGAGTGGTTCTGGAAGTTCTCGATCCAGTCAGGACGCGACTTCCGGGACTGGCTGGACAACATGGAAAAAACCAGCCCCGAACGCATTGTGAGTGAGGCCAGCAAGGCGATCGCCAACATTGGCAAAACCAGCCTCAGTTCAACGCTGTCGCAGGCCAAAAAAGCACTGGGATTGCCTGAGTCATCGGCTCCCACGGCTCCTGCTCCTGCTCCCGTTGCTGCTAAACCCGTGACTCCCGTCCCCACGCCTGCGCCTGCGCCTCCAGCCCCGGCTCCGGCAGCAACGGTGGCCACTGAAGCGGCTGAACCGACCAACTCCCTGTAGGGGTTGAAGAGCAGTTCCAAAAGCAATTCCACCCGCGATGCGGGTGGAATTGCTTTTGGAACCGCTTCTAATTCAACGCTCAGCGACCCACCTTCATCGGTTCTACCGCCACTACTCGCAGCGATCCTACCCGTTCCGCCTGCAAGAACCCTGCCCGACTGAAGGGGAAGAACCGGAAAATGGCCCGTCCGATGATGTAGCGGCGCGGCAGAAATCCCCAAACGTGGGAATCGTCGCTATTGTTGCGGTTGTCACCCATGACGAAGAAGGAATTGGCTGGCACAGTGACTGGGGGCATTTCGTAGGCGGGTGGTTCCGCAATGTAGGGTTCCTGCAACGGTTGATTGTTAAGAATGACCTTCCCGCCCGTCACCTGAATCGTGTCTCCTCCCTGAGCAACGACCCGCTTGATAAACGCCTGGTCTTCCGTGAAATTTTGTTGCTGAAGCTGGGGGGGTGGGTTGAACACCACAATCTCCCCACGCTGCGGTGGCCGAAAATAGTAGGATACCTTTTCCACCACCAACCGATCGCCCACCAGCAGGGACGGCACCATCGACTCTGAAGGGATATACCGGGGTTCTGCCACAAACAAGCGGATCAGCAGGGCAATGACGAGGGCGATCGCCAGCACCTGAAGGTTTTCCCAGAAAGCGGACTTGTTGCTGGACTTGTTAGTGGACTTGGATTTGGGTTCGGTGGACATAATCGAGAAATTAGCGGGTAATGGGTAACAGGTAACAGGTCGTGCAGCCTGAATAAAACTGCCCTATTCCCTATTACCGATTCGCCATTACCAGAATAACCACAAACCCCCCATCAAATGTACACCCTGGAATTTAAGACAGTGAAGTGCGGCGCGCCGCACTTCACTGTCTTAAATTCCAAATTCACACTTTCGGGTTCAAGCAGAGCAGTGCGGCGCACCGCACTGCCCCCAAAATCCAAATTCAAACCGTCATACAGCGCTTTGCGCTGAACTAAAACCAAACTTTGTGTTGAGAACCTCGCTCCGCGAGGTTCTCAACACAAAGTTTGTACCAGATGCACTTGCAAAGTGCTGTATTTAAGGTAGAAAGGTGCGTCGCAGCGCATCTCCTTACCCAATCCAAATTCACCTGCACGATCTCTGGAGCAAAAAGTCCGTGTTCAATCAATTCTTCCGCTTCTTCCGCCATCTCAACCTGGATGTGTTGCTGCGAGTGATTGAGGAGACGAACCGACAGCGACTCCCCGGACTGGCGGCAGAAATGGCCTACAGCAACACCCTGGCCATGTTCCCAGCGCTGATTGCGGGGCTGACGGTAATTGGCTCCTTTCACATCTCCCTGGACCAGGTGAAGACACTCGTAGACCAGTGGTTGGGCTTTGCCCCGCAGGAGGTGGTAAATCTGCTGGCGGGCTTTGCCCGTGAGATTGAAATTCCCCGCAGTGGGCAAATTTTTTCCATCAGCTTTGCGATCGCCCTCTGGGCAGCCTCTGGCGCGATCCGGGTGGCGATGGCGGCAATGGATCAGATCCACCAGACGCCCAACGATCAGCGCCGACCGTTTCTGGAATCGCAGATCACCTCCGTGCTGCTGACCCTGGTCGCCATCAGCTTTGTCCTGGTGGCTTCCTTCTTTATCTTTATCAGCGACCTGCTGGTGCAGTTTGTGCTGAGCCGGGTGGATATTCCCCAACTTTCGTTTGTGGAAGTCCTCAATCCCATCCGCTGGCTGCTGGCGATGCTCATCCTGGCGCTGGGCTTCAGCTTTCTCTACCGCTATGGTCCCAGCCAGCGCAAGCACGACACGCCGATTCTGCCGGGAGCAATCATTGCAGCGTTGCTCTGGGCAGTGCTCTCCGTTGGATTGCGCTTCTATGTGAGATACTTTGCCAACTACAGCATCACCTATGGCGCACTCAGCGCCGGGATTTTGCTGCTCCTATGGCTGAATCTCAGTTCGCTTACGCTCTTGATTGGCGCACAGATCAACGTCACCGTCGGTCGAGCCATGCGCCAGAATCGCTGGAACGGCTATTCGCGCTGAAGTAACGAAAAGGTATCTCTGGTCATCGACATGGCGGAGATGAACAAAGAGGAGAAGATCGTGCCAAACCCAATGATCACCAGGGTGGCAGCGAAGGACACCCATTCTGGCCGCTCCAGCGGCAGAAAGCCCGATTGAATCCAGGCGATCACCCGCGAGGTCAGAATCGTGCCGCCCAACAGCGCCAGCACTGCTCCGCTGATCAGACCTGTTTCCAGATTAAACCGTTTGTAGAAGCGTTGCAGTAATGCGTTGTGGCGGTCAAAGCGGCGGCTCCAGGAGTAGGTCTTGGCGTACAGCCCCAGACTCAGGATCTCAAACCCAACCACGCTGAATACCGTAGCGAACACCCCTGTGACAGCCCCGAGCGATCGCCCCTCCAGTTGCACCAACCCCAGCAATACAATCAGGTGGGTCAGCAGCCCCAGCAGCAGCAGGGTCGCCCCCGGCAGCAAAAAGACTTTATTGGGGCAGTAGAGCATCATCATCCGCAGACTGCGCCACCCATCCTGCAATGTTCGCAGCTTCGATTCTCCGATGCGGGGGCGGAGCTGAATCGGAATTTCGGTAATCTTCAGTTTTGCCAGTCCCGCATTGATCGCCAGTTCCAGGTTGAACTCCATCCCCGGACTGACGGGCTGAATCTGGTCATAGGCTTCGCGGGTAAACCCCCGGAACCCGCAGTAGACATCGGTGTAGCGGGTGCCAAACAGGAAATTCAACAGGGCGGTAAGAGCGGGGTTGCCCAGAAAACGGTGCAGCAGAGGAATCGTGGCGTGTCCTCCACCCAGGTAGCGGCTCCCCGTCACGAAATCATAGCCCTTGTTTTGCAGGCACTCCAGAAAATTCGGGATCAGCGTGAAATCGTAGGTGTCGTCGGCGTCGCCCATGATCAGGTACTGCCCCCGCGCCCGTGAGAAGCCCATGATGTAAGCATTGCCATAACCACGTAGGGGCTGGTGGACGACTCGCACCCCCATACCTTCGGCGATCTCGACCGTGCGATCCGTGGAGCCGTTGTCGCACACCACAATCTCGCCATCGATCCCCGCTCTGTCAAAGGTGTTCTGAATCTTCTCGATACAGGTGGCGATCGCCTCCTCCTCGTTCAGGCAGGGCATCACTACCGACACCAGGGGGTGGTGACTGGAAGAAGCCGATTTCGTCGTCGTTGTTTGTCTTACCGTCATGACCTTGTGACACCGAATCCCTAACGCAATGAGTCTAATCAACCAATTTGTTAACCTTCTGTCAAGCGATTGGGACTCGCAACTGTTATCCTCAGTTCCCCAAACCCTACCTCGCAAACGCTTCTATCGAATAGGATGCCCCATCCACCTGTTGCCCATAGGAACCCATCTCCTGCGCCTGCAAGTCAAACTTTACCTGGTAACGACCACGGGGATGGGGAAATCCCAGATAGCCAACGGCAAGTCCCACCTGACCGGGCTGTACCACATCTTGCAGATACAAATAGCTGTCCAGCGTGGGCGACGCTTCTTTCCCCTGGCCATCAATAAATTTGGTCTTCAACACCACCCTGCCTCGCACTGCACCTGTGTTGTAGCCATACCAGGGTACGGCTCCCGTATTTTTCACCTCCGCCCAAACCTTGACATAGCGAGCGGGGCTAACCGACAACACGCCAGTAATTTCCTGGCCGCTGTCCAGCTTCAACCGTTCCACCACGCCGTCCAACTGCCTGAAATATTCCTTGCGATTCCCGAAGGGCGGGTGGATTCTCATCAACAGATTGCGGGTGTGACGCTCCAACTGGTTATCGTTCCAGTCCCAATAGCGCTCTGGGTCGAAGTAGGGAACTGTATCCCAGAGGTGGGGGCGGCTGAAGCTGCCGATCGCCTGCACCGCAGTAGAATAGGCCGTCAGTGCCAGCACCACCGCAAAAATCAGCGCAAACGCTTGTGGTTTGACCGGGCGAACCCCCTCAAACAACCCGTGCAGGAAGTAGCCGATGAGCAGGCACACAATCGGTAAGGAATCGACCAGGTAGCGGCTACTGAAGTTGATGCCGCCCCACCAGGGCACAAAGAAGGCGATGTTGACGAACAGAATGGCCGAACTCAGCGTCAGCCCCAGCACCAGTTTCTCCTCCCCACCCCGACGTTGCTGAAACACCCGCAGCAGTCCGGGGGCCGCCAGCAGCACCACCGGAGAGTACACCAGCAGCCCCCGACTGGGGCTGAACAATAACCCCCAGAAGGCCGCCCTGAAGTACTCCCATTCAAATCGGTAGCTACCTACCCCCTTCCGCAGCAGATCGGCATAGCCCCCAATTAGCAGCGATCGCACCCCAAAACCAAAATAGTAGACGTTCCATGCCGCATTCAGCAGAAAGGAAGCCGCCCCCAACAGAAAATAAACGGCCTGCCTGCGATAGACCAGCGCCACGTAGAGAGCGATCGGCACTACGAAGACATAGTTGGTCACCCGTGTGCCCGGCAGGAGACCCGTGAGAAAACCGGCGATCGCCAGCAGCAGTTTCACAGACTGTAACGACTCCGCCCGATTCGCCTTGAACAGACAGAGCAGCGCCGCCGTCAGGAGTAAATTTGTGACGGTGTGCTGCCACAACCCCTGCGAACTGACAACCCAGTTTGAGGTGGCAAAGGCAAAGATGAAGGTGGTCAACAGCGCCGCCGCCGGGGAGAACTTGAGGCGACAGACCAGGTAAAAGCAAACGTTCGCCAGCGCCGTGAGAATTGCTCCCGCCAGCTTCTCCAGTTCCATCCGCTGCTGGTTGAAGTCTGCCGATGTCAGATCGATTGACAGGTCGCTGAAACGAAAGCCAGCGTTAATGAAAGCTGAGACTTTCAGATAGACGAAGCAGAGGAAATACAGGGGGTAGCTCACAATCACCGAGCCGATCGGGTAAGACGATGTGAGATGCCCATTCGGTGCCTTGGTGAAAAAATAGGCCGTGGTGCCATCCGGCATGGTGTAGGCTGGAGCCGTCCCGAACAGATCCAGATGCAGGGTGTGATGTTCCAGCCAGTGGAGCGCAATCAGGGTGGCTGGAAGATTGTCGTTCGACGAGATCACCTGATTGTTGAGCAGGTAAATCAGACCACTGGCAAAGAACAGCAGCCAGCACTGAAATGATAGCTTCCTGGGTTGCCAGAGTCGTTTGGCGATCGCACTTACCATGCTGACTGATTTGGGGAAATTTGATCCTGTTCTCCAGTAGAACGGGCGTAACGCCCGTTCTACTGGAGAACAGGAATGATAGATTTTTAAGCCTGCGTCCTGGCTTTCCCTGAACCCACCACCTCACGCACCCGATAGATGGGGCGATTCTGCGACTCGTGATAAGTTCGCATCGACAATTCCGCCAGTAGGCCAAAGCTAAACGCCTGCAAGCCCCCCAGAAACAGCACCACCGCCAGCACCAGCAGGGGACGATTGCCGATATCCTCGTCCAGCCCCAGCTTGCGGAAGGTCAGGTAAATGCCCAGCAGCAAGCCCGTCAACATACCCACCAGCCCAAACCAGCCGAAGACGTGCATCGGACGGGTGAGGAATTTTTTCATAAAGAAGATAGTCAGCAGATCCATCAACACCCGGAAAGTCCGCCCCAGACCATACTTACTCTGGCCAAACTGACGGGCGTGGTGGCGCACGGGTACTTCGGTAATCCTCGCTCCCTCAATGAAGGCCAGCGCCGGCAGAAAGCGGTGCAGTTCGCCATACAGCTTCATATCGTTCACCAGTTCAGAACGATAGGCTTTCAGAGAGCAGCCATAGTCGTGCAGTTCCACGCCTGTCACCTTGGCAATCAGCCAGTTGGCAATCTTTGAGGGCAACAGTCTGGTCAGGGCCGCATCCTGGCGATTCTTGCGCCAGCCGCTCACCAGGTCGTAACCGTCGTTCAGCCTATCCACCAGCATGGGAATGTCTTTGGGATCGTTCTGCAAATCCGCATCCAGCGTCACGATCACGTCTCCCAGCGCATAGTGGAACCCCGCCGCCATGGCTGCCGTTTGCCCATAGTTGCGCCGCAGCAGCACCGCCCGCAGGTCATTGCGGCTCTGGGACATTTGCTTTAACTGCTCGACTGAACCATCCCTGGAACCATCATCTACACAGATGATTTCATAGTCGAGGTTGGCTTCTTGCAGAGTTGTGGCGATCGCCTCCACCAGATGCGGCAGGCTCTCGACCTCGTTGTAGACGGGCACCACCACCGACAGATAAGGTCGGTCGGCAACGGTCAGAGTGTTTTCGGGATGCCCCTGGACAATCAGTGCTGGGTTCATAGGCGGCACAAGAATTTGCAGTTATTCATCATATAGCGTCAGTCAAGCCCCAGGAGAGAAACGGGCAGATTCAGTTGATCCTCAGTGTAATTTTATGAAATGTAATTTTATAATCTGGCGTTGCTGATTTGAAATATAATTTTTTGATTGTGTGGCGCGCTCCGCGCGCCACACAATCAAAAAATTATATCTGGATTAAGCAACAGCCAAAATCTATCCATCGCTCCCCTCAGTCCCCTTGACGGCAGTTTCGGCAAAAGCGTTTCCGGGCGGTTTCCCCAAAGAGGCCAGACCTGCCCCGATCGCCTCCGCTGCAGTACTGATCAGCCGATACAGAGCGACTGCACTCAGGGTAATGCCTGTAGGTAACGTATTGTGCAGGAGGGCGATCGCCGTTGCCTCAAACACCCCCAATCCCCCCGGCGCACCCGGCACCACCAGCCCCAGCAGCCAGGAGAACGAAAACGCCCCCAGCAGCACAGGCACCTGTCCGGGCTGCAATGGACTGATGGCCGCCACAATCAGCAGAAACCCCGCCCCCCGCAGCAGCAAAAACACCACCTCCCCCAGCAGCGGCAGCAGCGGATAGCGGTTTAACCGCAGCGGGGTGGACTCATCCAGGGCAATGTCTTTCGCCTTCGATCGCTTCAACTTCGCCAGCACCGGATTGATCAACCGGGGATGAATCCCAATCAACACCCCCCCCAGCGCCAGCAGCGGCATCAACGGACTCAACCTCTGTAGACTCAGCAGCGCTATCAGCAGCGCCGCCGCCGCCATCAGCAATGGCTCCAGCAAAACACTCAGGGTCGCAGACCCCAGCGCCACCCCCGCCTGCTTCGCCGCCATGACTCTGCCATAGAAGTGCCAGACATTCCCCGGCAGATACTTGGCAATATTCGTCCGCAGGTACACCCGCACCGCCCACAACCACCCCGCAGGCTGATTCAGTTCTCGTAGAATGAGTCCCCAAACCCCACCCGACCAGACATGAGCAAAGAGGGTAATCAGGAGGGCGATCGCCAGCATTCCCCACCCCGATGCCCCCAACCGAATTGTTGTCACTGCCTGCCAGTTATCCTTCAGCGCCTTTCCCAGGAAGAACAACACACCCCCCAGAACCACCCACCGTAAAAACTGCTTCGCGCTCTTACCCATGCCTTCACCTGTTTTGATATGTGGACGGGGCGATCGGCCCTTCGACTACGGCAAATCTGTACAGACGAACGGCCATCCATCCGTACGGGTTTAGCATTCGGGTATTACAGGCTATGACTTCCCCATAACTGATCAGCCCGAATGCTAAACCCCTACCCATCCACCCATCCACCCATCCACCCACCCATCCACCCATCCACCCATCTACCCATCCACGGTTCGACTGACGCTCACCGCACCGCCCATCTACCAATCCCGCGCAGTATAGCAGGCCACCACCCGCCCTGCCCCCCG
>CAZVXA010000183.1:0-13199 GCA_964630955.1 uncultured bacterium | reverse complement strand
CTGGCGGCGGCAGCTTAGAGTTTATCTGAAACCCAAATTCTGGCAGGCGCGACGCTGTAGCGTCGCGCCTGCCAGAATTTGGGTTTAGTACTGGACTTTTGACTAAATTGCGCCGATTTTCTCCAAAATGCTGACTGCGTTAGCGTTTTGGAGAAAATCGGCGCTAGTTAAATATGCCGCGAAACGCTCTCGCTGAGGGCGTTTCGTGGCACTAAAAATTAGTCAAAACTCCAGCATATTACTTCGGCAGTTAAATAGAACGCTTTGTGTGGTGCGCTTCGCGCACCACACAAAGCGTTCTATTTAACTTTTGCTAAAATTTTGCCGAGGTAATATCTGTAGCCAGGGTTGTTGGCAGGGTCATTTCATTCTCGATTTGGGGTATGAATTTACCCAAGGTTGAACTGTAGGATGGGCAAAGGACGGCAATCCGTGCCCATCACCATTCGTATGCATTGATGGGCACGCTTCGCTTTGCCCATCCTACCCTGCTCGTACCATATCAGGATTGATTTGAGAATGAAATAGCCCTGGGGTTGTTGGAATGGGGGGTAGAGGGTCACGCCCTGTGAGGGGAGGCTGTCCCCGCACTCCTGTTCTAACTCGGATGGCGATCGCCACAAAAAGTATCACCTGCTACATTTTGTGGTATTCGCCCCCTCTATGCTTAGGCAGAATATGAAGGGAGATTACCTCACCCAATGAATCTCGGTTCTTTCCTGATCAAAAATGCAACCGTCCTCCCCTTCACCCCCCAGCCCGACGGTTCTCTTGACCTCACCCCTCGCACTGCCGATGTTTTGATTGAGGGCGATCGCATCGCGCAGGTCGCCCCCAGTATCGAACAGGTCAGTCCTGAAGCAACCCTGATTGACGCCAGAGAGCACCTGCTGATTCCTGGTTTTGTCAATGCCCATGCTCACTCCATGGAGATTCTGGAGAAGGGCAACCACGAAGCTTCGCCGCTGGAACTGTGGATGCTCTACACCTATCCTCCATTGCGATCGCAGCATCTTTCGCCCCGGCTGTGCTACCTCCGCACCCTGATTGGTGCCCTGGAAATGGTGAAATATGGTGGCACGACAATTCAGGATGATCTGATCGAATTGCCCTACACGACGCCCGAACTGTTTGGTGCCGTGGCGCAGGCATATACCGACCTGGGATTGCGGGTTAGCTTATCTCTGCACAATATTAATCAGCCCCTGCACCACACGATTCCCTATCTGGGTGACTTCCTGTCGCCTGAGCTGAAGCAGGAATTGGAGGCGGCAAAAGGTCTCTCGGACGACGACTGGATTGCCCTCTTCCGGCAGCTTTACCAGAAGTGGCACGGCTACAAAGGGCTGATGACGCTGATTCTGGCTCCCTCTGCATCGCAGCGGGTAACACCGGAAATGATGCACCGGATTGCGGATCTGTCACAGGAATATGACATTCCCATCCATACCCACTTGTTGGAAACCAAAACGCAGGCGGTAACGGGACCCGAACTCTATGGTGAATCCGTCGTGGCCTACGCCAAGCGACATGGAATTCTAACGCACCGGACGGCGATCGCCCACGGTGTCTGGCTCACTCCAGAGGACATTGAACTAATTGCCGCCGCCGATGCGACAGTAATTCACAATGTAGTCAGCAATCATCGCCTGTGCAGTGGCATTGCCCCAATTCGGGAACTGCTGGATGCGGGAGTGAATATTGCCCTGGGGTCAGACGGTATGAGTTCCAATGACTCCTTCAATATGTTTGATGTGATCAAGACGGCAGGGCTGGCCCATTCGATTATGGATGCGCCCTATGATCGCTATCCCAGAGCCGCTGATGTGCTGAAGTGGGCGACCTATGGTGGTGCGCGATCGGCGATGCTGCAACAGGAGGTGGGGGCGATCGCCCCCGGCATGAAGGCCGACCTGGTGCTATACGATCTGAACACCCTTAGTTTCACTCCCCGAAATCAGATTCCCATTCACCTGGTGTATGCAGAGCGCGGTGATTCAATTCGCAAGGTGTTTATCAACGGTCAACTGGTGGTAGAAAATGGCCATGTTCTCACCGTCAATGAAGCCGACATCCTGGCTGAACTCCGGGAGCATCTGCCGGAATATGAACAGCACCGACAGCAGGTCTGGGAACAAGGCGATCGGCTGAAACCCGCGATCGAACAAACGCTGGCAAAAGCCTTCAGTCAGCCCCTCTCGATCAATCGGTTTAGTCGATCATTGTCGCAATGTTAGTCCGGCGCTTTGACCTCGCCTTAACCCTCCCCTTACTAAGGGGAGGGGGCCACAGTTCCTCCTTCCTTAGCAAGAGGACTGAGGGGGGTGCGTCCCTAAAGATTGCTCTCACTCGCTCGTTCCATCGTTCATCTTACTGTTCTCATTAAAGTCTCAATTACTACTATGAACACTCGAAGATCTGATTCATCTCAAGGTTCATTTTTTCAATCTGTGAGCCGTCGCAAATTTATTCAGTATGCGTCGGTAGCTTCATTGACTGCGGCGACTGCCAAGCTCACAAGCTGTGCTTCTGCTCCGTCCAACACTACCTCAGAGGCCAGTCCTGCAGCCGCAGGCGGTAGCCCCGCAGCAGGTGGTGGCGGTACTCTGCGCATTCTCTCGTGGGCGGGATATGACGAACCGGAGGTAATCGGTAAGTTCGAGCAGGAAAAGGGCGTCAAAGTTGAATTTAAGACCTATGTGGGTGGTGAGCAGATGCTCCAGACCTTCAATCAGTCACCTCCTGGAACCTTTGATGGCATCATTTCTGACGGCGAATACGTGCAGAAATTAGTTGAGCTGGGAGCTGTAGATGCTCTCAATGCCGCCGATTTCCCTGAACTGGCCAACTACCATCCTGTCTACCAGAAGTTCCCCGGTTTCTTCCAGGGCGACAAGATGATGGCAGTGGGCACTCGCTTTGGCAACTATGGGATCGCCATCAACACCAAGTTCATCAAACCCGAAGAGGTCACCAGTTGGGAGTTCCTCACCCGCCCCGACCTCAAGGGCAAACTGGCCTTCTTCGACTGGTATTTGCCCAACATGGGTAACGCCAGCCTTGCCCTGTTTCCCGACAACCCCAATCCCTATGACCTCACCGACGATCAGCTCCAGAAGGTGAAAGAGTGGATGATCAAGGTGAAGCCCAACGTGGCACTGATTACTCCCAATATTCAGGACATCACCAACGCCTTTATTAATGAGAGCGTGGTAGCGGGGCCTGTAGGTGATTGGCTGATCCAGAATGCGATCGCCGACGGTAAGAGTAATTTCACTGCTGTGGTGCCCAAAGAGGGATCAATTCGCTGGAGTGAAGGGGCAACCCTGGCCTCCGGCAGCAAGAACAAGGAACTGGCGCTGGAGTGGGTGAAGTATATGTCGCTCCCCGAAACTCAGGCGCGTCTGGCCAACGCTAAAGCCTACAAGGGGATTGCCCCCAACTTGAAGGCATCAGGTTTCATGAGCGACGCCGAGAAGAATCTGCTGGGCTACATTCCCGACAAAGCAGACTCGAAGATAATGGTGATCGAAAAGCAACTGGAGCTTACCCGCGCTCGTCAGTTACCCGTGAAGCAGCCAGAAAAAGTGTGGCAGGATCTGTACAACGAATTTAAGACCAGTTGATCCAGCGCTTTGCGCTGAACTAAAACCAAACTTTTTGTTGAGAACCGCGCTCCGCGCGGTTCTCAACAAAAAGTTTGTACCAGATGCACTTGCAAAGTGCTGTAGAACCAAAGTTTTTGTTGAGAGCTGCGCTCCACGCAGCTCTCAACAAAAATTTTATACCTCATGCGCTTGCATAGCGCCGTAAAGCCCTATTTTCATTGAGAGCCGCGCTAAGCGCGGCTCTCAATGAAAATAGGGCTTTGATTTGAGGGCAGCAAATTTGCGTCACTCTGGTTATTTTCTGGAGTTTTGACTATTTTTCCTACAATGCCGCAAAACGCTCTCTACGAGAGCGTTTCGCGGCACCTTTAGTTTTAGTACCGATTTTTTCTGAAGAGCCAACTGCGTCAGCTTTTCAGAAAAAATCGGCGCAATTTAGTCAAAGTCCAGTTATTTTGGGGCGATAGAATTTTAGTGCATATCATAATAGGGAATGGGTTTCTACCCCTTTAGCTGTGCCTATGCCATCGCTCGCTCCCCCGTTGCCTCCCATCACGGTTTGCCTTCCGGTGTATAACGGAGCAAGCTTTGTGGAGAAAACACTCCGGGATATTCAGCAGCAGACATTAACGAACATTTCTGTACTGATCTCGGTGGATTTTAGCCGGGATGACTCCGTTGCCGTCTGTCAGAAATTTGAAGCTGATGCTCGGTTTCAAGTTTTTGCACAGCCTGAGCAACTCGGGTGGGTACAGAACACCAACTTTTTGCTGGATCGGGTGCAAACCGAGTATCTGTTCATCATGCACCACGATGATCGCCTCGATCCAAATGCGCTGCAACGGCTCTACGACTATCTGCAACAATTCCCGGAAGCGGCTGGCGTCTATCCCGATGTGCAGTGTTTTGGCCTGCAAAACCACGTCATGATCCAGGAGCCATCCACAGGGGATCAGCTCGACCGGGTTCTACGATTCCTCAGCGCTCAATTTAATGTCTGTGCCATGCGGGGATTGATGCGGCGATCGATAATCGGGGAATCGCTGCGGCTCAAAGGAAATCCCTACAAAGGTTTTGGGGCGTCAACCGTCTGGACGCTGCAAATGGCCTGTCGGGGTACCCTGCACCGCCTGCCAGAAAGACTGTACTTCTGTTTGCTGGACCCCGCCACCGAACACCACAAATGGAAATCCTGGGAGCGGGAACGGGCGATCGCCGCCTGGGTCGAGCACTGTGCCGACTGCACGAAGGTTGTCCTGGCGGAGGAGTTTGCCCCGGAGGAGCGCCATCTCCTGCTGTTTGCCTGCCTCAATCGCACCCTCCGCATGACGCGGGAGATGTGGCCCTTTTTCGAAATCAATGACCTGCCTCCGGTCGAACAGTCTATGCTGGTCAGCCTCTGGCTCAGTCGCGTCTGGAGTGGAGAAAATGCATCCCCCTCCCTGCCGTTTGCACTGTACCAGCAGCCCGCAGCCCAACCTGTGCTGGCCGAATTCTACGCCCGCGAGGCGAAAAATCAAGTCCAGCGTGGGGATGCAGTGACGGCAGAAATCCAGGTGCGACGAGCGCTGGCAATCGACGCCAGCATCGCTGAATTCCACGAAACCCTGGCGGCCTCACTGAATCAGCAAAACCGCTTGCAGGAAGCGATCGCCGCTCAGGAGATCGCTACCGCCTTGGCTCCTGAACAGGCTTACGCCTGGAATCGTCTGGGTAATCTGTACGCCAAAAACCACCATCCGGAACTGGCAGAATCGAGTTATCGAAAAGCGCTCACGCTGGAAAACGATGGCTATTTCTACGATGGTCTGAGTCGCGTACTGGCCGCTCAGGGAAAGTTTGATGCTGCTATTGTGGCAGTCCAATCCGCCATTACCCTGCTTCCTGTTGAACCCCACATCTGGGCGCATCTGGGGCACTTACACCGTCAACGGGAGCAACTGGAGGAAGCAACGGCAGCCTTTCACAAAGCGATCGCCCTCAATCCAGATATTGCCTACATTCACAGCAACCTGGGTCAGGTGCTTGCCCGCAGTGGGCAAATCGAGCAGGCGATCGCCGCCGAAACCAGGGCTGTGACGCTAGACCCCACACTCTCCTATGCCTGGGGCCATCTGGGACATCTGTATTCGCAGACGGAGCAATGGGCATCGGCACAATCGTGCTATCAGGAGGCGATCGCACTGGATGCAGACCAGGCATATTATCACCACGGTTTGAGTCTGGTACTGGCTCATCTGGGAGATATTGAGGGGGCGATCGCCGCTGAGAATGTTGCCGCTCGTCTGCTGCCGGATCAGCCTTTTTTCTGGCAGCATCTGGAAAGTTTGCATCGACAGCTCAACCAGTCGCAGGAAACGGGATGTTGAGAGATCATGTTTCAAAAGTGTGGTTGGTTTTGGCGGGAGCGGCGCAACGCAACGCTCCCGCCAAAACCAACCATACGTCTAGAACAACACCATAATGAGAATTGCTGTATTGGGTGCTGGAATTCTGGGTTCCTGCACTGCACTGGAACTGGCCAAACGGGGATTTCAGGTTGATTTGTTGGATCAGCAGGCGACTCCCGTGACCCAGGCGAGTTTGGGGAATGAGGGTAAAATCCACCTGGGGTTTATTTACGCCAATGAGCCTGATTTCAGTACTGCGAAAACACTGATTGTTGGAGCCTTTCACTTTTCTGCGCTGCTGCAACGATGGTGCGATCTCAGCGATCTTCAGCAACACCTGTCAACGCCCTTTGTCTATGGCATCCATGCCCAGTCCATGCTGTCGGAGAGTGCCATACATACTCATTTTCAGCAGATTGAAACGCTGTACCGGGAACTGCGCACCTCAACTCACCTGGATTACCTCGATTTACCCGGCGATTTTGTCTTCGAGAAGCTGCCTCAACCAGAAACGGAAGCCATCTTTGACCCTGGTCAAATCACAACTGCCTATCGCACCATTGAACACGCAATCGACACTGCCTGGGTCGCAGATCTGTTGCGGCAGGCCGTCTTCGACCAACCGAAAATCAACTGGTTGGGCAACACCTGGGTCGAGCAGGCAACGCTCCTCGATAATGGACAAGTTGCCGTTACGGTTGAACAGGGAGAAGACCAGATCTGCATTCCCTATGACCGGGTGGTGAACTGCCTCTGGGAGGGGCGTCTTCAACTGGATGCCAGCATGGGCATGCGGCCAACTCGTCAGTGGCTGCACCGCTATAAGCTTGGCATTTATCTCCAGTTTCGCCGCGCTTATCCGATGATTCCTTCTACCACGCTGATGCTGGGCTGCTTTGGTGATGTGGTGAATTTTCAGAACCACAAAATTTATTTCTCCTGGTATCCCGAATGCATGATTGGCATGTCCCAGGACTTATCTCCCCCAAACTGGATGAAAACGACAACTCCAGAAAGACTCGACGCCATTTTTACGAAGAGCTTCGACCAACTGGCCGCCATTCACCCGGTGCTGCACCAGATCCATCCCGACGACATTCTGGACAGAACCATCCGGGGGGGAGAAATTTTTGCCTGGGGGAAGACAGATATCGATGATATCGCCAGCGAACTGCACCACCGCTACAAAATCGGGATTCACTCGGTCGGAAACTATCACTCCGTTGATACGGGCAAATATACGATCGCGCCTTATTACGCAATGGAGGTGAGCGATCGGATTACAGGGAGCGTATAGAGTTGTTGTTATTGCACTACAGTAGCGATGTCGAACCAGTAGAATGTGTGGTTTACTCACCCAGTGCAAAATGGATTCATTACGATCGCCCCAGGATGATGCTCAGATCACTGTTTGTGTACCTGTCTACAACGGAGCAGCGGTCGTTGCACAAACGCTATATGACATTCAATCCCAATCGTTTTCTAACATTCGAGTTCTGATCTCGGTGGATCAATGTGAGGATGAATCTGCCGAGATTTGTCAAACATTTGCGCAGGATGCCCGATTTACGATCGTTCAACAACCTCAAAGGCTGGGCTGGGTGGGTAATACTAATTTTCTGTTGGATCAGGTGCGATCGCCCTATGTCTGTGTCATCCCCCACGATGATCGGATCAGTCCGGACTATCTCCAGCGCTTGTACGATTACCTGTTGCAGTGTCCTGCCGCTGCCGCTGTCTACTGTGATATCCAGTGTTTTGGCATCCAGAACCACATCATCATCCAGGAATCCCTGGTCGGAAATCGCCTGGACCGCGTGTTGCGTTTTCTGAGTGCCCAATTCAACTCGGTTGTCTATCGGGGATTAGTTCGTTGCTCGGTTGTGCAGGATGCGCTCCGCCTGATCGACAATCCTTACCGGGGGTTCGCCGCAGATTCCACCTGGCTGCTACAGCTTGCCTGCCGGGGCACCTTACATCGGCTCCCAGAAACCCTCTACTACAAGCGCATGGCCCAAACCACTGAACATCATCAGTGGAAAGTTTGGGAGCGGGAACGGGCGCTCGCTGCCTGGACCCAGCATTGCATTGACTGTACAAAAGTGGTTTTGCAGGAGAACTTTTTGCCTGAAGAACATCATCTGCTGCTGTTTGCCTGCCTCAATCGCACCCTACAGATGACGCGGCAATTGTGGCCGTTTGTTGAGGTGAATGATCTGCCATCGGATGAGCAAAAGTGGCTTGTGAGCCTGTGGGCAGCGAGCGTTTTGGGGATTGAACATCCAGTCATAAATCCATTGGCAGAAGGGGCGCGAGCATAGCCCGCGCCCCTCCTCACAAACGATTTAGAACGGCGATATTAATCCTCCGTGCCATTGCAGTAACCATTAATTTCACTCACCAGATCCGGTTCTTCCCGAGTCACGGCCTGAAACGACTCCTGAGCTTGCTTCGCGATCGCAAAATCTTGCTTCTGGATGGCATCGACCAGGGTGCGAGCAGATTGGCCGAGCTTGTCATAGTGGCTGACGTAGCGATCGCGGAACGCTACCAGTTGAGGATCGGTTAACTGTACCGCCTGCATTTCCGTTTTGGCTTTTTGAGCGCTGTCAGCCACCTTGAGAAATGCCTCATTATTCGGCATCTGATTGGCCTGAACCACTGCCTCTACTTCCCGCACCGCCTGATTTGCAACGGTGATTAATCGATTGCACTGGGCCTGTCGCGTTTCACTGCAGCCTGTGATCACCACCAGACCAACCGATACAAGGGGAAAAGCCCTTCCAATGTGAATCATGCAATGATCTCCAATACCTCATCTGGGCGACGGTATGAACAGGACTTCAAATATCCTATAGCAATCCTTAATGGAAAAAGTCGAAACCCCCAAAAGCCCCACACCCAGTTCGCGCATTCGGGCAAAGGCTGCGGATGCGATCGGTTTTAGCGCCGAATTTACTGAAACACTGACTGCGTCAGTGTTTCAGTAAATTCGGCACAATTGAGTCAAAAGTCTAGCTAAGTAGGGCTGGTCAAAAAATAACCGCCTTAGCGCTCTGTCCGAAATGAGGGGGGCACTCCGCTGAGGAAGTTTTATCCAGCTTCCATTTTGTCTTCATCTGACACTCATTTTCCTGAAATTTAATTCAAGCCACAGCGGCAAAAGTAACGAGTCTTCTCGACTGGTTGTGGTTTTACTGGCTCGTCCACGATGTGCTGCTTGTTCATGTATGTACCTCCTAGATATTTAGGGTTGTGAATGATGCGTAAACAGTCAAGACGATGGTTTCACTTGTGCTTGAGTAGTTTGGTTGCTGGGGCAACGCTCGTCGCAATGACGCCAGCGAGAACACCAGCAGTTCCAGCCCAGACAATTGCACAGACAAGAAATGTGGGTGGTGCTTTAGCGAGTCAACTACAAGGGAAACCTGTCGTAGTTGATATCTATGCAAGCTGGTGCCCCGCCTGTCGCACTATCGCTCCCACACTTTCCCAACTCAAACGACAATATGAGGGTAGTGTCCACTTTGTCGTTCTAGATGTTACCGATCGCAGGACGACAAGTCAGGCGGAAAGTCAGGCTAGAGGATTGGGTCTAGGACGGTTTTTTGAAGCAAATCGATCGCAGACTGGTATGGTCACCATCGTTGATCCGGCGACTGGCAATATCCTGGTGCAACACCGCAACAATCCGAATATCGCAGATTATCAAACCGTCCTTGACGCATCTTTGCAGCGATAAGCGTTGCTCCTGATTTCAGTGATCAGCTTTTCAAAAGTCGGACTGCTTCTGCACTACTCAAGGATTTTTTTATGACACCTATCCCTCAGTCATCTACTGAGAAGACCACGTCTCGCCGCTCTAAATCGTCGAAAAAATGGCTGATCTATGGTGGGTTGGGATTATTCGCTTTGATTTTGGTACTCACTCTAGGCCCCACACTCAGCCGTCCGATTGAGCAACTGATTTCCATCATTGAGAATCGTTATCAGCAATGGTTTGCGCAACAGAACACAGCTAATCCTTTGGTATTGCTGCCTCTGGCATTTGTGGGCGGTGTGCTGGCAAGCGTATCGCCCTGTATTTTGGCACTCCTTCCCGTCAATCTCAGCTATATCGGCACCTTGAAAATCAAGTCCCGTTGGGATGCCTTCATCAAAGCAGGTTTGTTTGTTTTAGGAGCTGTCACAATTTTGAGTTTGTTTGGTTTAGTTTCCTCGTTTGCCGGAGCCGTCATGGTGGATTATCGGGGCTATATCAACATCATTGTGGGGCTAATCATGGCGGTGATGGGGTTATGGCTCATTGGGGTGATTAAACTGCCGCTACCAGACATGGATGTCAAACTGCCGGTTGCTGGCCCCTATGGGGTAGGTCTAACCTTTGCCCTGATTAGCTCTCCTTGTGCCAGTCCTGTGCTCTTTGCCGTATTAGCGGCTGCGGCTGCTACAGGCTCTCAAGTTCTCGGTACATTAACGATGGTGAGCTACGCCCTGGGATATACGATCCTGATTTTCCTGGCAAGTTTGTTTACCGCATTAGCAAAACAAAGTAATCAGTTGCTCAAGCATTCTGAGGGAATTATTCGCTTCGGTAGCGTGGCGCTGATGATGACAGGAGCCTATTACCTGTTCACAGGTACTCGGTGGTTTCTGGGGGGCTAGAGTGAAATGGTTGAAAATCTAGTGATTATTGGCTCTGGCCCAGCAGGCTATACGGCTGCCATCTATGCGGGACGTGCGCAACTGAAGCCGATGGTCTTTGAAGGGTTTGAAGCTGGAGGAGTGCCGGGTGGACAGTTAATGACAACCACCGAAGTGGGAAATTTTCCTGGGTTTCCCGAAGGTATTCAGGGACCCAAGCTGATGCATCAGATGCGCCAACAGTCGTTGCGCTGGGGTGCCCAGTTAATTACAGATGATGTCAACAATTCAGTATCGTAAGGAAAAGTCATGATGTCCGAATCTGTGCCAACCAGCAAGATCTATGGTGAAGGGGTCAGCGACCTGACCCAATTGCAACAAGCATCCGAGAACCTGATTCTGGTAAAGTTTGTCGCGCCCCATTGTCCCTCCTGTAAAACCCTTTCCCCAGTCCTACAACAACTTGTCACTGATTGTGCTGGCAAGTTACATCTGATCACGATTGACATGACAGAATATCCTGAATTTGCAATGGAATTGGGTGTGAGAACTGCTCCCACGGTTGTGTTGTTTCAAGGAACAACGGTTCTGGAGCAAATTGCCGGATTGAAACCGAAAAAGCTCTATGCAGAAGCCATTCAAAAAGCCCTCTAGCAAACTGGACTTTTAACTAAATTGCGCCGATTTTTTCTGAACCGCTGACCCAGTCAGCGGTTCAGAAAAAATCGGCGCTAAACCTGAAGATGCCGCGAAACGCTCTCGCAGAGAGCGCTTCGCGGCATTGTAAAAAAATAGTCAAAGCTCCAGTAAGCGTGGCTCTCTACAAAAATTCATCCTCCCAATCACTTTAGTTCGGACAGTTTTTTGAAAACCCTTGATTTTGCGTGCGCGTCGCGCACGCAAAATCAAGGGTTTTCAAAAAACTGTCCAGAGTATTGAATCAGCAATGCCCAACACAAAAGTGTCGCAGGGATTTGGGGGCTTCCCTCCAAGCAGGGGTGAAGCCCCCAAACCCCTCATGTTGCAAGATTGAGTGTTTGTGACACCAGGGCGTTTGCCCGAATCTGCTCAATCACATCCATCAAGCCATCCTGGTTGAGTCGATAGCTGAGGGGATGGGCTATCAGGCGGGCCGTACTTTCAAACAGGCGATCGATCTCAATCAGGTTATTTTCCTTCAGGGTGCGTCCGGTGGCCACCAGGTCTACGATCGCCTCCGACATCCCGGTAATCGGCCCCAATTCGACAGAGCCATAGAGGGGAACAATTTCCACAGGCAAATCGAGGCTCTGGAAATACTCGTGGGCACAGCGGACAAACTTGGAGGCAATTCGACAGTGGGGCGGTAGATCCAGCGCAGAGCGGTAGGGACTGGCCTCCTTCACGGCGACAGACATCCGGCAACGACCAAACCTCAGATCCGCCAGATGTGCCACCTGGGGCTGCTTTTCCTTCAGTACGTCATAGCCGATGATGCCAATCTGTGCCTGACCATACTCCACGTATACAGGAACATCGTAGTTGCGCACCAGCAGGGCTTTGGCGGTGTGGGTGGTGTCCCAGATCTCAAGCTGGCGGTTTTTCGGGTCAAGGAAAGCGCTGAAGTCCAGGCCAACCGCTTTGAAGGTGCGGATGCTGTCTTCGAGAAGACCACCTTTGGGTATGGCAACAGTGAGCATTGGGGAAACTTTTTGAAAGCACCTGTGATCATACCAACTAAAGGGTGGGGGTAATGCACTCGGGGGCATCGTTTTTGGGGCTGTTAACGATAGTGCTGACGGCGTAGCTGCCCATTTCACTGGCATCGTAGGGGCACAATAGGGATTGCAGCGGTTCAGGCTTCTGAAAATCTGGGTCTAGCCACTGGTCGTAGTTTTCTGGATGCAGAATCACGGGCATCCGATCGTGAACGGGACGCAGGACATCATTGGCCTCGGTGGTCAGAATGGTGCAGGAGTTTACGGTATCGCCTTCGGGGCTGCGCCAGTGTTCCCAGAGTCCAGCAAAGGCGAAGGGGTGCCGCTGTTCGCCAGAATCCCCCACGTAGAAGAAATAGGGCTGCTTGCTCTTGCCTGTGCTCTTCCACTCATAGAAGCCATCCGCCACCACCAGACAGCGCCGCTTTTTGAAGGCAGTGCGGAACGACGGCTTCTCCTGGACTGTCTCGGCACGG
This sequence comes from uncultured bacterium, assembly GCA_964630955.1. Classification (GTDB taxonomy): domain Bacteria; phylum Cyanobacteriota; class Cyanobacteriia; order Elainellales; family Elainellaceae; genus CAZVXA01. The sequence continues at coordinate 384 of CAZVXA010000183.1, read as the reverse complement.
GCATTGATCATGCGGGCACCGATTGCCGGATCTTTTGACCAGGAGGGGATTAACCCCCAATACAGATAGGTGAACTGACGATTTCCTGCTCCATCAGGAACTTCAACGCCTTTGGGGAGCGGAACCATGCCCGCCGCCACAATCACTGGAGCAGGTTGAGTCGGCGCAATGTTAAACCGTGGCTCCAGACGGGGCGGCGAAGGCAGGGTGAAAGCCTGGGCGATCGCCTCTGCAGATAAAGCCAGCGTAAAACGTCCACACATGACTCCAGTCTAGCGAAGACACCCCAAAAGTTGTTCCACCCGCTTGGCGGGTGGAACAACTTTTAGGAATCTGCTGTTTAATAAAACCCCAGTTTTCGCTTGGCGCGGCTCCGCCGCGCCA
>CAZVXA010000182.1:0-13249 GCA_964630955.1 uncultured bacterium | reverse complement strand
CGCCCTCTGCGAGGGCGTTTCGCGGCATTACAGAAAAAATAGTCAAAAGTCCAGTTATGTACTATTTGTGGGTGCGAGAAGCGCACCCACAAATAGTACATATCATCAGTGTTCTGGCAGGGTTATTTCATTCTCAAATAAATCCTGATATGGTGTGAGCAGGGTAGGATGGGCAAAGCGAAGCGTGCCCATCAATGCATACGAATGGTGATGGGCACGGACTGCCATCCTTTGCCCATCCTACAGTTCAACTTTGGGTAAATTCATATCCCAAATCGAGAATGAAATGACCCTGGTGCTCTGGGGGCTAATCCAGGCGTTCTGGTTGGCGGAGTTCCTGAACTTTCTCGGCGGTTGAGACGCTGATTAAAGGGATTTGCAGGGAAGGTACAACCATGAGCGGTAGGAGTGACTGACGCACCTGATTGAGATGAGAAGGGGTGCCACACAGGAGGAGGCGATCGCCAGACTGCACGTCCTCCTGGCCTTCGGGAAACCTGAGAAACCTTCCCTCTCGGCGGATGGCCTGGATCTGTACCCCATACCGGTCAGGGAAGTCCAGTTCAGAGAGCGTTTTGCCGACAGCGGGGCTGTTGGTAGGCAGCATCACCCACTGACAGGCCAGTGCCTGAGTCGGAACAGGCGTTTCGCCAGTTGCCAGATCGTCAAAGGCTGCAAGCTCCTCTGGTTCACCCACAATCAACAGGCGATCGCCCTCCTGGAGCGGCGTTTGAGCATTAGGATAGTCCACCACCTCGCCATCGGCTCGACGAATGGCCATCAGACTGACACCCGTGATCCTGCGCAAATCGGCTTCCTCCAGGGTCATACCCATCAGCGGTGAGGCTTCCGGCAGACCATACCACTGGCTGTTCATATCCTGAGCAGCGGCCTCGATATCGCGAGAAATCTCCTGTGCAGAGCGTTCCGGACGCAGTTCCAGGTAATGGCTGCTGCGAATTTCTGCCATCTCCTGCTGCACTTTCGGTTGTGGTACCCCCATGCCCACCAGGAGATGGGCCGACAGCTCCAGACTGGCCTCAAATTCGGGCTGTACGACCTCTTTCGCACCCAACTGGTACAGCAGCTCAATGTCCTTGTCTTTTCCAGCTCTCACCACCACATCCAGTTCAGGAGCGAGTTCCAGCGATCGCTTCAGACAAAGCCGCGTACTCATCGGGTCGGGGAGGGCGATCGCCATGCCCTTCGCCTGTTGCACCCCCGCTGCCTCCATCACATGCAGGCTGGCCGCATTGCCATAGATATAGGGAATATTGGCCGTCCGCAGTTGCTCAATCACCTGCTCCGACTGGTCGATCACAACAACGGGATGATGATGCTCCTGAAGCAGTTGCACGATATTGCGACCGACTCGACCGTAGCCACAAACCACAATATGATTCTGTCCCGGCAGATTCTCGTGCAATTCACGCAGGTCATCGGCCCCATCCAAAAACTTTTTCAGCGCGGGAATCCCTTCGGCCCAATCAAACAGACGAGGAGCCAGTCGCAGAACAAAAGGCGTCATCACCAGCGTCACAGCTGTCGTTCCCAGGATCAGCAAATACACCTGACGCGATACCAGACCCAGCGCCTGGCCTTTGCTGGCCAGCACAAACGAAAATTCACCAATCTGCGCCAGTCCCAGTCCCGTCAGGATGGCGGTTTTCAGGGAATAGCGAAATGCCCGAACCAGCGGTAGCACAATCAAAAACTTACCGACAAAGGCCAGCGCCACCAGCCCCAGGATGAGCTCCAGATTGTTCCAGATAAACAGCGGGTCGATCAGCATCCCGACGGCAGCAAAAAATAGGCTGGCAAAGATGTCTCGGATCGGCTCCACATAGGTCAACGTCTGGTCGGCGTATTCCACCTCTGAGATCATCAACCCCGCAATGAAGGCTCCCATCTCAATCGATAGCCCCAGGTACTCCGTCAGCAGTGCAATCCCCAGACACAATGCCACCACACCCAACAAAAACAGTTCCCGGCTCTCAGTTTTGGCCAACAGCCGCAGCAGGGAGGGAATCACCCAGATACCAGCAGCGATCGCCCCCGCTGCCAGCAGTGCTGTTTGGAGCAGCGCCCAGCCTATCGCTATACCAATCTCATCGGAGGGGCGATCGAGCGCTGGAAGCACCGCCAGCATCAACCCCAGGGCCAGATCCTGTACGACGAGAATCCCCAGCATGACGCGCCCATGCAGAGTTTCAGTTTCGTTGCGCTCCATCAAGCATTTAAGCACCACCGCCGTGGAGGAGAGAGACAGGATGCAGCCGAGGAAGACCCCCTGAGTCGGCGAAGTGACCCAGCCAATCCCCAGGGCTGCCAGCGTCGTTAGCCCGATTGTGGAAAGGATCTGAAGTGTACCGCCCCCCAGGCTAATATTTTGAACTTTCTTTAATTCTGAGAAGGAAAACTCAACCCCCAGTGCAAACAGTAGAAACGCTGCACCAAGCTGCGCCAGCGTCTCCACCTGCATCAATTCCTTCACCAACCCTAACCCGGCAGGGCCAACGATCGCCCCACCCAGCAAATAACCCAGAAGCACTGGCTGACGCAACAGTGCCGCCAGCAACCCCCCACCAGCGGCAGCCGCCAGAACTACCACAAGATCGACAATCAGCCTGAAATCTTCTTGCACAGCGACCTGGGTAAATAAATGAAACTTAACGCTATGTAAAGCCTTTTAATGTTTAGAATACCGAGTTTTTCAGCATCTGGGTCAGGGGAAACCAACAAATTCTCAGTAAATTCTTATATTGATCGCTTCGCCAGGGATACCTGCTTCTCTGCTAGTGGGTCGTCTGGAATGGGCCTCGCCGTTTCGCCCTCACCCTAATCCCTCTCCCAAAGGGAGAGGAACTTCCGATCCGGTGCCCTTTCTCCTGTGATCTTTGTTTAGCGTTTTCGGATTCCTGCCTGGACGTCGCCCAGGCAGGAATCCGAAAACCTATTTTTAGTGTCTCTCGCGTGCCCCTGCCCGCAGGAGCACGCGAGAGACACTAAACCGCATACCTCCTGTGGGAGAAGGAGCTGGGGGATGAGGGAATGGCAGCATAGATACCAAATGACCTACTAGCACATTTAGCGATTCGGTGCTAAGCTTTTTTGCCATGTTGCGCTGGCTACTGGGTAGCCTGGACTATGGCTGGTTCTGCTCCTCGTCAAGGTTGGAAAGAGGCATTTGCTTCGCGGTTCCCTACAGAGGTAGTTGCCCTTCTACGGCGGCTAACTCGACGGCCCTGGTTAATCGTAGGCATGGTTCTGGGGGCGATCGCCCTGCTCGTTGCCCTCCATTCTCCCGCCCAGGCGAATGACCCACCCACCCTGCCCGATATCCCCGAAGTCACCCTCCGGCCCACCAATCCCCAACTGGGCGACACCATTCTGGTCGTGACACACACGCCTGATGGCGCATCTGCCCCAACCGTTACCTTTGAGGGCACTGCCTATCCCACTTTCGCCATCGGTGAGAACCGCTACCGCACCCTTTTGCCAACAACACCGCTCGATCGCCCCGGTAGAAAGGTGATTCGGGTCAAAGTTGGCGACACAACGCGCAATCTTGCAGTCGGTCTCAGAAACCGTTCCTTCCCGACTCAGCGAATTTGGGTTCGCGGCGGGGGTTCAGATGGAACTGACCGAGAATTTGACCTGGTGGATGCCTTTAAGCAGCGGGTTAGTCCTGAGAAGCTCTGGAGTGGCACCTTTGCCCGTCCTGCCAGCGGTTCCGTGACTTCTGTCTACGGAGTACGGCGCTACTACAATGGCGTTTTTGCCAATGACTACTATCACCGTGGCGTGGACTACGCCGGACCCACCGGTTCTCCGGTGAGAGCACCTGCCGCAGGCCGAGTCACCCTGATCGGTCGTGAATCCCAGGGATTTGTTCTGCATGGCAACACGGTGGGCATCGATCATGGTCAGGGCGTTGCCAGCATCTTTATTCACCTCAGCCGCATCGATGTGCGGGAAGGCGACATGGTGCAGCCCGGACAGGTAATCGGTGGCATCGGGGCAACAGGCTCCGCCACAGGCCCAAACCTGCACTGGGGACTGTTTGTCAGCGGCAAATCCGTTGATCCTGACCCCTGGCGGAATACGGGATTCCAGTAGAATCTGCTACAGACCCACACCCAAACTGCGTGAAAGCCCAGAGGAAGCGGCGCGGTGCTTGCACTGCGCCGCTTCCTCTGGGCTTTCAATTAAATCTTTTCCCATGCCAGCACGATCAGTGCATTCACGATCGCCGCTGCCACCGGAGAACCGCCCTTTCGTCCCTCCACTCGAATTTGAGGCACGCTGGTTTCGGCCAGCGTCCTTTTGGACTCCAGCACCGAAATAAACCCAACTGGAGCACCCACAACAAGGGCAGGGTTCTGATGGGAAGCTTGGAGGCGATCGCACAACGATAACAGCGCAGTCGGCGCATTTCCCACCACATAAATGGCCCCAGGATACCGCTCAAACAATTGCAACATCCCTGTCTCGGTACGAGTTCGCCCCTCAATGGCCTGATCTACTTCATCCACTGCGGTCAGAATCGGGTTCTGAAAGGTCTTATTCACCAGGGTGATGATGCCCTGGCGCACCATGCTCACGTCCACCACAATAGGGGTCTGCTGACGGAGTGCAGTGATCGCCCCCTGAATGGCTCCCGGACTGAATTGCAGCAATTCCTTGAACTCGAAGTCGGCGGTGCTGTGGATGACGCGGCGGGCGATCGCGTATTCCTCCGGGGTGAAGCAGTGGGGGCCAAATTCCCGGTCAATGGCCGCAAAACTCTGTTCCAGAATCGGGTGGTTCAGCGGAGACATTATTCGAAGGCCAACGTTGGCCACTCGGGTTGCCGATAGTAGCGGGTCATATCGTCGAAACGGCGCAGCTCCGCTCGATGCAGCAGGAAGGTCTGGAACCGACTGTGATCCAGCCACTCGTGGTTGAAATCGGTGAGGGTGCCGCTGAGGGTGTCACGGTTGAAGTCAGTGGGAATATTGCCAAAGTAGCCCAGGGTGATGTGGGCGGTGAGGTGGTATTGCTGTTCGATACCCAGGGCAATCAGAGACTGGTCTTGATAGACAGCGCGACGCAGCCGCACAACCTGTTCGTAGGAACCTTCGTCTTTGGGAGCAAGACACACCCCCACGGCACGGGTGCGAGCCGAGATCCCTAGCACTTGCCACAGCATTGGCTTTCCGGTTTGCAGCAGCGGCTGATAGACCTCAAAGATGTGGGAGATGCGATCGCGCAGTTTGACCTCGAAACCGGGGTTATCCACCGCGTGTAGATAGGCACTATCCCAGATCAGATCCGCCAGCGTCATGTGAAAGCTTTCGGCAGGCACCGGAATCAGCAGGTCTTTTGGTAGCGCCTGCATCAGCTTTTGCTGAAGCTGCTGGAGCGACTCATAGAAAGTACCGTTCTCAGAGTCTTCGGCCCACGGTGGCGTGATAATGGAGTATCCCGGAAATGGGATCGCTTCAAATTGACCGTCGGGCAGTTGTCGGTACTTCGGGGAGGGCTGGATGTGCTGCACCTGCGATCGATGCGCCTCCGGCAGCGTCAGCCGCGCCACCCGGTTGACATAAACCTGAAACGTATCGTCCAATGTACCAAACCTCCGACAAAACCATTTTCTTACTCTAGCGGGAATCGGTACAAAAGATTAAAGTCTGATGAAGGGTTGTGTCATCGCTAGACGCCGAGGAGGTGAGCGATCGCCGCCGATGATTTAGAACAGGCGACACCTCTACGTATCATCCGACTCCAAAAACAGCTCTTTCAGGTTTCGATATCCACTCACAACGCGAACAATTTCGATGCCCTCGTCTGTCGTCCGATAGAGAATAATATACTTTTCTAAAGGGATTCCCCGTATAGAGGGAGCAAGATCCTCATAACTGCGTCCAATGTTGGGGAATTTGACTAGATTTTGGCATTTCCTGCCAAATGCATGAACGAATCGCTCTCCAGCGTCAATATTACGAGTTAGGAAATAATCGAGGATTTCATTGAGATCTCTGCTGGCGGCTGGAGAAATAATATAGCGGTTCACGCCTGGGCCTCGCGGGCGTTTTGAAGTCTTGCTTGAAGCTGTGAAATAACTGTTTCTCCTTCTAACCCCAATCCACTATCCAGCTCTTCAATACCAAGCGACACCTTCTCACGAGTTGATTCAACCCACTCCTCGTAATCCCGGTCCCGTTCCTCAAGAAGCCGAAGGGCTTCACTGATAACCTCATCAGCTGATTGATATTTACCGCTGGTGACTTTCTCCTGAATAAATTGCTCTTGTTCTGGCTTCAGGGTAATGCTCATTGCTGACCGGAGAACTGGGATGAAGAATATAGCTTTATTTTAGGCGCATCTAAAGACCGAGGAGGTGAATTAGCTTATTCACTCCCTCCACAAGCGTTGCAGCGGCAGGGGCGCGGTGGGGATGGCAGCGACGGTTCCTCGCAGGAAATACTGGCGATCGCCCTTTCCTGAGACAGTTCCCCAAAATACGCTTGTATCCCTCAACCATTTCCACTATTCTTTTCCAATGTCGATTCCCAAGTCGGCAAACCAGGCTTAAGGTGCGGCACTGTCCGGGTGTGCTACCAACACGACCCGAACAGCTGACCCAATCTCCTGACATGACCAGGAGGCTGGGCTGCGATTAGTTTATCGCACCTCGCTGATGGCACCTTGTGGTTGGGGAACCACGCCTTAAGCCTTTCCTGTTAACCACGCCATTAGCGAGGACAAATACCATGTCTACAGAGTTCAACGAACTGCTGTCAGTTTCGTCTGCCGATAAACCGCAGAACTGGATTGTTGGCACCCGTGAGCAGATTACCCATCTGATGAACGAGATGACCGTGAGGGGGATGGTGCGCGATCGCTCCCACTTTAGTCCCATTATCCCCGCGCCCTTTGTCGCCGGGAAATACATGGTGGTGCTGGTGCAGTAGCCGATGCGCAAAGACCTCGGAGGTTTCCAAAAACCTCCGAGGTCTGGTTGGTGGGAGCGATCGCCAAATCCTGAGCGCCCACGGCAAAAGATGCTGGAATCTCTCGACGCGTGGTTACACTCCATTGAATGGCTCAATCACATTTTCCGTTGTTCTTCTTCCACGCTTCAATGTCGGCCATTGGCAAAAACAAAGTTTCTTCAATCTCTTGCTGCACTTCCTTGTTAATATAGCAAGCTCTGTTCATGCAGTTAATTAGTAGCAAATTGGCATCATAATATTTCCGTAAAGTTAACCGCTCTTGAGAACCAAGCTCCTGATCTTGCAAAGTAGCCCTGTGTTCATCCACTAATTCTTTAACTTTATTGATGCAAAGTTGCCCATATACACTCCACCAATTCATTTGTGATTCAAATGGTCTCTCTTTACTAACATGAGAAGCCACCTCAAGTGGTTCCTTAAAAGGCTTTAAATTCTTTTCAAGTTCCATAGCCAATGAGGAGCTGGCGAAAGACTCCAGTAAATCTATCGAAGATTCGTTAAGAATAGGCTCCATGACAAGAGAAAGGACATAACCATAATGGCGAAATGTGTAGAGCTGAGAGAATTGAAGTGCGTCAAAGAAGGTTGTATCTTTTGTGGAAGCAGCGACATGGATAGCCAATGTAATATTGTGAATATACTGAATGTTGTAACCCAACCAAAGCGCGCGAACTTTGGGCAACCAGAATTTGACCTCAACAGAATCAATACCTTGAAACTCTATAGTATTTTTCAATTCTTCTTCCAATAAAAACTTATTAGGAATACGAGTTAAAAAGGATTGAATATTGTCATCTTTTACAAGGTTGTCAATCTGCTGCTTCATCAAATATATTAGTGAGCTTGAATCTTCAAGCAGGTCAACAACTAATAAAAATACTTCACGCCAGCGAGCTTCTGTTACACGAGCAGCTAGGCTACGCAACTTTGCATCATCGAGTGAATAGGGATCGCAGGTCGCCACTATGCTGCTAGCAGTGAAATATTCATGAAACGTCAGGTGGGAGAATGAGTAAATGCCTCTTGCGCGTTTTATAAGTAAACCGTGGTGCGCTTCAATCGATTCTAGAACAGCAGCGCCATCCACTTCTAATGCCTCTAAATCGCTGCTAGCACCTGGCAAATTTTGAATGTACTCGCTGATGTAGCGTTCGACTTCCCGCTGTTTGAAGAAGTAATTACCTGCTTCAAAAGTCTTATATGCAATCTGGCGGAGCAGGGTTTCCTTACGCTTCAGCGATAGACCTTTATAAACAAGATCACGCTCAATATTGCGCTTCACATCCCATTTCTTTAATAGCACCTCTACACCGTTTTGATACAGCTCAGCGCGATTGATCGGAAAACTACCAGAATCTTCAAATACCAAACACAGCAGCGTTAGTAGCAGCGGACTTGCGGCCATTTCTCGAATCGGTTTGTCTTCTTTCAGCTTTTCTAAAAACCGTTTTGCTTTCACCGCGTCGTTGCGGCTGTGAAACCAGTTATTGGTGAATTTAGCAACTTGCTTGTCATCAAATTCGGCAACTTCGACTTCGGTAAATTGCTCAAAGGTGTATTCTTCAGCAGCAATTCGGCAGGTGATTACAAAGATATTTTGGGCAACCGACTGTGAAAGAGTTTTGATCTGACGCAACACGCGATCGCCATCAACCTCCCGCACTTCATCTAAACCATCGAGTAAAAACAGCGCTCTACCTGCCTGCACGACTGCCTGAAAAGATTCGCCCACCCATTCATTGAGATACTCAAACAGGCTCGGCTTTTGCTCCTCCTCAGCAAATTCTTTAAGTGTGACAAAGACGGGAACACAATCAGCTTTGAATTTGCCGCCGATACACTGCATCGCTAACCGCTTGAGAAACGTGGTCTTCCCGGTTCCCGGTTTACCCAGAATCATTAGCTTGGAAAACCGCTCCACAGCCTCTAAAGCAGGAACACGCTTCTCTCGAACATCACCTAGGCAAATTCGATCGACCTGTTCATATCCAGCCGTCAGCATTAATTCCCTCAATTCCAGACTCCGACGACTCGTGATCCGCTCCAGGATATTGACATCGGTATAGATGTCGTTCAGTCCGATCGGATAGCTCATATCCAGGACACGCATTGTGCCGCAGGCTTGTTCGATGAAAGGACGGATGCGATCGCGCACCTCCTGCACAAGGTTATCAATGTTGGAGGGGGCGATCGCTGTTTGGCTGCTAGAAGAACTTGCGCCTTTCCAGTTTAAGTAGCGTTGAGTCAAATATGTTCTCAGGCGATTTTCAGCACCACGTCCTGATTTATTAAATTTCCTATACACGCCTGTCAAGGAACTACTGACATTGCTGTCACAAATGGATAGCTCTTGAGCTATTTGCTGACGGCTCATATCTTTGCCGAAGAGTCGAACAAAAATTTTTCTCTCCTGGTCTGCGAGTTCTGCATACTGCTCAAGCCGAGTCAGAAACTCTTCGGGTAGGGCCATTGCTTTGTTCCAAAACTGCTTAAGGGATAGTCTAACCAATCGTTAGATAAATTCGTCAGGTTGAGTCAGATCGAGTCAGCTCAAGTCAAATAAATAGCTAAGGAAGTAGACTGCGATAGTGACCTTAGATAAACAAATAAGGCCACAACCATGAACAACACCTCACCCAACTTTCAGCAGATCTTCTTCACCGTCGTTTGCCTCACGTTGCTCTCTGGCGGCGTTTCCGTCTGGTACTCCACCAAAAATCCGCTCACGCCGGGGGAGAGCCGGGTTTTTGAAACTTCCAATACCACCTGGAATCTGGGCATCGGGGCGATCGTTGGCTTGCTCGGCAGCAAAGCGCTTGACAAACCGCCTTCGGACGAGGATGGAGCAAAATAGCAGGAGAGCGATCGCATTTCGGGCTGCAAGCGTTGAGGTTTGAACGCAAAACTTGCAGCCCAGAACAGCAACGGTTGAGTATCGCGCCAGTATAGAAAGTTTTTTGTGAGTAGGGAATTGGGGATGGGTGGATGTGTAGGTGCGTAGGGGCGTAGGGGCGTAGCATTTGCGCGACAACATTATCGCTGTGACCAAACCTCCCGCCGCAAATGCTACGCCCTCCCAAACGAAACGCGATCGCACGTCCATTTCGGTTGTGCGGCGCGATCGGATGGGGATACGACATTTTTTTGGATGGATGGGGTGGGGGTTAACGCCGAACCGGGCGTAGCATTCGGGTAGGGGAGGGTTGGGGAGAGCGGGGGGTGTTGGCCCGAATGCTGCGCCCCTACCGGGGGGGGTGGGTGGGTGAAATGGGGATTGGTGGGGCGATCGCCCTTCACGTTAATTTTGTTCCTCTTCGGGTGCGTTGGGCGATCGCAAAATCGTCAAGCACGTTTGGGTTGAGGGAGGTAATCGCCGCAGAGAGACCTCGGAGGTTTTCAAAACCTCCGAGGTCTAATAGAAGATTACATAAAGCGAGTCAACTGCACCCGGTAACGCTCCTTCTTGGTCACCGCAATTTCCCCAACTTCTAATCGACCCTTGCCGCGAATTGCCACCAGATCGCCCGCCTTCAGTGAATGGCTGGCCTGGGTGATCTCCTTCCAGTTCACCCGCACATCTCCGGCGTTGATCAGATCCACCATTTTGCTGCGCGACATACCAAACCCGGCGGAGGCCACCGCATCCAGCCGCAGCGAAGCCTCCACCGTCGTCATTTCCTTCTTCTTGGGTTCCCGGACTTTCAGTTCGCCCAGATCCAGCGATCGCGTCTTCACGGGTACCGACCGCACCTGGGTCAGGCTCGTCTCCAGAAACTCCACCAGTTCTGGCACCACGATCGCCTGTGCCCCCCGTTCGCCCAGCACAATCAGGTCGCCCACCTTTTCGCGGACAATTCCTGTTCCCAGTAGTGCGCCTAAAAAATCTCGGTGGGTTGCCGGGTCAAACAGAAAATTGCCGCTGATATCGAGGGCGGCGATCGCCACCTGAGTTTCGTCCAGGGGCAGATCAGAGCGGGCGATCGCCACTCGCTGCCGTTCTGCTTGCGGATAGCCCCCCCAGGCCAGAATCTGCACTTCCGTCAGCCGCCCCACCATGCGTTCTACCTCTGCCAGTTCCGGGGGCGATAGAAAATCAGTGCAGACTACTTCCCAGGTTTTGATGGCTTGTTCCGCCTGGTCCAGTACCCGAACCGCAGTTTCTCGATTTTCAATTCCCTTGAGCAGATCTTCCCGTGGCAGCATGGCAGAGCAATAGAGGACAGAAATTCCATTTTAGCGACGGTTTGACAGGACGCAGCGGTTGCCGGGAGGGTGAGCTTCCCCATAGGGGTACTGCGATCGCCCCTTTCCCCTGCGCAGGATGGAGAAAGATTTTCAGTAATGGAAGCAACTCGATGAAACCCTATCGAATTTCAGGCCGCGTGATTGATCAACCGAGCTGTCGGGCGATCGCGGGTCTGCGTGTGGAGGCATGGGACAAAGACAAACAGTGGGAGGAACTGGTCGGCAGCGCTGAGACGGACAATGAGGGCCACTTCTTAATGGAGTTTGACCCGGCCTACTTTGAAAAACTGTTTCGCGGCCAGCAGCCCGACCTGTTTTTCAAGATCTACAACGAAGACGAACTGCTCACAAGTACCGAGAACTCCGTTTTGTGGAATGCCAGCACCGGAGCCGTCACGATTCCACTCACGCTCGATTCCCCCTTGCAGGCGCTGAACGCTCGCAACATGAAGTTTCTGCCCATCAACCGCGAAGAAATCTTCAAGCTGCGTCCCGAACTGTACGACCCGATTCTGCTGCGTCCCTGCACCGTCAAAATTCTGATGGTTGCAGATGACTTTCTGAATTTCGGTGCCGGAGATTTCGGACTGTCAGAACTCGTGCGCATCATGACGCGCGAAAGCCCTGGGTTCTGGGTGCGCTTCCAGGTGACGAAGGCGCATCGGGGGGCAGACAGCAGCGCCAACCTGCAATTCTTCCAGTTCACTGCCGATGCGCTAAGGCAGTATGACCAGGTGTGGCTGTTTGGTTCCCTGAGGAGCCGTCCTCCAGCCTATGGTGGCAAGCTGAGCGATTCAGAACTGCGTGCTCTGGCAGAGTTTATGGATCGAGGCGGCGGTGTGTTTGCAACGGGCGATCACGAAGACCTGGGAGCGGCGATGGGCGGATGGGTACCCAGAGTTCGCAACATGCGGAAATGGTTCTACCCAGGGGCAGGCCCGATGGGGGAACCTGTGGCTCCGGTGGGCACACCGGGACAACCGAATCTGCAAAATCGCTATGACACCAACCGCCAGGGGCATGATCCGGGCTATCAGTTTGATGATCAGTCCGATGACGTTCCCCAGGAAATCGAACCCCTGTATTACAGCGCCCGACTATCGGCGGTGCGGGAGGCAACTTATCCCCATCCGGTGCTGTGTGGACCACGAGGCGTGATCAGGGTACTGCCCGACCACGCCCATGAGGGAGAGTGCTATATTCCCACCAACCTGGAGAGGGAAATTAACCTGGACGGCTACAACGCTCCAGAATATCGGACGCTCCCCGATGGCAGCATCCTGGCTCCCGAAGTCATTGCCACTGCAAGGGTGATTGGGGGACACACCACCACTTTCCCGAACGGCACTGCCAAACCACCCACCGTAGGCCGCACCTTCGGGGTGATCGGAGCCTACGACGGTCATCGAATTGAATCGGCAGATATTGGCAGAATTGTCGTGGACTCGACCTGGCACCATTTCATCAATATCAATTTGATCGGCACTCCGGGCGGGTTAACCGCGATCAAGCGACAGGGTTTCAACGCTACCCCCGCAGGTCGTGCAGTGTATGAGGATATCAAAGCCTATTTCCATAACATTGCCGTCTGGATCGCCCCCAAAGCCAAACAGTCGTGCATGATGCGCCGTGCTCTGTGGAACTCCCGCTGGCTTTACCCACTGGTGGAAGAACTGCCGCGCCTGGAAAGCCGAGAAGCGATCGCCAAACTCTCTCCCGAAGCGCTGTTCATGATCGGCACTGTGGCGAGGGATGCGCTCGGCAGACTGGCTCCCCGTTGCCAGTCGGTGCGCTGGCTGTTTGACATCATCATCCCACGGCTCCAGGAGCGGTTCCGCTTCCCCATTCCGCTCCCCGATCCCTGGGCACCTGTGGTTAAAGAGGAAGTTTTGGCTTCAGTCCTGGGCGGACAGCAGATGCTGGATGCCATCCTGGGCAGCATGGTGCTGGCGATCGCCGCTGAGTTTCCAGAGAAGAATGTGCAAGTACTGGAAAAGGTAGAC
>CAZVXA010000181.1:7548-13263 GCA_964630955.1 uncultured bacterium | reverse complement strand
CCCCCCCCCCCCCCCCCCCCCCCCCCCCCCCCCCCCCAAAACTGGGATACACCCCACGCGAGAGACGCTAACAATTAGGTTTTCGGATTTCCGCCTGGGCGTCGCCCAGGCGGAAATCCGAAAACGCTAAACAGATACTACTATCCCCGATTGTAGGTACTCAGCACTGGACGAAATTTGAACACCGAGGCCAGCAGTGCCAGTAGCGCATCCAGCCCACCTACCGTTTTGGTCTGCTTCCACCAGGTCATGTCGCTGTAGAGGAGTTCGACCAGATGGCGGTTCTGGGGAATCGTCACCTGGGAAAACTGGAGGGCAACCGAGGGAAAGTGTCCGCGTGGGCCTGTACGGAGAATTCTGGCATCGACCGAAAACCCATGTTCCAAAAATTCCAGTTGGGCGGTTTGCCTGAGGTGAGGGTGCTGGTCGTGCAGTTCCGTGCAGAAGCCATGATCAAAATCACTGGTAATGGTTAGCAAAGCACCAGTGTCTGACACATTCTCGGTGTGTCCCCAGTAATCTTGGCCACTGAAGGTGAGCTTGCAAGTTGTTCGCAGGGGGAAGCGATCGCTCTGGCGGCGCACGGGCTGGTCGATCGACGACAGAACCGCCACGGTGATTAATGTTGCGTTATAAAGCAGCCAGAAGAACGTGACTCCAGAGCCGACGGGCATTGTCAGCCACAGACCCGCAAAATAGCCCAGCAGGTAGACGGCGATGATCGCCACCGTCAGCGCCAGTAAGATCAGCAGCGGCAGTGTATAGCGAAAATTGTAGTTTTTGGTTTCGGCCTTAACACCTTTGCGCGTCACCCGGCTGGCTTTGGCAAAGGGATGGCGCAACACCAGCCACAGCCGTCGCAATCCGGGGAAACAGAAGACCGTGTCGTAGACCTCGTGCCAGAAGGTGGAGGTGCGATAGCCCGAGGTCCAGCCGCCCATTGTCAGGTTGAGCAGCATAAACGGCACAAAGTAATAGACCACCTCCGACAACGTGGCAATGTAGGGGAGAATTCCCAGGTAGGCACTCAGTAGCGGCGTCACCAGAAAGCCAAACCGAAAGACGGGAGAAAAGCAGCAGAGCAAATGGGCCAACACGTAGCTGCGCTGCACCCAGTTCAGGTTGCGCCAGAAGGGCACTTCATCCTGACAGTAGTGGATTTGTAGATTGCCCTGGAGCCATCGCAGCCGCTGGTCAATGAAATCGGCGTAGGTGCGAGTGGACTCCCCCATGCTCAGGGTTTCATTCAGGAAGATTAATCGCAGGCCGAGCGATCGCATTAGAAACGAGGTCTGCAAATCCTCCACGCAGCAGCGAGTGTAGTAGCCGCCGACAAATTCCAGATCACTGCGCCGGACCACATAGGAGGTGCCGCAGCAGATCACGCTATTGGCCACATCCCAGCAGGGCTGAATATAGCCGTAGAAACTTTCCTGGTCGTTGGGAAGCAGATGATCAATGCCCAGATTGCGGGCGTGATAATCGGGGTTGTAGAAATCCTGTTTGGTCTGCACCAGAGTAATGTGCGGTTGCTGGAAGAAGCCGACGGTGCGGGTTAGAAAATTCTGGAACGGCACAAAATCGGCGTCAAATACCGCAATCAGCTCGCCGGAGGTGTGTTTCAGCGCGTTGTTCAGATTTCCAGCCTTGGCGTGAGCATTGTCCGGGCGAGTGATGTAACCACAGCCTAATTCCTCCGCCAACTGGCGCATCTGCGGACGACGAGTGTCGTCCAGAATGTAAACCGTTTTGTTGGGATATGCCATCGCCTGACAGCCGATCGCCGTTCGTCGCACGATCGCCTCTGACTCGTTGTAGGTCGGAATGAACACATCGACCGGGGGTAGATAACGCCCCGCCAGCACATCTTCAGACAATTGGGTGGCTTCGGCTCGCCGCTGACTGCTGTTTTCCCAGATGGTATGGACGGTATAGAAGAAAAAACAGATAAAACAGATGAGTTCATTAACGTAAAGCAGAATACTGAGGGAAGCACTGGCCCAATGGGACAAATTGAGCGTTGCTACAGTGCGCCAGATCAGATAGCGAATTGCCAGAATGATCAGAATACTCTTAAAAATTAACCGTGTTGTATTGGTGGGTGGAACGAACCGCAACAGCAGACAGATGGCTGCGGCAAAGATCATGGGGATGGCGACGATCGCCCCATCCAGCGGTATCTGCAATATGTCTGGAATACTCCGTTCCAGAGAGGGTAAGACCTGCTGCTGATCGAAAACCGCTGGCCCTGCACTGTCCCAACTGACAAAAAATACGGTGCCAGCGAACACCAGCACACTGACGATAAACAGCAGCCAGACGCCGCCCGCGATCGCCCGCGAAGGTTTTGCTGATACAGGTGGCGGTTTGGCCGTTGCTGTCTGGTTCTGACGGACAGGAGCAGGGATTCGCATTCTTTCCTCCTGGTGTTACAGCACTTTGCAAGTGCATCTGGTACAAACTTTGTGTTGAGAACCGCGTGGAGCGCGGTTCTCAACACAAAGTTTGGTTTTAGTTCAGCGCAAAGCGCTGTACTTCAGTGGAAACGTCACTTTGGCGGTATAGCCGACGTAACAAAACTGTTGGGCGGTGCCCCGATCAGAGTTGGGTTCAAGATCGACGCGGATTTGAGTGGTGCGGGGCAGGTTTTGGGCGATCGCCACCGCCACATCTTCCCCTGCCGCCAGCCGTCCCACGCCAGAGCGCACCGAACTGACGCGGCCCCGTAGCATGGGCGCAGCATCGCCGTAGAGTTGGATCTGGGCGGGAGTGCCGGGGGGCAAGGACTGTACGGTTTTCTCATCCACGAAGACATCGACCCAGCGACGGCCACAGTCCAGTAGTTGTCCCAGTGAGTCCCCCTGCTGCACATACTTACCGGGCTGCACCGTCATGCGCCACGCCACGCCAGTCACAGGCATGATCAGAATGCGCTGCCGCTGCTGCTGCCAGTCCTTCGCGGCCTGGGCTATTTCTGCCTGGGCATTCTGGATATTCTGCATCAGGGTTTTGATGTACTGGCGCTGGTTGGTAATTCCCTGCTGGAGTTCCTGACGGCGGATTTGGGGGTCGTAGTTGCTGCGCGTTCGGTTGAGCGTCAGCCCCAACTGGGCCGCTTTTTGATTGGCCTGTGCCGTACTGATGCGAGTCTGGATGCTGTCGATTTCTGCCTGACGCTGCGTCAGATCCACCGAAGCGGTGTCAAGGCTGGATTGGGGAACAGCTCCCTGCGATCGCAGAAAAGATATGCGTTCAAAGTGCAGTGTTGCCAGTTGGTGGCGGGCGATTGCCCCGGCCAAGTCTGCCTGCGCCTGCTGAAGCGCTTCCTGGGCGCTCTGCACCTCCAGTTGGGATTGGTTCTGCTGATCCAGGTTGACCTGTTGCAGTAGGGCAATCTGCTGATTCAACTGCACCTGCGCCTGAGCGAGCTGCGATCGCTGTTCACTTAACCGCGTCTTCGTTCCCTGGAGCGTCAGTTGGCTGATCTGGTTGTTCTCAATGGTCAGCAGCACCCGGTTACGGGTCACCGCCCCGCCCGTGTTGACATTCAGTTGGCCAATTACTCCCGACTGGGGTGCTTTGATATCCACCACGGTGCCATTAATCACCGCATCCACGCTGGTCACAGAAGTGAGATGGGTTTGCAGCAAGCGCCCTGCCCACGCCAGCAGACCGATGCTCAGACCAATCAGCAGCAGATTAGATAGGGGCGATCGCACTGGAGTCAACCTTTCGGCTGAGGAGATGGGGGATGAAATTTTGTATCCCTGTTGTTGTGGTGATCGAGTGTTCTGCATGGTCACCTCCCTGATTGAGCATCAAAAGAACGGCCTCAACGCTTAGTGGCCACAGAAAATCGGCGTCACTGGTGATTTCAAAGACAGTCAGTGAGGGCGATCATGATTCTTGTTCCAACTGCATCCCGATTGGCGAAACTGACGGATCAGTACCCTGGTGTCTGATTTGACGCACGTCCCCGTCTTTTATAGCTAACGAATTCACAAAAGAATATGAATTTTAATAAACTATCTTAAAAAGAACTCAGTAAGAGCCTATCCGAAAACCCAAATTCTGGCAGGCGCGACGCGCGCGCGTCGCGCCTGCCAGAATTTGGGTTTTCGGATTTCGAATAGGCTCTGAGTAGGGACTCAACTCTGTTCTGGCCGATTGACTGAGGCTTGTGCCTTGTTGCGCTTTGCAGATGATCTGAATTCTCATCTGAACCTTGATCTTTGTTGTTCAGGTAAAAAGTCTCACACTCTTCTGAATAAATAAAATTCTCTAGCAAGCTTGTCGTTGTTGGGTGTATCCCCGTTTTGCGGGTGGTGGCTTCGCCCGCGCCAGTCCAAAATTGGAATACACCCATGCCATAATTCGTGCGTCAACTGATTTCACCAGAATCAATTGGGGCAATATAAGTCAGTGGGCGCGGTTAAGCCTGCCTACTTAGAACTGCTCCCCGATGTGCCCCTCAGCTATCCATGAAGCTCTCCCTCTGCATGATTGTAAAAAACGAGCAGGACAACCTGCGCCGCTGTTTGAGCAGCGTTGTTTCTCATGTGGATGAGATGATTGTGGTCGATACTGGGTCGGTGGATGATACGGTGGCGATCGCCCAGGAGTTTGGGGCAAAGGTCAGTTATTTTGAGTGGTGTGATGACTTTGCCGCAGCCCGTAATGCCTCAATTGAACAGGCTACCGGGGATTGGATTTTGTCTCTGGATGCAGATGAGGTATTGGTTGTGGAGAACCCACAGTTTCGACAGATTCTGGTAGAAACGCTGAACAGCACCGCCGACCCTGACACATTGGTGTTGGCCTACTACATCAAGCGGCAGGAAGCCAACGTTTCGGGAGAAAACACTCCGCTGTATACGCTGAGGCTATTCAGAAATCTGCCGGAAATTCGGTTCACCGAGAAATTTCATGAACGGTTGCTCTACCAGAACAATGAATTCTCCGATGGCCAGCTCGCCTACCTGGATAGCGTCAGGCTGGATCATCATGGCTATACTGATGAATTGGTGATGGTGAAGAATCTCCAGCGCAATATCCCGATGTTGGAGGGGCTGCGGCAGAGGGGAGAAATTAGCCTGATGTTGCTGGCCTGTCTGGCGGGGTTCTACCAGTCCACCGGAGCCTCGGAACAGGCAATGGAGTGTCTTGCGGAAGCTTACAATCGGCTGCTGCCGCATCTTCTGAGTAATGCGCCGCCCGACGATCTTCGAATGATTCCTTTGTTGATGTACACCATTGGGTCAGAAGCCCTGGAACAGGAGGATTACGATACGGTGAGCCTGCTCTGTCAGCGCGGTCTGGAGTGGTGCCCCAATTTCCCTCCATTGAATTACCTGACGGGCGATCTGATGCGCAGACTGGGATTTTTGCAGGGGGCGATCGCCTACTACGAGTACTGTCTGCAAATGGGCCAGGAGGGAACTTACTACCTGGAGGACTCTTTCGACGCCAGCTACATGAAGACCTTTCCGGCATACACAATGGGCTGTGTTTACCAGGATCTCGGAGAACTGGAGAAGGCCCACTCTGCCTTTGAACTGGCGTTGTCCTATGACCCTAATTTTGAACTGGCTCAGGGGGCGATCGCTGCCCTTCGCCTCTCTGAAAACCCATACTAAGAAGTGGCGGGGGGCCAAAAGACCCCCCCAAAGATTAAGTATGTTTTTTTTATTAAAATTTTTAAAAAAACAGAGAAAT
>CAZVXA010000181.1:0-7538 GCA_964630955.1 uncultured bacterium | reverse complement strand
CGGGGGGTCCCCCCCCCCCCCCCCCCAAAAAAACCCCCCCCCCCCCCGCGGGCCCCCCCCCCCCCCCCCCCCCCCACTTCTTAGTATGGGTTCTTAGCTGTACTTGATATCAGACACGATTGAATTGGGGCACTATAGAGATGCTCCCAGAAGACTCCCAACCATGAAAATTTCACTCTGTATGATCGTGAAAAACGAGCAGGACAACCTGCGACGTTGTTTGAGCAGCGTTGTTTCTCATGTGGATGAGATGATTGTGGTGGATACCGGGTCGGTGGATGATACGGTGGCGATCGCCCAGGAGTTTGGGGCAAAGGTCAGTTATTTTGAGTGGTGCGACGATTTTGCTGCTGCCCGCAACGCTTCGATCGAACGGGCAACGGGCGATTGGATTCTGCACCTGGATGCAGATGAGGAACTGGTGGTTGAATCAGAGGGGGATTGCCAAACGCTGCCTGAAATGCTCCGCAGTGCAGACCGGGCGATTCTGGCGCATTTTGTCCCGCTGACCAGCTTCAATGAATCCCTGGAAGCAACTCCGCTAATGACAGCCAGGTTGTTTCGGAATATTCCTGAAATACGGTTTGGTGGACGCTTTCATGAAGTCATTCATTATCAGGGCGGTAAGTTTCCACCGGAACAACTGGGAACGTTAAATCAGATCAGAATCTCCCACTACGGCTACACAGAAGATCTGGTCATGGAGAAGAATTTGCACCGGAATATTCCAATGCTGGAGCGGCTCCGCCAGAAAGGAGAACTCAATCTGATGTTGATGGCCTGTCTGGGCGGATTCTACCATTACACTGGGCAATCAGAGCGGGCGCTGGAGTGTTTTTCCGAAGCTTATGATCTCCTGTTTCCCCATCTGCTGAGCGGAACTCTCCCCAGTGATATTCGGATGCTGTCCTTGCTGATGCACAGTGTTGGTTCAGAGGCGATGAAACAGGAAGATTACGAGACCGTGCGGCTGATCTGCCAGCGGGGATTAGAGTGGTTTCCAACCTATCCGCCACTCAATTATTTAACGGGCGACATGCTGCGAAAGCTGGGTTTTTTGCGTGGGGCGATCGCCTACTACGAGTATTGCCTGCAACTGGGTCGTGAAGGCAATTACTACCTGGAAACACCCTTCGACACCAACTATATGCAGATGTACCCGGCGTATGCGTTGGGTTGCATCCACGGTAACCTGAACAATCTGGAAAGTGCCCGTGCTGCCTTTGAGTTGGCTTTGTTCTATGAACCCGATTTCGAACCAGCACAGCAGGCGATCGCCATGCTTCAGGCTTAGTTTGGGAAGCGCGGC
The DNA here is from genome assembly GCA_964630955.1 of uncultured bacterium. Lineage (GTDB taxonomy): Bacteria > Cyanobacteriota > Cyanobacteriia > Elainellales > Elainellaceae > CAZVXA01. The sequence continues at coordinate 6,229 of CAZVXA010000181.1, read as the reverse complement.
ATTGCCGCACTTTCCTTAAGCACAATAGCGCTGCCACATCTGCTCATAGGCGGCTTCCAGATCGCGGGTGAACTGACGCCCATTCCACAGCGGTGCCGTCTGACGGGACTGCAAGAGTCGGGTATGAATCTGCTGACGCAGGGCTGCATCTCGCCCCAGTCGAATGCCCCACTCCACGTATTCCTCCGCAGTGTGAGCAATCCCCTCTGTGATTCCGGCATTGGTCATCATGGCGTAGCTGTTGCGGCTGGCGAACTGTTGGCCCACGCGGGTGACGATGGGAATTCCCATCCATAGCGTTTCCATGGTCGTTGTAGCACCGTTGTAGGGGAAGGTATCCAGGACCACATCGGCAATGCCCAGGTTGGCGCGGTGGGCCAGTTCATTGCGATCGCGGGGGAGAAAGCGCAGGCGATCGCCCGGCACCCCCTCCTCCTCGGCAATCTGCAAAAAGTATGTCTGGATCGCCTGCTGGTCTCCCAGTCCCTTAATCAGGAAATAGCTGTTGGGAACTTCCTTTAAAATCTGCATTTGCAGCCGCACAGTTTCAGGATGGCGCTTATAGCTGACCTGGGCACTGAAGTAAACGATCGCATCCGTCGGAATTCCTAACTGATCGCGCCGCAGTGATGGAATACCGACTTCAAACCCATCGACTGCGATGTAGGTCTGGGGTAACCGCCACAGCGTTTCGCTGTAATAGTCCTGCGCGTTTTCGGGTAGGACGTAGGGGTCCGCAATAAAGTAGTCGATGGTGGGTAACCCCGATGCGTCCATACCCAGCCAGGTGACCTGCACCGGGGCAGGCTTCAGCGCCATGACGGCACAGGTGGCATCAACGGTAATGGTGTCCAGGTCAACGAGAATGTCGATCGCGTGCTCTTGAATCGCGTTAGCCACAAAGGCCGCATCTCCATCCAGAAAAAAGGCGTCGGTGGCAGGACGGGCAAACCACTCTTCTGAGAAGGGGCTGAGCTGTCGTTCCAGGTGGAACAGGGAGAATACCTCGAAGCGATCGCGATCATAGTGCTGAAACACCCAGCGCGACAGCCAGCCCACTGAGTGCTCGCGCAGACAGCGAGACAGGTAGCCAATCCGCAGTTTCTTCTGGGCAGGAGGACGCACCAGCGGTTTGGCAGGAGCGGGAGTGTACTGCGGGACGTGATGTCGAACCGAGGCGTTAAAGCTTTCGGCGTACAGGGCAGCAAGGCGATTTTGCAGCGATCGCCCCCTGGCCGGATCATCAATCAAATACTGCCTGACCCCCAGCGGGGTACACATGGCTGAGGCTTCCAGCGGCAAGAGTGGATCGACAGTATAGTCCGAGAGCATGGCTTCGATCGCCTGCTCCTCATCCGCCAGGACGGGCAGCGCCTCATCCCATTTGCCCCCGCTCACTATCAACCCACGCAGCAGCAGGGCATGACCCATCACCGTTTGCAGAGGGGTTTGAGCGATCTGAAGGGTGCTTCGAGCCAGACTGATTCCCGTCTCAAACTGGAAGTCATCCTGGTAGAGGTAACTGAGTCGCCAGAGTGCTTTGAAATGGGTGGGATCAAGCGTGCGGCAGAGTTCCAGATAGCGAATTCCCAGTAGGCGGTCGTGCAGTACATAGGCAACACGCACCCCTTTTTGAATCAGGCGATCCATCCAGTCTGCCGGGTCAGAAAAGTAGGGAAGCGCAGCGGCAGTCAGATCGGCAACGGCGAGGGTCGCTGGCGCACTTTCCAGCGCCAGAGTCACAACGATGGCTAACTGTTCTACCTGATCTGAGGGAAAGCTTCTCTCCTGGAGTTGCTCGATCAGTCCTGACTGGAGCAAATCTTCGGGATCAAACTGCTCCAACTCCAGCGAGAGCTGCACAGTACGCAGTAAATTCTCCATATCATCGGGGAAAAACTCCCGAATATGCCGACGAATCAGCCACGCCTGTGGCAAATTTGTCTGCGATTCCTGGTTTTCTGCTTCCGTTTGCAGAATTGCCAGTAGATCGAGTGCCCACTGCTCAACCTGTTCCTCATCGCCCTCCGCCATCGCCAGCGTCCAGGCCAGTTGAGCCTCCTCTTCCTGTCCCTGGAGCAGCAAGGCCAGACCGATGCGCCAGCGATGATTCATTTCTACTGGCTCCATTTCTGCAAGCTGCTCATAGAGAAGCAATGCCTGTTCGTAGTTTCCGGTTGTGAAACTGAATTCGGCTTGCTGACGCAGAGGTTCAATGGGTGAGGGAACGTGCAGATTCATCATTGGCAATGGGGGAATTTGCGTTAAGATATGCCTATCACAGGATGCGGAGTCGGGGAAAAACCGCATTTCTAACTCCTAAGTTTCCCAAAAACTCGAAAAGCTACCAGGCGGCTCCTGGTAGCTTTTTGAGTAAGGGTCAAGTGCTCATAGTTTATACAATTCCCCGGCAGCGAACCTGTAGGAGTACTGCCGGGAAGTCGATAAATTAGGGGCAGGTGGTGGTGCTGGTGGGGGTGGGAGCACCAGCGCCAGCAGCGCCTGCGCAAACGACCGACTTGCTGACGGAACCACCGGGAGAAGCTTCCAGCCAAACCCGACCAGCGTAGGACTTCAGCTGACCAGCGCCGACAGCGGTGCTGGTAGCAACTGCAGCCAGAGCAGAACCGGCGGTGGTTGCACTATAGGTGTAGTTCTTGGTGTTACCAATCCCCAGATCCAGAACATCCAGGTTGGAACCGAAACGGTTGTTCTCAACGAAGAAGGCTTGCTGAGCACGGTTCACTGCACCGATGTTGCCAGCCGCTTCAGATTCACGAGCCTTGTTGGCCTGGTTCAGGAAGGAAGGCAGAGCGATCGCAGACAGAATACCGATGATGATGATAACAACCAGCAGTTCGATCAGGGTGAAACCTTCGTCGTTCTTCTTGTTCTTCAGCAGGTGGGTCAGAAACTTGGCTTTCAGTTCGGATTTCATTGAATGTCTCCTTGAGTTGCGGGTATCGGATTTCTAACTCCTGAATATAATTTGCCCACCTCCCTCGGATTTCATATCACCCCCCTCAACTTTTTTTCGATTTTTTTTTAACCGACAATATGCCCCTCCAAATTTCCCCGCAAAATTGCGGAGAGCCGACAGAATATGGAAAAAGTTAAATTTTGATTCAGGGAAGATTCAATATTTCCCCCGTGAATCCCGTAATCATTTTGCAATATATGGAACACTAGTGATGTGGTAAATACTTAGGCTTCCCGGTTCGCTGTTTTATGGCCGTAGCCATTCGGGCTGTATATCCCATCTACGAGAGTCGGGTACAGGGAGCAGCCCTGTGAGGCAAGCCAGACAGTGGAGCAATGAAAAGCCCCCAAAGCAAATGTTGAGCTTTGGGGGCTTGCCATTCTTCGCGCTCAAATGATTTACGCCTGTGCGGTTCGCTCCAGCAGGACGTACAGATGGTTTTCCAGTTCCATTAACACCTTGCTGAGACTACGAGTGGCTTCCTCGGCGGTCAAAGGAGCAAGCGTAACCGGGTTAAGGGGGTGCAGGGTGAGGTAGCGATCGATCAGGGCCTGCATCGATTGGGGGCCATCCCAGAGCAGCAGGAGTGTGGCGGCGATCGCACCATGAACCACGACGGGGTTCAGCGCTGGCAGATTAATGTAGCGGTTGAATTCAAATCCTTTGTCGTCCTGAATGCAATCCCGCAGGGCTGTCTTGATTTGCTCCGCCGTCAGTTGGGGATGAAGGGTGACCAGGGCTGTCTGCCAATCGGAGGTCTGCCAGCCATCGGGGGACAGGACAGTCTCACGATTCGTGTTCGGTGTACACCAAAAGTCCATCAGTCGGTTGACGGGATGCAACAGTTCATATAAGTGAAGTCGATCTCGCTGGCTTAGTGTCTCTACTTGCTCCCCCAACAGCTCCGCGATCTGCTCCGGCTGCTGAAACAGGTCGGTGAACTCCCAGTGCGACCAGTTCACCATGCGAATCAGGTCCAGGCCAGCAGCATCCAGTAATTCAAACATTTTGGGGATGGTAAATCCCTTATCGCCATCGAGCAGGTGATTGGCCAGTAGCGCCGATTCATCCCGTTCATAGGTTTCATTCCATGTGGTGGTTCTCAGGAGCACATTGGGCTTCAGCGCCTGCATTGCCTCGATCGTCATGGGAATGCGCATCTCTACCGGAGCATCCATCAACCCCATCAGTCCAAACAGCTCCTGGGCACAGTAGTAGGGCTGACGCTGGTGGGTGTTGTGGAGATTGATGCGCAGAATGCCATCCGGTTTGAGAACGGATGTCATCACCTGCAAGCCGAGTAGCGGATCGGGTAGCAGGTACAGGGTTTCATCGCAGTTGATGTAGTCAAATGTTTGTTCCAGTCGGGGCAGTTCCTCGATCGCCATTGCGTGAAACTCAACGTTCGTCAATCCGTGGTGTTCCAACCGTTTGCGCGCCAGATCAACGGAAGCTTCTGACAGGTCAACACCGACAATTCGGGCACCGGGGTTTGCCACCGCCAGCATCAATGCCTTATAACCACTGCCACACCCCGCATCCAGAATCACTTTGCCCTGAGGTGCAACGACACGGCGATCGCGCAGGTAGAAAGCAGTTGTCAGGCTGTGAATGAACAGCATTTCCCAGTCTTCGCGGGGGGTCTGTTCGAGGGGAACGCGGGGGTAAGGAGCGTCATCGAAGAGCTGGCGGAGTTTGTCGAGGGATTCAGTCTGGAGTTGCATGGGCGTCAGGGGGTTGGCTCAATGAAAACGTAAAGAAAAATTTCCAGTTCGGTCAGTACTTTTCGCATCACCTCAATTGCGTCACTGGTGGTCAGGGGGGCCAGAGTCAGCAAATTGACAGGATGCAGTTTGCCATATCGATCTGCTAAGGCTTGCAGGGATTGGGGCGCTTCCCACAGGGGCAACAGTGCCGCAGCAGTTGCACCCTGAAGCTGCACTGTTGCGGCAGCGGGAATATCAAGAAAGCGCGTGAATTCAAATGGTTTACCTTCCGTCAAACAGGACAGAAACTCCTCCTTAACCTGTGGAGTGCATAGCTGGGGATGCAGATGCACCTTTGCGGTCTGCCAATCAGACTCCTCCCAATATTCCAGTGGCGGGGCGGGATTGCTGCGGTTGGGATGACCGCACCAGAAGTCCAGCAGGCGACTATTGGGATGGAGCAACTCGTACAGGTGGAGGCGATTGCGCAGGTCGATGTCCATCAGGCTCATGCCCCAGAGGGCAGGCAGATTCTCCGGATCCTGGAACAGGTCGGTCACCTCCCAGGAACGCCAGTTCACCATACTGACCAGTTCCAGTCCCGCCGTCTCCAGCAGATCAATGGTCTGGGGCACGGTGAAGCCCTTATCCCCATCCAGCAGGTAGTTGGCCAGCAGTTGACCATCACCCTCCGGCCCTTCAAAGACTGACCCCCAGGTTCTGGCCTTGAGGGTGACCCCCGGTTTGAGTGCGTGCATGATATCAATGGTTCGCTTGACCCGCTCATCCTTGGGGCAATCCATCATGCCCAACAGGCGAAACGCCTCCTGCGCCCGCAGCATCGGCTGACGCTGGTAGAGGCTGTGCAGATTCGCTCGAATCAGGCCGTCCGGGTGTAGCACCGACTGCATCGCCTGCATCGCCAGGAGTGGATCCGGCACCAGGTACAGCACCTCATCGCAGTTGATGTAGTCATAGGTGTGTCCCAACTGCGGCACGTCCTCCAGCGGCATTGCATGGAATTCGACGTTGGAAAAACCGTGGTACTCCAATCGCTTACGGGCCAGCTTGACGGATTCTTCCGACAGGTCAACGCCAACAATTTTTGCACCGGGGTTGGCCTCCGCCAGTGCCAGCGCCTTATATCCTGTTCCACAGCCTGCATCCAGGATGACCTTGCCTTGTGTGTCAATAACGCGGCGATCGCGCACATAAAAGGCAGTTACCATGCTGTGCATGAACATAAAATTGCCCTCGTTCCGTGGCGTATAATCCAGCGGCATCCGAGGGTAAGGCGCATCATCGAACAGCTTGCGCAATCGTTCGAGCGATTCTGACGGATTCTCCATGAGCATAAATCGGGACGAGCTTTGGGGGACATTCGTAAGTATGCCCCTTCAGTTTGGGAATCTCATCATGGGTATTCGCATTGTGGGATGGGCCTCTTACCTGCCCAGAACACTGGGCGGGCAAGATGCCCACCCCACCATACAGCGCTTTGCGCTGAGATAGAACCAAAGTTTTTGTTGAGAGCCGCGCTCCG
>CAZVXA010000180.1:0-13263 GCA_964630955.1 uncultured bacterium | reverse complement strand
AACAGCAGATCCCTTATTCTCGCTTGCATTTTCAGCCTCATAATAATCTCCATTTCAATTGCGTCTACCTCTGGCGAGTTTAGCGGCGGTCGCTCGCCAGAAAATGATCAGGAAAATGATGGCGATCGCCAGTGGAATTACTCCCGCCCAGAAGGAGATTGTAAAGGCAAAATGGGCGATCACCGCTGCCGAAAATCCAAAAATTACCCAACCCGTGATCAAAACCCACCAGGGGATCTGACCACTGGTGAAGCGCTGGAAGATGCGACCCCGGAGCTGGATTTCTCCCATCGGTTCGAAGCTGGAGGGGATGCGATCGTAGGTCAGGGGGCGATCGGGGGGGATTTCGATGGAGAGTTTTTTCGGTTTGTCGTTGGGAAATTGTGGGTCGGGGGGAGGGGAGTGCATGGGTGGATGGGGGGATGGTGGTTGGGTACAGACGTTCCATAGAACGTCTGTACGGGGGAGGGGTGCATGGGTGGATGGGTTTACAGGATAGGTTCGTGGGTTTTCAGATTAAACCGATAGCCGTGAGGAAGGATGTGGAGCTTGACGTCGCAGAGGGCGATCATTTCATCCTTGAGAAGACCGTCCAGGTTGTTGTGGGTGGCAGTGGATTCATCGACGACGGTGATCGCCCCTGAACCAATGACGCGGAATTCATCGCCGCTGACCACAATGGCGGTGTCTTCATCAATGCCCAGACCCAGTGCCGCAGGTTGGAGTACCAGTGCGGCGAGTAGCCGACCGAGGCGACCTCGCTGGGCAAAGTGCTGGTCGATGACAATTCCCGGCAGAAAGCCCATGCCGGGGCCCATACTGACCGCATCGACGCTGGGATTGGAGACCGAGGCACCGCCCACGATCATTTCGTCTGGCATCATCGCGGCTCCGGCGCTGGTACCGCCAATCACCGCCCCCTCCTCATGGCGCTGGTGAATCGCCTGATGCAGGGAAGTCCCTTTGATGAAATCGACAATGCGGGACTGATCGCCCCCCGTGAAGAAAATGCCCGTCGCCTGCTCGACTTTGAGAATGGAAGCTTCCCGTTCGGAGTCCTCCCGGTGCTCGGTACGCACCACTTCAACAGATTCTGCTCCCAGGCGTTCAAAAATCCGGATGTAGTCGTCGCCTACCTCCTTCGGCAAACTGGTGGCGGCAGTCATGACAGCAATTCGCGCCTTGACGCCGCCCGCCGCCCGGACGAATTCTCGCAGAACCAGGCAGTCACCTTCTCTGTCTTCTGCACCGCCAATGATCACCAGTGGGCCGCGTGTCGATTCAGTTCCCATCGCATCTGCTCCTGTGCATAGGTTGGGCATCCCCCTAAAAATCAACTGCATCCCGAATAATAGGGCAGGTCATACAGTGGCCGCCACCGCGACCGCGACCCAGTTCTGCACCGACGATCGTCACCACCTCGACACCTTCTTTACGCAGAGCAGTATTGTTATGGGTGTTGCGATCGTACCCAATCACCACACCTGGTTCGAGGCAGACGTAGTTATTGCCGCTGTCCCACTGCTGCCGCTGGCGGGCGTAGGCATTGCCCTCAGCTTCCACCACACGCAGCTTCTTCAGACCCAGTGCAGCCGCGACGACATCAACAAAGGGTTGGGTTTCCTTGATAATCTCGTAGCCCGGTGCTTTGTCGCTGGGCCGCAGGGTGAAGGTCATGACCTGGTACATGATGTCGGGATAGAGGCTGACCAGATCGCGATCGCAGAACGTAAACACCGTATCCAGGTGCATCGCCGCCCGCAGTTTGGGCATCCCCGCCACAATCACCCGTTCAGCACCGCCTTTAGCGAACAGGGCTGCCGCGACCTGAGCGATCGCCTGACGAGACGTGCGCTCACTCATGCCGACCAGCACCGTGCCGTTTCCAATCGGCATCACGTCGCCGCCCTCAAAGGTGGCCAAACCGTGATTCACTGTAGGATCACCCCACCAAACTTCAAATTTGGCATTGGCGAAATCGGGGTGGAACTTGTAGATAGAAGTAGTGAGAACCGTTTCTTCGTGGCGAGCAGGCCAGTAGAGGGGATTCAGGGTAACACCGCCGTAGATCCAGCAGGTGGTATCGCGGGTATAGAGGGTGTTGGGCAGTGGGGGCAGCAGGTACCCGGTGATACCGCTGCATTCCTGGGCCAGTCTGAGCCATTCACCGCCGAAATCACTGGGCAGATCATAGGCGGCGAGTCCCCCGATCAGGAACTCTGCCAGTTGGCGAGAGGGGAGTCCATCCAGGTAGGAGCGAATCTCGTCTACGAGACCCAGCCCTACTTCGTTCGGGACAATTTGCTGGTCGAGGATCCACTTTTTCGCTTCAGGAATATCCAGCGTTTCCGTCAGCATATCGTGCATTTCGATCACGTCCACGCCGCGATCGCGCATCTTCAGCACGAAATCGGCGTGGTCCCGCCGTGCCATATCGACCCACATCACATCATCAAACAGCAGGTCATCACAGTTGGTTGGCGTGAGGCGGGAGTGGGCCAGACCGGGAGAACAGACCATGACCTTGTGGAGTTTTCCCACTTCAGAGTGAACGCCATAAGTAACGCTGTTTTGCGTCGAAGTCAGACTTGTTGCAACGGTCATCATTAGACTCCTTTTGCTTCAATCGTTAGTTCTTTTGCCTGGTTCTCTGACATCTGACAATGGGTGTGTTCATCAACGCACTACAGGGTCATCCGTCCTGTAGCCAGCCAGACCAAAGCGGTGACTGCGGCGATCGCAGTCACGGTAAACAGCACCAGCTCCCAGAATTTAAAGACTTTTTGTCCCTGCTCATTACGGGCCATGAAGAACAGAATCGTTCCCGGCACCAGAATCAGGGCTGACAGCAGCAGGTGTTGCAACCCACCCGCTAGCAGCATCAGGGTGGAGTAAAGAGTGGCAATGGCGGCGATCGCCATCTCCTTGTTGCGAGAACTCGAATCTCGTTCATAGGTCTCACCCGACAACGCCAGTTTTAATGCGTAGGCTGCCACCAGCAGGTAAGGGATCAGGGACATAGAGCTGGTCAATTCCAGCGCCACAAAAAACGCCTCCTGGCTGAACAGGGTCGCAATCAAAAACACCTGTACCACCAGACTGGTCATCCAGAGGGAGGCAGAGGGCACTTGATTGGCGTTTTCACGGGTCAAGAACCGGGGCATCAAGTGATCCTTCGCAGCCACGAAAGGGACTTCTGCGGCGAACAAAGACCAGGCCAGATAAGCGCCCAACACAGAGATTAATAGTCCCACGCTGATGAACACATTGCCCCAGCGACCCACCATTAGTTCCATTGCTCCCGCCATTGAGGGGTTGCGTAGCTCTGCAAGTTCTGCACGGGGCAACAACCCAAAGGGCAACACCGTCACCGCGATCAGCAGACAGAGGACACCAACAAATCCGACCACCGTAGCGACACCTACGTCCGATCGCTTCTGGGCGTAGCGGGAATAAACGCTGGCTCCTTCAATGCCGATAAACACAAACACAGTGACGAGCATTGTGCTGCGCACCTGGCTGAATAGAGACTCGTCATATCCCTGCCCCCCCAACCAATTGGCAGCGAAGATATCTGGTTTGAAGTTGAACAACAGAACCAGAATAAAAATTGCAATGGGAACGAGCTTGGCGATCGTGACAATTTTATTCAGACCTGTAGCCTGCTTGATGCCGCCCAAAATCATAAAGTGAAATAACCACAGAATGATGGAGGCCACAATGACTGAGGCGATCGTGTTGCCATCACCAAAAATTGGGAAAAATCCTCCCAGCGTTGACTGAATCAGAACAAAGTAGGAGACATTTCCCACACAGGTACTGGCCCAGAAAGCCAGTGCGGCCAGGAAGCCCAGATAGTTACCAAACCCAGCCCAGGCATAGGCGAATACGCCGGAGTCCAGGTCGGGTTTGCGCTGAGCCAGGGTTTGAAAGACAAAGGCCAGCATCAACATACCAAACCCAGCAATCAACCAGGCAAGCAATGCACCCATTACCCCCGTTGCCTGACCAAACCGGGCAGGCAGGGTGAAGATCCCGGCTCCCACCATTGACCCTACCACCAGGGCGATCAACGCTCCCAGTGGCAGAGTTTGCTTTTCAGAGGTGGATTCGAGAATCCCTTCAGGGTTTGTGATGAAATTCTGGTCTGATGTCATAAAGAAACTCCTCATTTCTTTTGACGAAATGTACAGCGATCGCTCCCTTCCCTATCAAACTTCTGCACCGAAATCTTCGCGCAGTTTGGCTTCCTGCTCAGATGAAAGGTTGGATTGGATAAGCTCACCCTTTTCTTCTGCGGTAAAGGCCGCTTCAACTTTGTCCACTGTTACTTGTCCGGTTAGCAGGAACAGTGCAGAGGTGCCTTCGGTAACCTTGCTTTGCAGGTCTTTGATGAAATCATCGTTGATACCGTAATCGGTAAATTTTCCAGAAAGTGCGCCTGCTGCCGCACCGACCAGCATCCCAAAGATAGGAACAAAGAAGATCAGACCGAATAGCATTCCCCAGAAGGCTCCCCCCAGTGCGCCAGCACCGACGGTGTTCAGCGCCTGGTAGGTTTTAGGCTTGTTGCGTCCCTGGGGCCAGGAAACGATCGCCGCATCCATCACCTGGATCAACTGCTGTTTTTGCAGGTCTTCCAGTTTGGCCAGTGCTTTCTCTGCACCATCGACAGTGCCAAATTTCCAAACGGTGAGCGTTGACATTATGATTCTCCTAAGTTGATAGATTCTTCGCACCATCCCAGCATTCGGGCAACCTGAGCCGCAAGGGTGACCGGGTTAAACGGCTTTGAGATCACTCCAGCAAATCCGCTTGTTCGAAGCTGCTCTGGAGTAAACCAACTGGCCCTTGCGGTCATCAGCACAATGGGAATCGCGTGAGCAGATGAATACTGCTTTAACTGCTCCAGAAAGATGAGCGCATCAGTTTCTGAAGTCGAGGCATCGAGCAAAACAACATCGGGACAGACAACAGGGAACTGATCCACTCCCGATTTAATGGAGTCAGACAACGTAACCCTCCAGCCACCAAATTCCCTCAAACTGGTCGATAACACTTCCCTGAGGCTGGCTTCATACTCAATGAGCAGCACTGATCTTGTAGGCATAGAGAACGCCCCCTGTCGCCTGTTGAGAAAACGGCTTCACTGCAATAGTGGCTGCTTCCACCGCAAGTTCACGATTGCATTTACCGACGCATCTGCTTGAGCTTTGCTTCAACCTCAAAATGATTGTTGAAGTCAGCTTGTAACAATGGCACTGCTGATTGGGAAGATGAATTTTTGTAGAGAGCCGCGCTTAGTGCGGCTCTCTACAAAAATTCATCCTTGAATTAAGCAATGCCTAACAACTCTATTGAGCGTCCGGCAATTGCCGCCATCGCCTGTGCAGAGGTGTAATCATGCTTCTGTAGATGCTGTAAGGCGTGTTTGAGAACATTAATGGTTAATCCAACACGTTGAACTTTGGATAGATTGTCAGACAACATTTCAGGTGCGACCTGGGGGCTGTCGGGTGTGCATGAATTACATTAGGAGAAAAAGATAGGAAACTAATATAAGATTTCACCCAAAACCCAAATTTGAGGAGGCGCTGTAGCGCTGCGCCTCCTCAAATTTGGGTTTTCTTTCGTAGGACAGGTGCAGATGCTCCTGGATGTTCAGGACTTTGAACTTATCTTTCCCAACCGAGAATATCTGCAATTTGGTGCCACACCGTGATTGGGTCAAAGGGCTTGGTGATAACGCCCGCAATATTTAGATCAATAAACCGCTGTTGATCGCCCGGTAACACTTTTGCGGTCAACACGATGACTGGAATTTGCCGGGTCTCAGAGCCTGCTTGCAGCAATTCACACACCTGAAATCCATCCATATCTGGCATCGAGACATCCAGCAGAATCACATCGAAATCAGCAGTCCCCTTCAAAATCTGTAATCCTTCTGTTCCCGAAGAGACTGCGATCGCCCTCCAGCCTGCAAACTCCTCAACCGATGCCTGCACAACATCGCGAATGTCGTCGTCATCGTCAATAATTAAAACCTGTTTTGTCATCATGTTCCCATCGGGTGTAGCGGCAGCGTGAAATAGAAGGTACTTCCTTCCCCTAAGCGGCTCTCCACCCAGATTTGGCCACCGTGCTGCTGAACGATGTTCCGACAGATGGCCAGACCCAGTCCGGTACCTCCTTTGCGACGAGAATCTGAAGCATCAACCTGCTGAAATTGTTCGAAGATCAGTTCCAGCTTGTCTTCGGGGATGCCGCGTCCGTGATCGATGATGGAGAAGCGGAGGGAGGGGATGGGTGGATGGGTGGATGGGTGGATGGGTGGATAGGCATCGGCAGGAGTGATAAGCGCTTCCGCCGAAGTACGAACAGCGGATGGGTGGGTGTCAGGAGGGGAGGGGAGGAGATCGGCTTTGAGCCAAACGGTGCTGCCGGGGCAGGAGAATTTGATGGCATTGCTGAGCAGGTTTGTGAGGGCCTGGATGATGGCATCGGGGGAGGCCCAGAGGGTGATGGAAAGGGTGGTGACGGAGAGCGTGACGTTTGACTGGTCGGCGATCGCCTGCACTCCATCCACCGCCTGTCGTATCAGATCGTCAACCTGACACTGCTGCATCGCCAGTTTGACTTTGCCCGATTCCAGGCGTTCTAAGTCAAGAATATCGTTGACCAGGCGCACCAGGCGATCGCTGTTGTTTTTGGCGATATTCAGCATATGGCTGGCTTTTCCCGGTCGGTCATTGTAAACGCCGGAGCAGAGAATACCCAGAGCACCACGAATAGACGTGAGGGGGGTACGGAGTTCGTGGCTGATGGTGGAGATGAATTCATTTTTCATCTGTTCAACTTTGCGGCGATCGCGGATGTCCTGAATATGGCCGATGACGTAAACGGGGTGTCCTTCCTGGTCTCGAATCAGAGCAGTGTTGAGCAGGACAAGAACAATCTGTCCGTGTTTGGTGATGTAGCGTTTCTCCGTCTGAAAAGTTTGGGTTTCACCGGAGATTATCTGCTGAAACCCGGACAGGTCTTTCTCAACGTCCTCCGGATGAGTAATGTCTCGAAAGGTGAGCTGCAATAGTTCGGCTTCAGTATACTCCAGCAGATTGCAGTAGCAGATATTGACTCTGACAAACTGGCCCGTGGGAGACACCAGAGACATCCCAATCGGCGCATCATCAAAGGCTCGCCGGAATTCTTCCTCACTGGCCCGCAGCGCAGCCTCCGTCTGCTTCAGGTCGGTGATATCCACCTCGACCCCATCCCAGACAGTGCGGCCATCTTCGAGACGACGGGGAGATGACCGAATAGCAGACCAGCGAACACTGCCGTCCGGCTTGCAGCTGCGCATTTGCAGTTCGATCGGCGTCAGGTGCTTAAGAGACTCTCTGGCAATCTGGTCGGCGCGGCCCAGATCTTCCTCAAAGCCAACGGTACGAGTAATGGTTGAATCTTTCAGTACTGCTTCGGGCTTCAGACCCAGTAGTTTCTCAATCCCAGCACTGACATAGGAGTAGTAAAACCCTTTGGCAGGATCATATACACGCTGATAGATGAACCCTTTAGGCAGATTGTCCCCGATCGCCCGCAGCATCGCCTCCCGTTCCTGCAAAGCCTTTTCTGTTTGCTTCCGCTCAGTAATATCCAGGGATGTCCCAATTAGCTTGACAACGTTTCCCTGGGTGTCGAACACGGGTTCTGCACGGGTCTCTAAATAGCGGATTGACCCATCTGCAAGGGTGACACGCAAATCCAGACCGTTGGAAATTCCCTTTGTAGATGCTTCCCTGGCAGCCTTCTGCCAGAGTACGCGATCGTCGGGATGCACCCTTTCGAGCAACTCCTCAAACCGGGGCGGGTGCTCATCCGGCTCCAGTCCCCAATGCTGGAAAGTCATCTCCGACCAGGTGCGAACCCCAGTGGTCAAATCGTTTTCCCAGTAACCCAGTTGGGCAACCTGCTGAGCCAGTGCCAGACGGGTTTCATTTTGCCGCAGTGCTTCTTCCATATGTCTGCGCTGGGTCAGGTCTCGCAGCAAGACCAGCACTTCATCTGAGTTGAGCGGAATGACTCGAACCTCCTGCCAGAGGAGTTGGCCCTGCACCCAGAGCGAAAATTCATATGCCTGCACCTCGCCTGTTTTCAGGGCAACAGCCACAGCTTCTAACCGCCGTTGGGCATCCTGCGATGGCAGCACATTGCAGACATTCTGACGAACGGCCAGATTCGGTAGCCGTGAAGGAAAGCCCTTGGCCTGCTTGATATCCAGGTAGGTGCCATCCCGGTGCATGCGGATAATCATATCGGGGATGGCGTTGAGAATGGCGCGGTTGAGCGCTTCACTCTGTCTCAGGGCATCCTCCGCCCGTTTGCGCTCGGTGATGTCCAGACAGGTACCAATCAGTTTGACGATGTCATTCTGCGCATTGAACACCGTTTGACCTCTGCTGACCACATGACGAACCGTGCCATCCGGACGACAAATGCGATGTTCGACTTCGTAATTACCTGTGTCTGCGATCGCCCTTTGAATCGCTGCTTCCAGTTGCCCCCGATCCTCTCCTGCAACCCGCTCCAGCAGATCATTGTAGGAACGGTTCGGGAGCAACAGATCGAAGCCAAAAATGTGCAACAGTTCCTCTGACGCTGTAATTTCTTCAGTTGCCAGGTCAAACTCCCAACTGCCCAACCGGGCGATCGCCTGGGCCTGGAGCAGGTTTGCTTCACTGATCCTGAGGGCCGCTTCGGTCTGCTTCAGCTTAGTTATATCGCGTCCCACTGATTGGATTTCGATAATGTTCCCCTGCTCATCAAACGAGACACGATCGACCCACTGCAACCAGCAAATCTGCCCCTGCACGAGCACCCGATTTTCGATGGTGACGGTCGGATTGGCTTTGCTGGTAGAGCGGATGACTTGCCATACCTTTTCCCGATCTTCCGGGTAGATCAGCAGCAGGAACGGTTGCCCCAGAATATCTTCCCGCCGTACTCTGTAAAAGCGGCAGAAGGCGTCATTGACAAAGACCAGCGTGGTATCCGGCAGGGCGCGGCAGATCACCTCGGTCTGATCTTCAACGATCGCACGATAGCGGGCTTCGCTCTGTTGCAGCGCCAGCTCAGCGTCTTTGCGATCACTGATATCCCGCAGCATCACAATCACGCAGCTCTGACCCTCCAGCATCCGCACCTCTGAGGAGATTAACGCTGTTTTCACTGCGCCTGAGTGAGTTTGCGATCGCACCTCCAGGTTGCGCACGCTGCCCTGCTGCTCCAGCAGTGTGCGATAGCGAGCCAGTTCGTCCAGGTCGTGCCACAGGTTAAGGTCGAGGGTCGTCCGCCCCACCATTTCAGCGTGAGAATAGCCAAAGAACTCGACCATGCTGTCATTGACCACCAGCAGGCGACCTTCCACCAGGGTGGCGATCGCCATCGGATCGGGACTGGTGCGAAAAATAGTGGTAAACTTCTCCTCCGATTCTGACATCGCCAAAGTCATACGATCGAAGGACTGTTGCAGTTGCTCCGCCATCTGGTTAAACGTCTGCGACAGATGGTTGATTTCCGCGATCAACGTATCGGTGGGCAGCCGTTGGTCGAGGTTACCCGCCGCCAGTGCTTGACTGACCCGATCAAGGGCAGCGAAACGCTCGGTGAGTTTGTTGGCGGCAAACAGCCCCAGCGTCAGCGTTCCCCCCAGTGTCAGCAGACTGAGCAGAATCGTGGTGCGGGTATTGTGCTCGATCGCCTCCATAAAGTGCGATCGGGGAATCGCATTGAGAATGCGCCAGTTCAGGCCGTAGTTGTCCTGAAAGGGGGTGATCCGCACGAAATAGGGTTCTCTCCGGTAGCGAAATTCCAGGAACTGCGGTTGAGTCGAATTGCGCCAGCGTGTGGGATGATCGCGCAGATAAATTCCTAGCGATCGCGTCAAATCGTTCTGACTTTCCTCAATCTTCAGTTGGCGAAACTGGTTGGGCTGCTTAATCTCATCACCCCTGATATAGGTCTTCTCCTGGGTAGAAGTGGCAATCAGACGACCATTCTGATCAAGAATCAGCACCTGACCCACGCGACTGGTCTCCAGGCGATGCAGAAAATCGCTCAGGTAATCCAATCGAAGATGAACTCCAAAGACACCCAGCAACTGCCTGGTTTTGCCGTCGTAAACAGGTTGAGACGCATTGAGCGTGAGCACCGGGGAATTTCCATAGCGGGTAATGGCACTCCATCCGGGCTGTCCCGTGGCGACAGCACGTTGATAGAAGGGGCGATCGCGCCGGACATCCAGCCCATCGACCACATGCGCCCGTTTGCCCCGATTACCCTGACGGTCTAATGGGTAAATCTGGATGAAATCTGGACGGGCAGGTTCGGCGGCTCCCAGGTAGAGATCCGGGAACCGTTCAATGAATCGAAATCGGCCTTCAGGACTGACAAATAAAACGGCTGAGACCCGCTCAAATTGCTGTAACCGCTGAAATAGAGTCGATTCCAGCGCCGGAAGATTCTGGAGATCGAGTTGACCTTGATTGACCGTATCCACGTTTAAGCGATTCACCAGGATCGGTGTTTGTAGATAGGCTTTAAGTTCCTGTGTGACTCGATCGTTCGTCTGTTCCACCAGTTGATGGCCCAGTTCTTCGACAGTGGCCTGTCCACTCCGGTAAGACAGATAACCAATGAGTGATGCAACGCCCACCGTTGATAGGATAAACGGCACCGTTAACACCCACCGGAGGGGAATTCCGTTACGCAGGCGGCGGGATCGGGGAGGGGCGATCGACATGCAAACCGTTGAACGCAAAGAGAGTGACAGACCAATGCGATGAACCGAAGCGATTTACGAACGGGAGGAGTCCAGGGGTTGGGGGCGAGGCAACGATCGCCGCAGATTCTCCAGCAACTGGGGCAACTGGTTGGCCAGGTGCGTTTCCTGCCGCACGTTTGCTTCGAACAGGGTTTCGATCGCCTGTGCCACTTCCGCAGCTTCAGGACAGCCAAAGGTTCCCAGCCCGCCCGCTAATTTATGAGCCTCGCTGTGAGCCACTTTCCGCTGTTCCAGATTGAGGGTGCCGACCTGTAGCGACTGCTCGATCGCCTCCAGGGCGGCAAGCCGTTCAGCCAGCGATCCCTGGAATCGCTCTGTAAGCTGCTGAATCTTGGCCTGCCCCCGCTGTTGTCTGTCTTCCCACTGCTCATCAGTCTCCTCAAGGGGAGGCGCGTTCAGGCGATAGCCCAGACCGTACACCGTTTCGATCAAGTCATGCTTCATCCCCGCCGACTTCAGCCGCTGTCGCAGATCTTTGATCAGGTTGGTGACCGATCCCTCAACCGGGGTTTCCTCCATCGACCACAGATGATCGATGATCGCACTGCGGTTGAAAATCCGCTGGGGATAGCGCAGAAACAGTTCCAGCAGGGCATACTCTTTGGGACGCAGGGCGATCGCCTGCTGTTGATAGGTCACTTTGGCTGCTGCCGGATCCAGGCACAGTGCTCCCCAGGTCAATACAGGAGAGGATGGGGTGTTGCCAACCCGCCGCAGCAGCGCCCGCACTCTGGCCAGTAGCTGAGTTGCATCGCTGGATTTGACCAGATAGTCGTCGGCCCCCGCATCCAACCCAGCGACAATATCCTCCGTCGAGTCCTTCTGGGTAAGCATCAGAATCGGGATCTGGCACCCCTGATTCCGCAGGCGACGGCAGATTTCAAACCCGTTCAGGTCAGGCAAGAGTACATCCAGCAGGATCAGGTCGTAGCTCCACTGGGTAGCCAGATCCAGTCCAGTGGCTCCGTCGGCAATGGCATCCACAGCGTAGCGGTGATTGATCAGTGTAGCCGCGATCAGCTCACTGGTGTTGGGGTCATCCTCAATTAATAGAAGTTTCATAAAGTTCTAACAGACGTCGAGAAGACTTCTGTAAAAAGGATATTTGAATTCAGCTTCCGAACGACTCCATCTTGTGAAACTGATGATATCTGATCTCCTGAAGAAACCCAAATTTAGGGATCTGTTGTTTAATAAAATCCCAGTTTTCGCTTGGCGCGGCTTCACCACGCCAAGCGAAAACTGGGATTTTATTTTATGGCAAGCCCCTTACAGCAGGTTCTACTCGGGTGCATCCCACTTTCGCAAAACTGGGATACACCAATAGCCTCGGTAGATCACAAATCTGCCCCAAACCAGGAGAAAAGGGCGCTGAGCGCCCTTTTCTCCTGGTTTGGGGTGTTTGGGGGGTGCGTCGCACGGCCCAAACACCCCATTTTCGATCGACTGAGCCTACAGGTTTTGTGAGAGAACCGCGCTCTGCGCGGTTCTCTCACAAAACTGTTTCTATTTCAGAATTGACATCCTCCCCACCCTGTAGAGGGATGGGGATTCCCAAAATCACTCTTGAGATTTCCTGCTTCTTCGCAGTTGCCCTCTAGACTCATGCCTATCAGGTCTTACACTCGCTCCACAGGCTGCAACCGTGTGTCCCACGGCCAATATATTCTGAGCGGCATTCACATCCCGGTCGTGGTGCGTCCCACAACTGGGGCACTCCCATTCCCGGATGCTCAATGGCAACCGCTCAACAACGTGACCACAATTCCCACAGCGTTTAGAACTGGGAAACCATTGGTCAATTTTCACCAGGTTTCGACCATACCACCTGGCTTTGTATTCCAACTGTCGAACCATCTCTCCCCACCCCGCATCACTGATGGCACGGGCAAGTTTCCGGTTCTTCACCATGTTCTTCACCGCCAACGACTCAACGGCAATCGTTTGATTGTCACGCATCAACCGGGTTGTCAACTGGTGCAAATGGTCTTTTCTGGAATTGGAAATCTGCTGCTGGATTCGAGCAACTCGCAACCGCGCTTTGTCCCGGTTACGAGACCCCTTCTGCTTGCGGCTCAACGCCTTCTGCGCTCTGCGAAGTCGCTGGTAGTGCTTGTTAAAGTGTCTGGGATTGGCAATCTTCTCCCCGGTACTCAGCGTCACCAGGCTGTTAATCCCAGCATCCACACCCACCGACTGAGCCACGGGTGCAAGCTGCAAATCTCTGGGGTCATCAAACCGCAAACTGACATACCACTGTCCCGCAGGGTTCAACCTGACTGTGACAGTGGATGGCTCAGTACCTTGTGGCAACTGCCTCGACCATTTGATATGCAATGGCTCCAAACACTTTGCCAGAAATACGTTCCCGTCCTTCCACTTGAACGCAGATTTGGTGAATTCTGCACTGCCGCCATTGCGCT
>CAZVXA010000179.1:422-13371 GCA_964630955.1 uncultured bacterium | reverse complement strand
TCGGCTGGTTGAAGGGAGAACCCCCCGGCTTCTAGCCGTGGGGAGGATGTCAGAGCGTGTAGGTAAACACCTCGCACAGCGCCCCCGGAACCCAGACACCGCCCAGACTGCGGTGGTCATACGTGCCGACCTCAGGAATGAACTCCTGGAAGTCCGTCAGCGCCAGCAGATTGTCTCCGAAGCAGCGGTAGAGGCTCTCGTCGAAGCGGAGATTTTCGATGGGGGCGACGATTTCACCGTTTTCGACCCAGAAGCAGGCGTAGCGGGTCATTCCGGTAATCCGTCCGGTGGGGCGATCGCTCCAGTTCAGATAGTGGAGATTCGACAGATAGAGTCCCGTATCCAGCGCCTTCAGGATGTCCGAGAGAGCGAGGCGACCGGGGGATAGTTCGGGCGATCGCAGGGCTTCGCCCCCATTGGCTCCGTTGGCCACCTTGCCGTATTCCTTAGCGGTGCGGGAATTAACCAGGGTATTCACCAGTTTCCCGGCTTCGATCAGGGGGAGTTCCATGGGGGCAATCTCTCCCAGATTGTTGAAGCGAGGCACCAACCCCCGGCGGAAGTTCTCCTTCAGGGTAAACAGGGGGGAGAAGGAGCGTTCTCCCCGGTGCAGCATTCCTAAAGCACTGGCCCCCTGCTGGATGGCAGCTTCACTGACGCCTCCCCAGGAAAACATATTGATAATTTCGGCGATCGCCGCTGGTGCCAGATAGGTTCGGTACTGACCTTTGGGAATCGGTTTAGGTGGTTGGGCCATCCGCTCAAACTGCTGGCGGGATTCCATCAGGCGAGTGCTGTAGGCCGCAGCATCCCACTCGCTTCCGGCGAAGGTGCCTTTTACCGCCTGACCATCCTCGGCAAAGATGGAATAGTCAAGAGCGAAGGATTCGGTGGCAAACCAGTGCTTCTGGCCAACGGAATCGGCGTAGGCTCGCAGCAGGGCACCACCTGCATAGATACCCGTAAAATCCAGCCCGGAGACTTCCGGTAGGACAGATTCAACAACGGCATCTGGGGTCAACAGGTTGCCGAAGTGGGTTTCCCGGCTGGTAGCGTTGCCGTCGGGAAGCACCAGATAGGGGTCAACGGGGAGCTGGGGCAGTTCCTGCCGCAGGTCGAGTAGGGCAGTCTGCATCGTCTGGCGATCGCTCTCCCAGTTACCCGTCAGGGGAAAACTGCTGCTGGCGATGCGCTGGTCATGCATCAGGGTAAGACTGGCAGAGCAATCAGTAATCAGTCCCGTTTGCCGCACTTTTGCCCGGTTGAAACGGGTGAACTGGCTTTGTTCTCCCGTCAGCCCCAGGGTGAAATGCTCTCCGGGAGCAAGGGATGGCAATAGCAGCGCCACCAGATCATCAAACGTTTGCTCGATCGCTTCCAAAGCGGTTAACGTCATTCGCCCCCTCCAAATACCTCAATTTCAGCAAAGGCACACACCGGGGAACCGTGGCCGACGCGAATCGCCTGATTGGGTTCCCCTTTGCCGCAGTAGGGTGTGCCGTACATTTCCCAGGTCTGGTCGCTGCCCACCTGCCTCAGGCTGTGCCAGAACTGCGGGGTTGTACCCCGGTAATTGGGGTTGCGCAGGGTTTTGGTAAACTTACCGTTCTCGATCAATTTGCCGTACTCGCAGCCGAACTGGAATTTGTACCGCTGGTCATCGATCGACCAGGAGCGGTTGGCCTCCATATAAACGCCGTGCTCAATGGTGCCAATCATTTCTTCTAAAGGCTTTTCCCCCGGTTCCAGGTTGAGGTTGGCCATCCGATCGATGGGTGGGCGGTTCCACGAAGACGCGCGGGCACAGGCCACACCGGGAACTCCCAGACGGGTCTGGCTTTCCAGGCTACCCAATCCCCGCAGGAGTTTACCGGACTGGATCAGATACTCGCGCGTGGCGGGTGCCCCCGTGTCATCAAAGCTGTAGCTGGCAAACTCACCGGGAACCGTGGGGTTAAAGGTGATATTCATCAACTCAGAGCCATAGGAGAGATGCCCGAAATCCGCAGGCTTCACAAAGCTCCCTCCGGCGTAGTTGCGCTCGTCACCCAGGATGCGATCGAGTTCCAGGGGATGCCCCACGCTCTCGTGGATTTGCAGCATCATCTGATCGGGAGCCAGGACGAGGGTTGTGGTCGTATTGGGACAGTCCTCAGCGGTGAGCAATTCAACCGCCTGTTCACCGATTTGCTGCGATCGCCCCCACAGATCCCCGTCCAGAAACAGCTCCCATCCCCCCTGGTAGCAGTGGGCCAGATAGCCGTTGTTACTGCGCTGCTGGACGATTGGCCCATCCTGAGCCGTGGCACTGTAGTGAGTTTCGAGAATGACAAACTTTTGGTAGACCTCGGAGCCATTGCTGCTAATGAACCAGGACTCCGTTTCATTGGTAATGGCGGTAGCGCTGGTCTTGACAATCTGGTCGGATACCTTCAGGGTCTTGCACAGCCGCACCAGCAGGTCATTAATTTCTCCTGGTGTCAACGCATCCAACGGTTTCAGAAAAGGAGAGTGGTACTGGCCGACGACCTTTGGGCGAACGGCAACGGTGGCGGGGTAAATGCCGTGGTTGCTGGCGGCGATCGCCTGCCGATAGGCCATCTCTGCGGCCTGTTGAATGTGTTCTGGATGAAAAGCGTTAACGGCTCCATAGCCAATTTGACCATTGGCCAGCACTTCTACCATCACGCCCTGGTCGAGCGATTTGCCGTTACTCTGGGGCAAACCATCGCGCACGTTGCGGTAGCTTGCGGTCTCCCTGACGGCTCTCAGACCAATCCAGTCTGCGGAAATATCCAGTGTTGCCAGTACTTGCTGCAATTCGGAAATCATGAATTCCTCGATCTCAGGAGCCAATGATAGGGCAGGATAGCTGCGATCGCCAGGTGACCAGGGAGACAACCTTGTGCAACGCACGAAGCGACCCCTCTATCAGCCAAACGACTGACCCTCTTTCTCATCGTAGTCGAGTCGGTTCGAAGTTCACAGGGGTTCTCTGCGTTTAGCGACTCGGCAGTGAAAAGGTGAGGTGAAATGCGGTGCCGTTTGCACGATCGAGCATCAACGTTCCACCCAGTTGATAGGCAAGACTGACTGCTAGTTGTAAACCGATAGTTGCAGTGTCTTGCCAGTTAACTTCGGGGGGTATCCCGATACCATTGTCGCTGATGGTCAGGATGAGCTGAGGAGACGCCTGCACGACGGAACTGTCATCGGGGGAGAGCTGGATGCACAAATCGCCAGAGGAGCGATCAATGAACGCATACTTCAGCGCGTTAGAAACCAGTTCATTAATCAACAGCCCACAGGGGATAGCAACATCCAGGGGTAACGGGGGAACCTCAATCTTCAGTGTGAGGTTGAGAGGAAACGGGAGCCGATGGGAGCGCAGCAGATTTTTGACCAGATGGCGAATATATTCATCGACATTGATGGCAGAAAAGTTAGATGAACGATACATCTGATCGTGAATCAGGGCCATCGCCTGAACGCGATCGCGCGCCTCCTGGAGGGGGATAGCTGCGCTGTCGCCTGCTAACTGGGTAGCCTGCATTCGCAGCAGACTGGAGATAATTTGCAGGTTGTTGTTGACCCGGTGATGCACCTCCTGCAACAGCACATCCTTCTCTCGCAGCGAAACGCTCAAGCGCTCAGCAACCTGCTGCCGCTCAGCAATTTCCGCCTCCAGTTCTCGATTCGTCTGCTGTAGTTCAAGGGTGCGCTCCAGCACCCGCTGTTCCAGGGACTGGTTGAGCTGCTGAAGGTTCAGCTCTAATCGTTTCCGCTGGGTCACATCTCGCCCGACAGTGGTTACCTTCCAGGCAGAATCCAATTCATCCCAGCGAGTATTCAGGGTATCCGCAATCCAGCGAAGCGAGCCATCTTTGTGCCAAAACCGATACTCAAGGTTCAGGGGAGACAGTAGCGGAAACCTTGATACTAGTCGCCCTAACGATACATCAGGCAGATCTTCCGGGAACACTCGTGATTCCCATAACAATGGATCGGCCCTTAACTCTTTTACGGCATATCCAAAAACTGCTTCACAGCCTGGGGAAAGGTAGAGGCATTCTACCCGACCATCGGAAAATACTCGAAATTCATTGATGGCGGCGATCGCCCCCTGAAAGACCTGCCGAAGTTGCTCTTCAGGGAGACTAGCATATGCCTCTTGCGCTGTCAGCAATTGTGCCAGCTCTTCCTTTTCCCTGAGGGCAGTTTCGAGCTGTTTCGTTTTCTCATTCACCTGGTTTTGCAGGGTTTCAATGATGCGGTACAGTTCCAGGGGGTTGAGCGATCGCAAAACGCTGCTCTGGGTGATGATGCCTAGAAGAGAGCCATCCTCTCCCGTTACCACAAGACGACGCACGGGCAACTGCTGCATGGCTTCCTGGGCATCCCACAGCGTATCAGAGGGACGCAAACGCAGCAGAGGCGAACTCATCACCTTTCGTGCCTGAACAGTGGCGAGATCAAGCTGCAACAACTGAAACTGAACAATGTCTCGTTCGGTAACAATCCCAATCGGATAGCGTTGGGGCGAGGGGTCAGTTAAATCTTCTAAATCTTCACCGCAATCAGCCACAATCACAACACAGCTCACCCGATGCAGCGCCATCAGTTTCGCCAGCGCCAGAATCGAGGTCGTAGGCGATGTATGCACGACTTTTGTTGTCATGGCCTCGTCAATCCGCCGCAGTCGCAGAAGATGCCCCGGCTTTATGGCCATCCGTACCCCTTCTGCCGTCGCCACCCCCAACACCTGATCGGTCTCATCCAACACGGGTAGATGACGGACATGGTGCTGCTGCATCATCTCCAGAAGCGCTACAACATCCCGAATATCCGATCGTCGGATACACACAATGGATCGAGTCATCACATCCGCAACGGTCTGATCACCCAGCAATCGCTCTGCCGCCGTCAGTCGCACCACATCGCGTTCAGTGAAGATACCCAGGAGCCGGGTATCTGACATCACCAATGCATAGGAGAGCGATCGCCGTGATACTCCCGCTACCCCTACATCGGTTGTGGCCTCCGGTCGCCCCTGCCGCATCAATTGCAGAACTTCCAGCAGGGGAGCTTCTGGTGAAACAACCAGCGGATCGCAGTCGATTGCCCGATCCAGCGAAGGTAGAGCGATCAGGGATTGACTCAGCAAAGCGATACTCCCAGACTTAGAGTCAGTAGAATGTTAGCAGGCAATTGTATAGATCTTGTAAAACGAGTACACAATTCTCAACCATCAACCAGCCAAAGCGACTTTGTACCAAACGCTGTTGGGAACAAGGGGGGAGGACTTTGATCCCGCAGGGACTTCCGTCTACACTCCTCCCACCGATCAAACAGAATTTCTGGATAAGTTAGCCTCATAGATTTCCAGTGGCAATTGATCGGGGTCCTGAAAAAAGGTGAATCGTTTTCCGGTCAGAGTATCAACGCGAATCGGTTCAATCATCACTCCTCTGGCTTGCAGTTCTTCCACCGCTTTGTCCAGATCGGCAACTGCGAAGGAAAGGTGACGGAGGCCGCAGGCTTCGGGGCGACTGGGGCGGGCAGGTGGATCGGGGAAGGAAAAGAGTTCGATCGCATCTTTTTCACCCACGCGCAGATCGAGTTTGTAGGATCGCCGCTCGGCACGGTAGGTTTCTTCGATAATTTCAAATCCTAAAACCTGAGTGTAGAAATACCTGGAGCGATCGTAGTCAGAACAGATAATGGCTACGTGATGAAATCCCTGGGTTTGCACATTCTCCCCCTTGTGGTTGCGCATTGGTCCGCGAGTCTGGAAACTGGGCCAGTGACAGCGATCGCACTCCCTGATGAAGTACGTTGAGTTCACTATGTTATCCCCGCATTAACGATTGTATAAGCAGCTAGGCGCGATTAAACTTGCAACCCCAAAAGCTGTACCGCCCGCTGCGCAGGCGGTACAGCTTTTGGGGTTGCAAGTTTTTCCACACCCACTTAACTTACTGGGCTTTTGACTAAATTGCGCTGATTTTCTCTGAAATTCTGACGGAGTCAGCGTTTCAGAGAAAATCAGCGCTAAAACCAAATATGCCGCGAAACGACCTCTGAGAGGTCGTTTCGCGGCATTTTAGAAAAAATAGTCAAACCTCCAGTTACTTAAAGAGTGGGCCAGAGGGGGATCTCCCAGTGTCAAACCCTACCTTTTCAAACATCCTCTCAGTACGGGGTAATCATTGATCAATGATTCAGTGCTGCTGTCGTTGAATCAGTTGGCTGCGATCGAAAGTTCTCAGTGAACCTTCCCACTTTTTTAACGATCGCTGTAATCCAGATAACACGCCCACGAATGGGAGCCGATGCTACAGTGCTAGCGGTAAGTATCGGCACACCAAATACTGAATTAAACGCTACAGCCGTTTCCACATAAATGGAGCAGGGAGTGCAAGGGGGAAATGCCCCCTACACTCCCTCACCCAAATGGAACTTGCTGTCAATAAATTGCGTATGACAGGTTGTCAGAAGTGGATCAAACACATTGTGATCCACTTGATTGATCTGTGTGCTGGTCATATTTCAAATATGTGATTGGTTGTTGTGGGAGAGACGCTGAGCGCATCTCCCACAACAACCAACCGCACGTCTAGAACATTACCTGTGTGCTGATGAAGAATTAGCAAGTCAGTGAACACAATTCGCTGAATCAGTATTATCCCTATTTCTGATGCGAGAGTGATAGCAAAACCATGACTGAAACTATTCGTTTTTCTCAATTCAATGCGTCTCTCAATCGTGCAGCTGAAGGTCAAATTATTAACGACTTTTCGAATCCTATAATTCCCGACAGTCGTGGTACCACCACATCCCAGGATGTGCGCGTACAGCAGGCTCGAACCGTTGCGGAGATTATTCAGCGCACGAACCCAGATGTTTTGTTAATTAACGAATTCGATTTCTTCACTCCCGATCCTGGTCGGGCGGTACAGCTCTTTCAGCAAAACTTCCTCTCCGTCAGCCAGAATGGGGCCACTCCGGTCAGCTATCCCTACTTCTACATCGCACCCTCCAACACAGGCATTTCCACGGGATTTGACCTGAATAACAATGGGGCTACCGTTACCGCAATTACCAACGGTGTGGGTGCGCCCGGTTATGGCGACGATTCGTTTGGGTTTGGGACATTTCCGGGGCAGTTTGGCATGGTGCTGCTGTCAAAGTACCCAATCGACACAGCCAATGTCCGCACCTTTCAGAATTTCCTCTGGAAGGATATGCCGGGGAATCTGCTGACCAACGACCCCACGGTGGACAATCCCGCCACACCCGTCAATGAAAACCTGGGACAGTTCTACACACCAGAGGAACAGGCAATCCTGCGGCTTTCCTCAAAGAGCCACTGGGATGTGCCAATTCTGGTCAACGGTCAGACCATCCACGCGCTGGTTAGCCACCCCACGCCTCCGGTGTTCGATGGGCCGGAAGACCGCAACGGCAAGCGCAATTATGACGAAATTCGCTTCTGGGCCGATTATGTCACCCCCAGTCAGGGTGGTTATATTTACGACGACAAAGGCAGAACGGGAGGATTGCAGCCCGGTTCCAGCTTTGTGATTATGGGCGACCAGAACGCCGAGGCATACGACGGAGATGCCTTCCGGGTGGGCGATCGCAACGCCATTCTGCAACTCCTGCAAAACCCCAACATCAACACCAATTTCATTCCCGCCAGTCCCGGTGGCCCCCAGCAGGCCGCCCTCCAGGGCAGAATTAACCTCACCCATCGAGGTAACCCGGCCTTCGACACGGCAGACTTTGCCGATACCTCACCGGGCAACCTGCGGGCCGATTACGTCCTGCCCTCGACCGACCTGCAAGTTACCAATTCCGGTATTTTCTGGCCTGCCAACACCGATCCCCTGTTCCCACTGGTGGGCACCTTCAACCCCACTTTGTGGAACGGGTTCCCCAGCTCTGACCATCGCCAGGTATTCGTCGATCTGCGCACAGGTGCAACGCCTTCAGGACGCACAGTAGTCGAGGCTAATGATGCTGGACAGGTGATTTTCCCAACGGGTTTCACGCCTGAAGGAAATGCAGGGGCGATCGCAGGCACACCCGTCGCCGTGGGCGGTCTCTCCGGCATCACCTACGACGCAGCAAGTAATCGTTACTATGCCATCTCCGATGATCGCTCTTCCAATGCTCGCTTCTACACAGCCACAATCAACCTGAGTGATGGCAGGCTGGATGCTGGAGATGTTGCTTTCACGAACGTTACCCAACTCAAGGACACAACCGGAAATCCTTTTGCCGCCAACAGTATCGACCCCGAAGGTATCGCCCTGACCCGCAATGGCACCGTGTTCATTGCCTCAGAAGGAGAAGTCAGTGCAGCGCGGGTGCTGAATCCGTTTATCAACGAGTTCAATCTGACTACGGGGCAACAGGTGCGATCGCTGCCGATTCCCGCAAAATTCCTCCCAGTGATTCAGGACACGAATGGAAATGGTCTGCTGGATCGAGGGGAAACCCAACTGGCAGGCGTGCGAAACAATCTGGCGTTTGAAAGCCTGACTATCACTCCCAACCAGCAATTCCTGTTCGCCGCTACGGAAAACGCCCTGGCGCAGGATGGCCCTGTAGCCTCACTGACCGCAGGGAGCCGCAATCGCATCGTCCAGTACAACCTGGTGACGGGCCAGCCGGAGAAGGAATATCTGTACGTCACGGACCCAGTGGTGCTGCCGCCCAATCCTGCCACCGGATTTGCCACCAACGGTCTGGTGGAACTGCTGGCGATCGACGATCGCGGCACCTTCCTGGCGCTGGAGCGGTCGTTCTCCGCTGGGGCGGTGGGCACTCCCGGCAACACGGGCAACACGATCAAGCTGTACGAGATTAGCCTGCAAGGGGCGACCAACATCAGCTTCTTCGATTCGCTGAACAGCCTCAGTACCGCTGCTTTGGAAAGAATTCGCCCGGTACAAAAGCGCCTGCTACTGAACTTTGATGATCTGAAATTACCCACAGGAACCGACAACATCGAGGGCATCAGCTTTGGGCCAAGGTTGCCCGACGGTCGGCAGTCGCTAATCATCACCAGTGACAACAATTTCAGCCCCACCCAGTTCACCCAGATTCTGGCGCTGGATGCAGACATTCTGCCAACGGCTACCCCCATCGTGGAAACTCGCCCCGACCTGCTGGATGACGATGAGCAGGATGCAGATGCGGACGACCCCGCGATCTATGTCCACCCCACCGATCCTGGTCAGAGCCTGGTGATCACCGTTGTAAAAAACGGTGGACTGCGGGTGTACGATCTGGGCGGTTCCCTGGTTCAGGCGATCGCCCCCGACGATATCCGCTACAACAACGTGGACTTGCTCTACGGTGTCCAGTTGGGCCAGGAGAAAGTGGATCTGGCGGTGGCGACCGATCGCAACAACGACAAGCTGGTTTTCTTCAAGATCAATCCCAACAATCCCGCCACCTACCTGGAGGACATCACCTTCAGCGGCATCGGCACCCTATTCCAGGCGGTTCCCTTCCAGCCCCCCTACGCCTCCGATGAGCGCAGTGCCTACGGCATCGCCACCTACCGCAGTCCTGTCTCAGGTGAAGAATACGTCTTCGTGAACCGCCGCGAGACTGGGGACATGGTGCAGGTGAAACTGGTGGAACGCAACGGCAGGATCGATGTCGAACGGGTTCGCAACTTCACCGTACCGATTCCCCCCGGTGCACCGGAGGACACCGACCCTCAGCTCGAAGGCATGGTGGTCGATCAGGAGAAGGGAATTCTCTATATCGGTCAGGAAAATGTGGGCATCTGGCGCTACGAGGCAGAACCCAACGGCAGTAACACCGGAGTTCTGATCGACAGGGTGAAAGACCTGGGCGGCAAGCACCTGACGGATGACGTGGAGGGCCTGACCATCTACTACGGCAAGGACGGGACAGGCTACCTGCTGGCCTCCAGCCAGGGCGACAACACCTTTGCGGTCTACACCCGCGACGGCAACAACCAGTTCCTCGGTCGATTTGCCATTGGCTCCAACAACACGATCGACAGCGTGCAGGAGTCCGATGGAGCCGATGTGATCAACGTGCCCCTCGGTCCCAATTTCCCCTTCGGGCTATTTGTCACGCAGGACGGCTCCAACGATCCCCCAGTACTGGTGGAAGACGACGGCGAACTGGAGAACATCAACTCCAACTTTAAGTTTGTCCCCTGGCAGAACATTGCCAACACTTTCCCCAACCCTCTGCAAATCGACACCACCAGCTACAATCCCCGCAGTCCCCGTCCTGCATCTCTCCCCGATGGTGCGTTTAGCAGTAAGACCAGCAAAAATTCCACGCTCTTGACGACCCGCAGTCTGTTCCGGGGCAAGGTCACCTTTGAAGTTTCCTCGGACGCCAATTTCAGCACGATCGCCAGCAAAACCACCGCCACCGTGACAAACCCCAATCAGTCCGTTCAGGTGAAGCTCAAACACTTACACCCCAACACCCCCTACTACTATCGGGTCATCGATGCAGCAGGGACAAAGCTGACGGGTCGGTTTGAGACGGCTGGCAAGAAGGGCAATCACCACAAAAAGGAGAATCTGCTGCGGGGCAGTGATGGGAGCGATCGCCTCCTGGGAGACAGCGGCAAAGATTCCCTGTTTGGCGATGGTGGTAACGATCGCCTGGACGGTGGGCGCGGCGACGATCTGCTGCGGGGCGGCAGCGGCAGAGATATTTTTGTCCTGGCTCCCAACACCGGAACCGATACCATTCTCGACTTTGAGGATGGACTGGATCGGATTGAGTTAACCGGAGGACTGACCTTTGAGCAGTTGACCATCACCCAGGGCACCGGAAGCGATCGGGCCAATACGCTGATTGGGGTTAAGACCAACAATCAACTGTTGGCAGAGCTGATCGGTGTTCAGGCCAGTTCCCTTACCAGCAGCGACTTTATTACGGTTGGCTAAGTACTGGAGTTTTGACTATTTTCCCTTTAGCGCCGATTGTTTCTGAAACGCTGGCTCCGCAAGCGTTTCAGAAACAATCAGCGCGATTTAGTCATACGTCACGATGCTGCTCTCAGCAATAAACTGTTGAATCGCTACGGCAGTTTCAGCCGCTTTTTCCAGATGGGGCACATGGCCGCATTCAGGAACCCAGACGAGCTGACTGTTGGGAATCGCCTGTTGAAAGCGCTCCGCGTCTGCGGTTCCCAGGATGCGATCGCTCCTGCCCCACACAATCAACGTTGGCTGCTGAATCTCGCCTAACCGCCTGCGGAACGAAGTGTAACCGCCACTGCGGGTAAATGCAGCCAGTGCCGACTGCCATCCCGGTTGGGTCAGATGCAGTGCGCCGCAGCGATAGGCGTCTTCAGAGGCAAAGATGGGATCATGGTACGCCTTGAGCGCCACATCTTTCCGCACCTTTGGACTTTGCAGCACTCCAGCGGCCCAAAGGTCCAGCGGCGAAAACAGAAATTTCCCAACCGCAGGCCCACCGCTAAATCCAGCGCTGTCGAGCAACACCAGCTTTTGTACCGCTTCCGGGTAGGTGAGGGTAAAGTCAATCGCCGCTGCACCCCCCATTGAGGCTCCCACCAGAATCACGGGCTGATTGATCAGAGTTTTCCACGTCTGATACAGGTGGTCTTTGATAGTGGCGGGACTGTAGGTGAGGTCAGGTAATCGATCGGTGAAACCAAACCCCAGCAGGTCGATCGCCCAGGTAGGGTTGCTCTCAGCCAGCCGCGGCAACAACCTCCGAAATTCCATCACCGAGCTGTCAAAACCGTGCAGCAGCAGAATGGGCGGATCGCCCTGCCCCTGGTGGACATAGGCGGTGGAAACGGTGGATTTGGGCGTGAGTGGAATGTCTTTAAATTGGATAGCCTGGGCGAGGGCGATCGAGGTATCTTCGGTCAGTTGGTCGAGGGAAGCAGAGAACATTCAGCAGGCAAAGGATCAGAACTTCATCCAGTTTATCTCTCATCAGGGTTGACACCCAGCGATCGCAACTGTTCAGCCAGTCGCTCTGCCCGCTGCCTTTCTGCCTCTGCCCGCTGCCTTTCTGCCTCTGCCCGCTGCCGCTCAATTTCCTGACCTTCGGCCCCGGTAAGAATGACCTGCCCCTGTCTGTCGCACCAGCGCAACCACAGCCGGGGCACTTCCTCCTCAAACTGCCCCTCCCATAAAGTTAGCCCCAGCCCCACCGCATCGAGCCAGACCGAGTGACCGATACCGTTAATTCCCGACGGAGGAGTTAGTTCGGTGTAGCCCCCTGGGGCGATCGACCAGACCCGCAGCAGGGCACCATTCATTTCAGCCTGCCCCTGGATCTGCCTCAGTGGGTCAAAGACAACATAGTAAGGCACGCCGATCTGGGTATAAATATCCTTTTTGCTGGTCGTTTTCCTTTTTTGCTGAGATTTGCTGCTGACCACCAGTTCATCGCCCTCCTGATTGGAGACGATCTCAACGCAAACCTCCGGTACTTTGCCAAACTCCCAGACAAAGTAGGAGCGATCGCGCTTTTCTGAGTAATCTGGCGATCGCTGGATACCTAAACTCAGCAGCATATCGGGAACGATCGGGTCACCCTTCAGCTTGTAGAACAATCCAACATTGGCCTCCGCGATAAACGGCAGCGGAATCGGTTTGGCACTGTAAAGGGGATCGACCAGCAGGCGCTGCTGTTGCGCCGATTGAAAATTGTCCACCGGGGTATCGTCCTCAATGACCAGATGGCTGATGTCCAGCTCAGTGATGATTTCTTCCGTGTCCAGCACATCGGGGGTCATGGGCAACACCTGGAACTCGATAATCCATTATCCCCAAAAATCAAACCCCAGATCGAGAAGGGGCGCGGCGCCAGCCGCGCGCCAGATACCTCAGGGGGGTGTTTAAATTTTAATATCGGCGGGCGCTCGCCAAAACAACCCCCCCCAAAACAGGCCGGG
>CAZVXA010000179.1:0-412 GCA_964630955.1 uncultured bacterium | reverse complement strand
AAAAATCTTTCAAACTTATAAAAAAATAACAAAAAAAAAACCACCCCTTACCTTTTGGGGTGGTGTAATTCCCCCCGCCCCTTCTCGATCTGGGGTTTGATGAAATTTTAAGAGCGGCTGGCGCTCGCCATACCAACCCCCACCAATCCTGGCAGTTCCACCAGTTTGGCGGTCAGATCCCACATGCGTTCGCCATTCTCATCATCCCGTGCCTGGGGAGAAACCCGACGAATGAAGGCTTTGCCGTCTTTCTTCTGGCGGTTACCCCAACTAAAGTAGGCACCCGATTGCTTGAAGTCGGGATCAGCCACTACCTGGGCCACACGATCGCCCGCCAGTTCCTGAGATACATATCCCCCCGTGATGTACTTCTGGAACAGGGGGAAGAGCTTCTGGAACAGGGGATAGTGGT
>CAZVXA010000178.1:0-13421 GCA_964630955.1 uncultured bacterium | reverse complement strand
CCATGAGGGAACTGGTCTTGGCTTAACTCTAGCGAAACGAATCGTTGAACTCCATACTGGAAGGCTGGAAGTATTTAGCGAAGTGGGAATTGGGAGTTGTTTTACGGTGGAACTGCGCTGTGACTCCTGTGATTCCCAAGCCAAAACTAATTCTTTGTAGAATAAACTCATTCGTTAACAGCCCAAATCATATGCCATGCAACGATTTATCTGTGCAACATCGACGTCGATCCACCTGATGTCAGTGATTGCACAGATAAAAACAGAGGCAATTGTCAGTGAGTTCTCGTAGACACCCCACAGCATTCTTGAATCTCGAAATCCAAAGAAATTTTGCCAATAATTCCAGAATGAAATGGAAACGCTTCAGCAACAACAATTTCAACAAAGGTACTTTACAAATTATTGAGAGTGGTTTACATTCCTATGTATAGCGCGAGTGAAGAATCGTGCTAGACAGTAAGGATAACTAAGGTTTTCCTAGTACGCTTTTGTAGTACAATCACCGGAATATATACATTATGACGACTACTCTCCAGCGCACCGAGCGTGCGAATCTGTGGGAGCGGTTCTGCGAGTGGGTGACCAGCACCGACAACCGCCTCTATGTGGGCTGGTTCGGCGTTCTGATGATCCCCACCCTGCTGACCGCAACCGCTTGCTACATCATCGCTTTCGTCGCTGCTCCTCCTGTGGACATCGATGGTATCCGTGAGCCTGTGGCTGGCTCCCTGATGTACGGCAACAACATCATCTCTGGTGCAGTTGTGCCTTCTTCCAACGCGATTGGTCTGCACTTCTACCCCATCTGGGAAGCAGCTTCCCTCGATGAGTGGCTGTACAACGGTGGCCCCTACCAGTTGGTAGTGTTCCACTTCCTGATCGGCGTGTTCTGCTACATGGGTCGTGAGTGGGAACTGAGCTACCGTCTGGGTATGCGCCCCTGGATCTGCGTTGCATACTCTGCACCTGTTGCTGCTGCAACCGCTGTGTTCCTGATCTACCCGATCGGACAGGGTTCTTTCTCTGACGGAATGCCTCTGGGAATCTCTGGCACGTTCAACTTCATGTTCGTGTTCCAGGCAGAGCACAACATTCTGATGCACCCCTTCCACATGCTGGGTGTTGCAGGTGTGTTCGGTGGTTCTCTGTTCTCTGCGATGCACGGTTCTCTGGTGACCTCTTCGCTGGTGCGTGAGACGACCGAGACTGAGTCTCAGAACTACGGCTACAAGTTCGGCCAGGAAGAAGAGACCTACAACATCGTGGCTGCACACGGCTACTTTGGTCGTCTGATCTTCCAATATGCCAGCTTCAACAACTCTCGTGCGCTGCACTTCTTCCTGGGTGCATGGCCCGTGGTCGGTATCTGGTTCACCGCGCTGGGTATCAGCACGATGGCGTTCAACCTGAACGGTTTCAACTTCAACCAGAGCATCATCGACTCTCAGGGTCGTGTGGTGAGCACCTGGGCTGACGTGATCAACCGTGCCAACCTGGGTATGGAAGTGATGCACGAGCGCAATGCTCACAACTTCCCGCTTGACCTGGCTGCTGGTGAGGCAACTCCCGTTGCTCTGACCGCTCCTGCAATCAACGGTTAATCTTTGCTCCCAATAACACTGTCAAAATGCCCGTCGCAATGCGGCGGTTTTTTTTATCTAATAAGCAAAATTTGCGGAGACCAGTGAAGCAACTATCTCTAAGAGTTAATGATGATATTCATAACCAAATTGCCCGGGCAGCACAAAAAGCGAACAAAAGCATCAACGCATGGATGGTAGAAATCTTGAGTGAAGCAGCAGAGGATGCACTGGGCAGCAGCCATAGACTTGAAACTTCTTACTCAGAAGTGATTCAGTGCCTGATCGGAGATGAGCGAATTATGACAGAACTAACAGAACAGATGGATATAGGATTACAAAACTGGAATTTACGTTCTGCATTGCAATTCTATATTGCCCTCAACAAGCTTCTGGCTGGTTTAGACGCAGTTCACTTTTTCCATCCTAAAGCGTCAGAGCAAGCAGCCGATAACACAATAAGCTTAACCGAGGAGGATAAGAACAAATTGCGCTACCTTGCAGAGTCCTTATTTTACTTCTTACCAGAAGATGATGATCCTTCGTCACTGTTAAGGTTTAATTCTTTTCTAAAGAAGCTAGCTCAAGGGCTAGTTGCTGTCAAACCTTTTTTTGAACAAGAAACAGTTGAAAGCGCTTGCAATATAATAGTCAAAATTGCGGACTATTTGAGCAATTTTCAACACAATTCAAGATTCACTGATTAGCAGAATGCAAATTAATTCTTGCGAGACTTTTAAGATGTGCCAACAACTTATCCAGGAAAGATTGCGAAAGCTAAATGTCTTAGTTTGCCCTGATTGGACTCAGCCAGAGGAGGATCTCCTTCCCGAGTTGATGGCGCAACTTAAAGCAGTAGTGAACTATCCCCACGGACGGGATCTGCTGATTTTGGTCAGTAGTGAAGGGACTTCCCGATACTTAGCCGAGTTAGCGCTGTGTGAAATCCTGTTTCAACTCATGCTTGATATTCAGATTGACAATGAGTCCTCCTGCCCGGATATTGTATTACTCAATCCATTTGAACCATATCAGTGGAACATTCTTTTACCACACTTGAACGGTCGATTAAATCTCGCCCGAGAAAAACTTCCGAACCCAGCTTTGTCAACGCTCCCCCAACTCCAGAATCTACCTCTCATGCACCAGTATGACTGAGGGGAACAATAGAAATTTGGGACGATCGCATGATCGCACTTCTGAATATGGAGAAGTGCTGACTTCAGTGCTTTGCGCCGAGATAGAACCAAAGTTTTTGTTGAGAGCCGCGCAGAGTGGGCTCTCAACAAAAACTTTGCACCTCACACACTTGCAAAGCGCTGTATATCTATCAGCGCTTTCAAAGAAATAAGCTTGACTACATTGGCAGATACACTGATGAACCTTGCATAAGATAAATAGCGTTTGTACGAATGACTTTCTATGTCTTTTTTTGAACAGCTGCATCACCGACCATCAAAGCCAAGTAAAGGTTATTCAGGTCTGTTACTACGACATCATTATAGAATACAAAGAATAGAATACAAAGATTGAGTAGAAGGCTGTGTGTGGGCGAACGAAGCGCGCCTACACACAGCCTTCTACGATAACCCACAGTTTTGTTTCGCTAGGGATATGCTTCTTGATACCGCCGTATTACGACGGTATTTTTATCGGAAGTTAAGGTTGAAGAGAAAAATTTCTTTGGGTGAGCTGCAATCCAGCGGTCAACATTGCAAATTGTCCTCCGGTACCAAATCCTGCGGCTGCACCATTCTGGTTATAGTACAAACCACCCGTCGATCGCACGTAGGCAAACTGAGCTGTGGTTCTCAATGCTTGTGCGATCGAAGCAACCGAGGCAAAGCTCAATCGAGATAGCGAGCGAAACGTTGTTTTGTCTAGTACAATTCTGTCTTGAACCACATTAAAGTCTCGAATGACATCAATTCCAATTGTGCTCTGGTTGTAGATTGTGTTTGTGTCAAAAACAAAGCGATCACTCCCCGAACCGCCTGTCAGGGTATCGTTTCCCAGCCCCCCAACTAGTGTGTCATTTCCGGCTCCGCCTGATAAGGTATCGTTACCTGAGCCACCGATTAAAGTATCGTTACCGTTTTGGCCATCGAGTACATCGTTTCCGGCAAAACCATAGAGCGTGTCGTTCCCATTCCCACCAAGAATGCGATCGGCGGCAGCCGTACCTCGCAAAATATCGTTGCCAGAACCTCCCGTAATACTCCGAGGTATCTGAGGATTGTTGACTGCAGCTGCTCCAGGAATAAACAAAATAGTCGATAGTGATTTGCTTTCAGCCAGAATATATTTTATTGGGTCTCCCCCCTGTGACGCAGCGCCATTGGTGTCGCTCAACTCGATGAAGTAGGTGCCCGGAGTCACGGCCTTCTGGAACACAACAAAACCATTGACCTTACTAGAAATCGACTTGCTGTCAATTAACCGATCCGCTCCATCCATTCGACCATTGCCATTGCTGTCCTGCACCAGCGCATAGGCAATACCAAACGCATAGTTATTCGAGTACTGTGAAAGGTTGAGACTTCCTCCCTCTTGTGGGATACCTAAAACATCCACATCTGCCGTCGTCGCATCTCCTGACACTACACCCAGAACACCAGACCGCCCAATGTCAACACGATAGACATCAGAAACCAGGGAAGCTGTCGGCCTGTAATTGCCAATGACGCGACCATAAACATCTAAAAGGTAGGGGGGTCTGCTCCAAAAATTAAGCGAGACCCGAGTTGGGCTTGTTCTTGATGACACTGCTTTCTCTCCAATTTAAATAGCAAACCCACGCTTATCAAATCAAAAAAGAATAGACAATCGGAAAAACACTGACTTCAAGTTTTCCGCAGCACTGATTTGCAAAAAAGCACATCTCTGCGACGGGCGAAAAAAGCAGCTGATTCTGGCTATCGTGAGAGAAAACGAGCGAGTGATATTGCACTACGTTTTAGCCCCTACGTGGGGGCACTAATCCAGACCCTGTACCTCACCCGAGTAAGCACTGTGATAGTTCACATGATGACGCTTTCAAGCATCGTCAGCTTTTTGGTTCTTGCAGCAAGAATTATTTCAAGGATACTTTTTCTTAAATACACTTTAATGTCTAATTCGCCTCCCCTTAACTTACAAAACACATGATTAGCTGTATCTTTATTGCGGACTGTCTTTTGCTGTCTCAGTCGTCCACTTCTTTTATCCTTAAGTGTTAAGGACACTTTGATCCTGGTTCTGTTAAGAGAACCGTTTAACTGTCGCCATGTGAAATCAATAGAGTGCTGTTAGCTTCTTTTAATTTTGAGAGTAATGTGGCGCTGTTCCTCAAGATTAAGTCAGCGTCAGATTCATCAGCCGCTACAAAAATTTAGATGACGGGTGATGACGCAGTAATTAGATTCTATATGGATACGAGTTTTGCTTGTATTGTTCAGTTAACCCGTCAAGATCGCCAGCGCTAACTACCTTCCATTGAGATTCTACAGAGGAGATCCTAGTAATGCCACTATCAGCGGGTAATATTGCGTTCGTAGGCTACAACGCCGATGGCAATGACAACATTGCCTTTGTTGTTCTGGTAGATATCACCCCCGGGGAGGTCATTCTCTTCGAAGATAACGAGTGGAATGGGACAGGCTTTAGAGATACAAACGAAGGAGCATTTAGCTGGATCGCGACAGATCTCGTGACCGCAGGAACCGTTGTTCGCATCGACAACATTGGGTCGGGCACCATCACGGCCAGCACCGGAACAGCCGTTGCAGCGAATGCCTTGGCTCCATCGCGGGGCACAAATCGGGGGATTGCAACGAGCGATGAAGTGATTTATGCCTACCAGGGAGCAGCAGGATCTCCGACCTTTCTGGCGGCGATCGCCAGCGGTGGCTTCAGTGATGCCAACGGGGTATTGACCAATACCGGGTTGACCATTGGCGTTAACGCGATCGACTTGAGCGGTGTCGATGATGATGCAGACGTTGCAGCCTACACTGGCAATCGGTCTGGTGCTACTTCGTTTAGCGATTATCTACTGCTGATTAACAATCCTACTAATTGGATTGCACAAGACGGATCGGGTGACCAGAGCGCCGACAGTATCTCGCCCGATGTACCATTCAGCGATATTGCGTTTACTCTTGGGGCTGCTACTGCGAGTGTAATGATTGCTGAGTCGGGGGGGCGCACAGATGTCGTCGAAAATGGGGTGAGAGACCGCTATACGATTACCCTCAACAGCCAACCCACCGACGACGTTACGATCACCATTAATTATACTAACCAGGTCACAACAACCCCCGATCGCCTGACATTTACCCCAGAGAACTGGAATGTACCCCAGACGGTAACAGTGTTTGCCGTCAATGACGCCATTCAGGAAGGCCCGCACAGCAGCACACTGACCCATACGGCTACCAGTACTGACAGTCGTTACAACGCGATTGCGATCGCCAGCGTAACTGCGAACATCACCGAAGCAGGGTTCCTGACAAAAATTGGTGGCTTTAGCAGTACAAATGGGGCTGAAATCCCGGCCTTTGACCCCGGCAGCAAGCGTCTATTTGTGGTAGCAGGGACGGTGGTTGAGATTGTGGATTTAACGAACCCGACCAACCCCACCAAAATTGGAGATTTGCTGCTGGATCTGACTGGAGACCCCGATGGCAATGCTGCAGGTGGATTTGAGTTGATCCCCAATAGTGTGGCGGTGGGGAAAGCGGGAACGGTCAGTGAAGGCATCGTGGCAGTGGCGATCGCCATCACCAATCAGACGACCCTAGATGAAAATCCAGGCGAAGTGCAGTTTTTCAATGCAGCGACAGGAGCGTTTATTCGCAAGGTCAATGTTGGTTTCCTGCCTGACATGCTGACCTTCACGCCAGACGGGACTCGCATCCTGACCGCCAACGAAGGTCAACCGAACAATGCCTACACTGTAGACCCGGTCGGTTCCGTCAGCATTATTAATCTGACAAACGGTATTGCGGCGGCTACAGTGCAAGAGGCATCGTTTGAGTCATTTAATAGTCAGATTGACAGCTTACGAGCAGCAGGTGTTCGCATCTTTGGCCCCAATGCCACTGTCGCGCAGGATTTAGAACCAGAATACATTGCGTTCAACGGTGACGGCACTAAGGCATGGGTGACACTCCAGGAAAACAATGCGATCGCCGTGGTCGATATTGCATCCGCTACCGTTGAGTCAATTCTGCCGCTGGGCTATAAGGATCACAACAGCGTCACGGTGACCAACCTGGAAACCTTTGAGTTTGGGAAATTGCCTTCGATTGGCACCACTCCAGCCGGTCAAGAGTTGTTTTTGGGGGGCTTTTCAGGGCTGTTCTATGAGGGAACGGCAGCCAACGGTCATCTCAAGTTTGTGACTCATACCGACCGGGGGCCCAATGGCGAACCAACAGGCAGCAATCGGC
This sequence comes from uncultured bacterium, assembly GCA_964630955.1. GTDB lineage: Bacteria > Cyanobacteriota > Cyanobacteriia > Elainellales > Elainellaceae > CAZVXA01. The sequence continues at coordinate 6,406 of CAZVXA010000178.1, read as the reverse complement.
CCTTCCTGCTGCCAGACTTTAGTCCCGAAATTGTTCGCTTTGAGCTCAACCGCTCCACTGGCCAGATCATTATCACCGAGCGGATCAAGATTAAACAAGCGGATGGAACTCCTATTACTGGTCTCCCCAACCTGAGTGTGGCAAGCGGCACAGGCAATACGGCGTATAACGATGAAGTGCCTATTGACCTCAATGGTAACCCGATCGCTCCGTTAGATAAGCTGGGGGCAGATCTGGAGGGGATTGTTGTCGCCAGTGACGGTACCTTCTGGATGGTGGATGAGTATCGTCCGGCCATCTATCACTTTGGTACGGATGGGAAGCTGATTGATCGGTTTGTTCCCATCGGAACTGCTGCCGCTGTGGGGCAAACGGCTGGTGACTTTGGGGACGAAGTGCTACCAGCAGTATTGGCTCAACGTCGTCAAAACCGAGGTTTTGAAGCAGTGGCGCTGAACCCGGATACCAACAAGCTCTATGCGTTTGTGCAGAGTCCGATACGTAACCCCATTAGTTTGAGCAACAGTGCGCTGAATAATCTCAATAATGTTCGCATCGTTGAGTTTGACCTGGGAACCAGAACCGTGACCGGGGAGTACCTCTACCGGATGGATAACCCCAATCTGGGAACACCCGGTAACACCCGTGCCGATAAACTGGGGGATGCTGTTTATATCGGCAATGGGGAGTTTTTAGTTGTAGAACGAGATGATGACGCGATCGACAGCGACCCAATCGGTAATATAGAGAAAAAGGTTTACCGCTTCAGTTTATCGGGAGCGACAAACATCGTCGGGCAGAATGGCGCGATCGATCTGGGAGGTGGGGTTTCTAAAACAATCGATCAGATGACCCCCAATGAACTGACGAGCCAGGGGATCAGTCTGATTCGCAAGGTGCTGCATGTAGATCTGGCTCAGGCCGGTTACAACACGGTGGAGAAAGTTGAAGGTTTGGCCCTGGTGAATGCCAATACCATCGCAGTGATCAATGACAACGACTTTCAGGTAGCTGGCATCACTCTGAATGGAGACGGCACCTTCACCCCTGACCCCAACCCTGAAAAAATCGTTTTAGGTTTGATTTCGACTCGATCAAATGGGTTGGATGCGAGCGATCGCGATGTCAACGGAACCAGCAGCGGCGGTGGTCGGCTCAATATTCGCAACTGGCCTGTCTTCGGGATGTATCAACCCGATAGCATCGCTTCCTATACCGTCAATGGTCAGACCTATTACGTCACGGCCAATGAGGGAGATTCCCGTGACTACGATGGCTTTTCTGAAGAAGTACGGGTGGGGTCCAGCAGCTATGTCTTGGACTCGGTCGCATTTCCTGATGCAGCGACGTTGAAAAACAATGCAAATCTGGGCCGCCTGCAACTCACTAATGCAACCGGTGATCTCGATGGGGATGGTGAGATTGAGCGCATCTATGCACTCGGTGCTCGCTCATTCTCGATTTGGGACAGCAGCGGCAACCTGATGTATGACAGTGGAGATGACTTTGAGCAAATCACTGCGGCGGTATTTCCCACCCGATTCAACGCCAGCAACGATAACCGGAATTTCGATGATCGCAGCGACAACAAAGGACCGGAGCCGGAGGGGGTTGCCGTGGGCACCATTAAGGGGCGCACCTATGCCTTCATCGGTCTTGAACGCATCGGTGGTGTCATGGTCTATGAGGTGACCAACCCGCAATCTCCAGCTTTTGTGCAGTATCTCAATACCCGTGACTTCAGCGCCAGTGTCGCTGGCGATTCGGGTCCAGAAGGATTAATTTTCATTCCTGACAGTGATAGCCCCACAGGTCAACCACTCCTGGTAGTGGCAAACGAAGTCAGTAAAACCGTTGCGACCTTCAGCGTTACTCCGAGAACTCGCATCAGTGAGATTCAAGGCGCAGGACATCTCTCACCACTGGTCGGCCAAATCGTTCAAGATGTTCCTGGAATTGTTACCGCTGTTGACTCAAATGGTTTTTACTTGCAAGATTCAACACCAGACAATGATGTTGCGACCTCAGAGGGCATCTTCGTCTTCACCGGAACTTCTCCTACCGTCAGGGTGGGCGACTCGATCATCGTCACGGGAACAGTCGCTGAGTTTACTCCCGGTGGAGTAGCAACTGGCAATCTATCAATTACGCAAATTGGCGGCAATCCAACAGTCACGGTGTTGTCCAGCAATAATCCACTTCCCAGTGCCACTATCATCGGCGCAGGTGGACGTATTCCCCCCAATCGGGTGATCGATGATGATAGTCTTACCTCTTTTGACCCCGTTAACGATGGCATCGACTTTTTTGAGTCTCTGGAGGGGATGCGCGTCACCGGCAAGGGATTACTGGCAGTTAGCCCTACCAATGGTTTCGGGGAAATCTACGCAGTTGTCGATAATGGAGAGGGGGTCACGGGTCTGAGCCAGCGCGGCACCCTGAATATTGCACCAGATGACTTTAACCCTGAGCGAATTCAGATTGATGAAGATACTGGTGTTTTTGACTTCGATTTCCCCAACGTTAACGTCGGTGCGCGTCTGGGAGATGTGACCGGGGTTGTTAGCTATAACTTTGGCAACTTTGAAATCATTCCTACGCAGGACTTTGTCAGCAATATCCAACCGTCTACCCTGCAACCGAAAGTGACATCCCTGAGCAAAGGGCCAGACAAATTATTGGTGGCAACCTACAATGTCCTGAACCTTGATCCTAATGAGGCGGATGGGGATACCGATATTACCAATGGTCGGTTTGCGGCGATCGCCCAGCACATCATCCAAAACCTTGCGACCCCTGACATTGTTGCGCTCCAGGAAATACAGGACAACAGTGGATCAGCCAATGATGGCGTTACATCAGCAGATGTGACGTTGCAGACGTTGGTGACGGCGATCGCGGCGGCGGGTGGCCCGATCTATGCATTCATTGACAATCCCTTCATCACCAACAATGCCAGCGGTGGACAACCAGGCGGCAACATCCGCAATGCGTACCTCTACAATCCAGAGCGCGTAGGTTTGGTTGAGAATTCGATCCAGACGATTGGCAGTCAGGCAAGTGGAGGAGCTTTTTTCGAGACTCGCTTACCGCTGGTGGCCAGTTTCACCTTCAATGACAAGACTTTCACGCTAGTCAACAACCACTTCTCCTCTAAAGGCGGTAGTAGCCCACTCTTTGGAGCCAACCAGCCTTCGGTGGGGGATGAAGCCAGCGGTAAGGGCCAGGAGAATTCTGCCATCAACGGTTCACTGGATCAACGCCAGACGCAGGCACAGGCAGTCAAGACCTTTGTGGATGAGCAAGTCGCCCAGGATGCGAATGCCAAAATCATCGTACTGGGAGATTTCAATGAGTTTGAGTTCATTTCGCCACTCTCCGAAACTCTCGCAGGGGGAACCACACCTGTCCTTACCAACCTGATGACTACCCTGCCAGACAATGAGCGATACACCTACATTTTCGACGGTAACTCGCAATCCCTCGACCATATTCTGATCAGCAAAAACCTGAGTACCAATGCTCAAGTAGATATTGTTCATGTCAATTCTGAATTTGTAGATAACCCCCAGAGGGCGAGTGACCACGACCCAATTCTCGCTCAAATCATGGTTCAATCTTCGTTCACTTTGCAACTCCTCCACTTTGCTGATGCAGAAGCTGGATTACTGGCATCTAAGACTGCCCCTAACCTTGCGGCACTGGTTGATGCCTTCGATGGCACCTTTGTCAACACGTTGATTCTGGCAGGGGGCGATAATTTCATTCCTGGCCCTTTCCTGGCCGCCGGGACTGACCCCACCGTCAGCGCGCTGCACACGAAGGGGAATAACCCCGGTGCCGCCGATATTGAAATTCACAATCGCATCGGGGTTGAGGCGTCTACTGTTGGCAATCATGAGTTTGACCTGGGCACCAATGCCTTCTCGGATGTCGTTAACGATGCTAATTTTCCCTACCTGACGGCAAACCTGGATTTCTCCCGCGACAGCGGCATATCAGCCCGCTATCAGGAAACCGTAGGCGTGGGTGGGCTGGAAGATGTGACCACCCTGGCTCGTAAAATTGTGCCCTCTGCTGTCGTGCAAAAAGGTGGTGAGCGAATTGGTCTGGTGGGAGCGACAACCCAGATATTAGAGGCGATTACCTCGGCTGGCAATGTGGAGGTGAAAGGCTTTGACGGCGACGGCAGTGAAAGGAACGACATGGCCCTGCTGGCCTCCCAACTTCAGCCAGTCATTGATGACCTCGTAAACCAGGGAGTCAATAAGGTGATTCTGATGGCTCACTTGCAGCAGCTTGCATTTGAGCAAGAACTGGCACCGTTGCTGCGGGGTGTTGACATCATTCTGGCAGGAGGGTCTAACACTCGCCTTGGAGATGAAACAGATGTCGCTGTAGAATTCCCTGGCCATGCGGCGACCTTTGCAGGAGCGTATCCCATCGTCTCTGCGGGAGCTGACGGTAAACCAACCCTGATCGTCAACACCGATAACGAATTCACCTATCTGGGACGGCTTGTCGTTGATTTCAACAGCGATGGGGAGATCCTGCTGGATAGCCTCAACCCTGCAATCAACGGTGCCTATGCTGCAACTACAGCAAATGTTGCAAGTGCCTGGGGTGTGACTGAAGCAGAATTGGCCACCACCGCATTTGCACCGGGGACAAAGGGTAGCCGGGTCGCCGCCATTACCGATGCCGTGCAGTCTGTGATTACGGTAAAGGATGGAGCCGTTTGGGGATATACCGATGTTTATTTGGAAGGCGAGCGCAATCAGGTCCGGGGTCAGGAGACGAACCTGGGCAACCTCACTGCCGATGCCAACCTGGCTTACGCCAGACAGTTTGACCCAACGGTTGCTCTTTCCCTCAAAAATGGGGGGGGAATCCGCGCCCAGATTGGCTCTGTTGAGGTTTTATCTGGAGAGAAGAAGCCACCGATCGCCAACCCTGAAGCCGGGAAACCAGAGGGTGGCATTTCGACGCTGGACATTGAGAACTCTCTTCGTTTCAACAATGGTCTCTCTCTGGTTACTCTGACAGCAACGGAACTGAAGGCGCTGGTGGAACATGGTGTGGAGGCGGGTGTCGGTCAGGGGCAATTCCCTCAAATTGCCGGGTTTGCGTTTAGCTACGACTTCAGCAAGGCACCCGGTTCTCGTGTTGTGTCGCTGGCAATCGAAGATGCCCAGGGACGAGATCTGGATGTAGTCGTAAAAGATGGGGCGATCGTGGGTGATCCCTCCCGCACCTTCCGCATGGTCACCCTGAACTTCCTTGCTAATCGTGGAGATGGCTATCCGTTCCCCACAGGTGCAAGCGTTAATCGGGTAGATTTAGCGAAGACAGCTAATGATCCGCGCACGGGGCAGGCGACCTTTGCGGTCGATGGCAGTGAACAGGACGCCCTTGCCGAGTACCTGGCAGCTAACTTTGGGTCGACAAATCCCTACACTGCCGCCGACACTCCCGCAGAGCAAGACCTCCGCTTGCAAAACCTGGCTGTCCGAGCCGACACGGTCGAAGATGATGCTCCCAACATCAGAGTGAGCAATGTCAGTCTGAGTGAGGGAGACTTTGGCGCTCAGATGATGCGGTTTGTTGTCAGCCTCAGTAGCGCATCGAGTCAGCCGGTCAGCGTCAATTATGCTACCCAAAATGGAACCGCCTTCGCTGGCAGCGATTTTATCACCACTGCCGGAACACTCACCTTCGCTGCTGGCGATACCCGTCAGACGGTGAATGTTCCGGTGCTGGGGGATCTGACATTGGAGGGCGGTGAGGTGTTCTCTCTGGTCATCAGTCTTCCCACCAATGCAGTATTGGGCACCAGCATCGCCGCTGGAACAATTATCAACGATGATGCCCCTGGCAACATTGTCGTTGAGGGCACCGCCAGCGGTGAACAACTTACTGGCGGTAGCAGTAATGACATTATCAGCGGAGCCGCTGGCAACGACACCCTTAATGGGGGTGCTGGCAACGATACCCTGGTTGGCGGCACTGGCAACGACATTCTGGTCGGCGGATCTGGTAATGACGTGCTGTGTGGTGTGGGCGCAAGTAATGGCAGTGGAGAAATTGACCGATTGCAGGGCGGCAGTGGCAGCGACACCTTTGTGCTGGGGAATGGGGAAACGGCCTTTTATCTGGGCGGCGGCAGTTCTGACTACGCCGTGATTACTGACTTTGATCGCGTCAACGATACGATTGTCCTGTCGGGTCAGGCGAGTCAGTACCGCTTTGAGGCAACTGCTAGCGGCCTGCAACGGGGGACGGGTATTTACCAGAGTGGCGATCTGATCGCCATTATTGCCAATTTGCAACCGACGGCAATTCCGGCAGGGCGGTTCTCTTACTTAGGATCGTGAACAAATTAACCTGTAATTGTTTTTGAGAGAGG
>CAZVXA010000177.1:0-13500 GCA_964630955.1 uncultured bacterium | reverse complement strand
TTGCCTCTACCTGAGGTTTTCCATATATTCCTACCAGCGGTTTTTGAGAAGTTACGTTCTTCACTGCTAATGATATCTGAAAGAGTAATTCCACCAATCCCCCGCCGAAAGCGCTCCTGGGTGGCTTGCAATTCCAATTGGGCCGCAGCCACTTCTCGTCCGGCAGCCTCCAAACGAGCCTGATTCTCAGTGAGATCGCTGTAGCGACCGGCAACTTCATTGCGAATGGTTTCTGTGAGTTGCGCCAGACGATTCTGCCGCTGTTCCAGTTCTACTCGACTGCGGACGATCACCGTATTCTGTTGCTGGTCGCCAAACGTCCGGTTCAACACCAGCCCCAGGGTCATTTCCGAACGAGAACGCCCCAGTCGAGCGTTGCTTTGAAAATCGAACTGCCAGCGCTGGTCATCCTGAGCCAGGACGCGACTCAATTGAGCAAATTCGACATCTAACTGAGCCTGGAGATAATCAGGCCGTGAACGCAGCGCAGTTTCAGTCAGCGACTGCAATTGCAGGGTAGGGATTCGCTCGCGCGAGGTGCGAAACAGTTGTTCGATCGGTGATCGAGGGGCCACGATGCGCAGCGGAACCGTCGCCCCAATTTCATTCAACAAATTCGTGTTGGCCTGGTTGAGGCGATTTCGCGCTTCAATCAATTGGCGGCGGGCCTCTTCCAGCGATCGCTCACTATTTGCCAGTTCAATTCTTGCCCGTCGCCCCGCCGCCACCAGTGCCTGGGTAATCTCCAACTGTCGCTGGCGTCGCTGCACCGCCTGAGTCTGGATGCTGACTTCCTCCTGGGCCTGAATGAGAGCGTTGTATTGAGTGAAGCTCGTCGTAATCCGGTCAGTCAGAGTTTGTCGTAACGCAAGCTGATTTCGAGATTCAGTCAATCTGGCCTGATTCACTGGGACGGCATTCACCATTCGCCCTGCCCCGCGCAGGAGGGGCTGCGTTACACGCAAATTTAAGCGCTCCGGCGTATTCAACAAATCCACATTCAGCTGAATCTGTGTCCCCAACGGCGTGAGCAGTTCTGCCCCGACTCCTGCTCTCTGATTCAAACTGGTGCGATCGCCCAGGGCCATTGTGGCATCATTGTTATCCTCGTCCGCCAAATTCCCAGAAGCACGACCAGAAAGATCAGTCCTCGTCTCAAGCGATGCAGTCGGCGTCACGCGTGGCGAAAAACGGCTCTCCGCCTCCCGTAACTGCTGTCGTTCAATGGTACGCTCCAGTACTGCATTGCGCAGGTCACGGTTCCCCTGGATGACTAGCGTGAGTAGTTCCGGCAGTGTTAGTTCGAGAGTCGATGGCAGGGTGGATGGGTGGATGGGTGGATGGGTGGGTGGGGAGGACGGTGAATTAGAAGAAGTGATGATCGCCGTGTGCATGGGAGTGGCGGGGAGAGCGATCGCCTCTGCGGACAGCAGCAGTAATGCAAAAAATAGCGGCCATGACAGGGTTTCCAGGAGAAAACCGCAAACAAGCGAATCCTTCTTCGAGTCCTGTTTATCACAGCAGTCATCGAACATCATCAATTATGTCCTCCATTCTCACCACCCTGACTAGGGCTATATTCTCAGCGTATCCACTCATCCACTCATCCACTCATCCACTCATCCACTCATCCACCCAGCTCTACTCCCCCCTCAAAGCATCCACCACATCAATCCTTGTAATTCTCAAAGCTGGCAAGAAACTTGCTCCCACCCCAACGACAAACGAAGCTCCCATCGATAACACTGCATTCTCCAGCTTGAAGGAGTAGGGTGCATCAGTGAATATCGTTGCTGTTGCAGTCTGGGTGAGGATGTGAACGGTGGCGATCGCCCCTACTCCGCCCACAATACTTAAGATCACCGCCTCCATAATGAATTGAGCCATGACCTCCAGGTCAGTTGCGCCAATGGCTCGGCGCAGACCAATCTCCCGTGTACGCTCCATCACCGATGCCACCGTAATATTGGCAATTCCGACGCCTCCAATGACCAGCGCCAGCACACCAACCACCAGCAAAATGCGAGAAGAACTCTTCTGTTGCTGGTCTTCCTTATAGAGATCCCCCGCATTTCCATACACATACACCTGTAAGGTGGGATAACGTTGGGCAAGAAATTGTTCAATCTGCTCCTGGGCAGATTGATAGCGATCGAGCTGTCGCAACGCAATCTGAGCCGTTTGAAAGATATACCCACCTGATAACGCATTGCCATAATTCGTTGTCACCCACACTTCACCAGTGGGTTTATCAGAGTACAGGCTTTCCTTGGTTTCAGTGACTCCCACAACGGTGAACCGGGTTCCCCCCACGTCAATCCCTTGTCCAATCGGGTCTGCATCTTGAAAAAATTGGTCTACCAGAGCTTGATCGATAATCGCAACAGGTAAATACTCCTTAAAATCATTCAATTCAAAAAAGCGTCCCCGAACAATTCTGCGTCCGGTTGTACGCTGATAATTCTCAGAGACACCAGAAATTTCTGCATCATCTGCCACCTTCCCTTCGTGGTGAACGCCAGATCTGACAAAAATTCTTGCAACTCGACTGATGCTAAGAATATCAGCAATCTCTCGCTGCATTGCGCTGAGATCATCTTCCGTTGGTAAATCCTGCACGGGTCGAAAAGATCCCCCCACCGGATTGAAAATCCGTGTGAACACGTATGGATTGTCTCGCGCCGCCAGCTTCTGTTCAATTTGTGTCCGACTAATGTCATTAATATTCAACGTTGCATTGACCGCCGCAACACCCATGAAAATTCCCAGCGTTGTCAGTCCTGAACGGACAAGATTGCTGCTCAGATCCTTCGTTGTGGAAATCAGCAGATCGAGGGGGGAAAGGGCCATGCGTTGGGAGGGTAGAAAACTATTGGGAGTGAGATTCTTGTCGAGACACAAGGGGAGTACCGGGAGCGATCGCTGTCTCTGGAGGAACCTGCACCACAATCTCATCGCCAGGTTGTAATCCACTGGTAATCTCAGCGAGTTGAATATTGCGCAGACCCACCTCTACCGGGCGTTGCTCAGCAGTACCCTCAGCACTTTTGACCCACACAAATGGGCCTTCCTTGCCAGTTTGGACTGCGGTGAGAGGAACCACCAGTACATTGCTACGCTTGTCAAGAATAATCTCAACACTGACAGCACTACCGGGAATCAGTGCGCTACCGCTGGGCTGATTGAGTACAGCTTCAGCTTCCACCTTTGCCTGATCACCTCCACCAGAGGAAATACCTGAAGAAGCATCGCTAACAGCCTGGGGCGAAACGCGAGAGACTCGTCCCGGAAAGACTTTGGGATTCGGGCCAATCATGCTCACGCGCAGAGGCATTCCCTCACGTACCTTGGCGGCATTGAGGGTTGTGAGCTGAAGGCGCACTGTCTCCTGCCTGGGATCGCCAATCGTGAGTAAGCGGCCTTCCTGTTTGACCCCATCCCCCGGCTTCACTTCGACTTTGAGCACCACGGCATCAATCGGAGACCGCAGTTGGTTATCGGCCAGACGCACGCGCAGACTGTCTGTTTTGATCTGGTTGTTCTGTGCTGTGAGTTCGGCGTTAGTCAGATCAACCTGGGCATTTTTCAGGTCAGAGAGGGCAGCCTCATACTTATCACGGTCAAGCCGAAAGTCATCCTCTGAAATAAAGCCCCGCTGCAACAGCGCTTGAGAGTCGCGCAGCCTCGTCTGTGCTTCCTGTACTTTAGATTGTTGTTCCTGCACTACCTCGCGTTTGCGTTTCAGTAGATTATTACCAATCTGATTCTCCACTAACTGATCCTGTAAGAATTGCTGGAGTTGGCGATCGCGCAGAATTAACAGCACTTTACCAGCAGCAACTTTTTGTCGCTCTTTGACGCGTACCTCCTGCACCGTAATGTCCCCTGGTGCCTTAAAGGTTTGCTGTCCGCCTAATTCAACAATGCCTGATTCAGTAATCGAGAGGCTGATATCACTCCTTTTGACTGGAGCCGTAACCACAGGGATGGGAGCAGTCCTCGATTGCCAAACTGTGCGGTATCCCCACGTTGCGCCCAGACCTAGCAGCAGCATCACCCCAGCACCCAGAATCCATCGAACGCCTCGCGCCTGCTTCGTATTCGCTTCCGAAAGAATATCAGCAAAAGAACTGGCCTCAGCATCTCTCTGAGCCATTGGCGATGCTGCTGGTGAGGCAGACGGCGGGATCTGTAGTTGCTTCATTTCTTCGTTCACTGCATCTTCCTTCTTCAACAGTCGATAAAAAGTATTGCTGAAACAACAGGAAATCGAACTTTAGAGCGGCGGTAAATCGTGCAATGCTTTGGATGTCAAATTATCGTGCAATACTCGTCCATCGCTCACCATAATAATCCGTTGACTGTGGCACGCGACCTCCTGGGAATGCGTCACCACAATGATCGTAATGCCACTGGCGTGAAGCTCTGAGAAAATCTGAACGATCTCTTCTGACGAATGGGTATCCAGCGCCCCCGTTGGTTCATCAGCAAGTAGCAACATGGGACGATTCACAATGGCACGGGCGATCGCTACTCGTTGCTGCTGTCCGCCGGAAAGTTGGCTGGGCTTCTTGTCCAACCGATGCCCCAGTCCTACCCGCTGGAGGGTGGCGATCGCCCGCTGACGCCGTTCGGCCATGCCCACTCCCGCATACATCATCGGCAGAATTACATTGTCCAGTGCAGTTAGATTAGGCAGTAATTCATAGCGCTGAAACACATAGCCGATTTTACAGTTTCGTACCCGCGCCAGTTTATTTTTGTGAATCCTGGAAACCTCAATGCCATCCAGGTAATACTTACCTGCAGTGGGACGGTCAAGACAACCAATGATATTCATCAGGGTGCTTTTACCTGAACCTGACTGCCCCATAATGGCGCAATACTCACCGGAATATATGGAAAGATTGACGCGATCGCACGCTCGAACTGTGGCTTCTCCGATTCCATAAATGCGCGATAGATTCTCTAGATGAATGACAGGTTTTGCCAGAGACTTATCCGGCCTTGACCCATTCAAAGAAGAGTCAACCATGGGCTTTATGGGTCAGAACCCGATTATTCTAGCACGATAAAAAGATGGCTCTGCTTCAACGGTGGGTCTCATACCAATTCAATATGAACCTGCACATTAGAGGGGTGTGGGGACAGAGTCCCCCCAAGTGGGCAACGCCCCCTTGGGACCCTTCTATTCAATTCAACTTCACACAAAATTGGTATCACACCCGATCCGCTTAGGATTGTGAACAAATGAACAAAGAATTGGTTTTGAGAGAAGTGCGGCTTCTCTCAAAACCAATTCGGCTTTATTTAATTCAGGGTCATTTCATTCTCGATTTGGGGTATGAATTGACCCAAAGTTGAACGGTAGGATGGGCAAAGGACGGCAGTCCGTGCCCATCACCATTCGTATGCATTGATGGGCACGCTTCGCTTTGCCCATCCTACCCTGCTCATACCCTATCAGGATTGATTTGAGAATGAAATAGCCCTGTATTTAATTGGCAATCCTTAGTCTTCAAAGTTGGCACCTCGACGAATTAAATCCCGCCGCACTTCTCTGGAAATTCCGATACTATTACGAAATTTCGCCTGCTCTACCTCAATGCCCCCCAGGTCTGCATCGTGAAAGTTGACGTTGTACAGACTGGAGCCAGCCAAAACGGCACCATACAGGTTTGCTCCATTCAAGTTGGCGGCAGTGAGATTGGCGCGCCGCAGATTAGCATAGCTGAGGTTGGCTTCCGCCAGTTTTGCTCGACAGAGCGCTGCTCCAATTAAGTTGGTATAGCGGAGGTCAGCATTGAACAGGTTGGCATCACTGAGGTCAGCCCCCATCAGAATCGCTCGCAGCAGAGAAGCTCCCGTTAAATCGGTACCGACCAGAGTTGCAGTGGTCAGGTTAGCATTCATCAGGTTTGCACTAATCAAGACAGCCCGATTTAGGCAGGCGCTGGTCAAGTTCGTTTGTGACAAACCGGCACGACTCAAGTTGGCTTCCTGCAAGTTGGCTCGAATGAGAATACTGCGGGAAAAATCTGCCGTACTCAGGTCAGCCCCTCGCAGATTCAAATCAGTTAAATTTGCATCTACAAAGCTTTCAAAGGGACTTAACCCGGCAATCCTGGCAAGCTGAACAAAATCATCAGTTTCAGCTTCAAGAATACGCTGAATGATTTCGAAGAGACGCTGGCGGGATTGATGCTGCTCGACCCTGATCGTGCGATGAAGTACTTCTAGAAGTCTCTGCTGAGATTTCCCATCGGACACTGCTTAACCTGTCTGTTCAAGATATGAGTTCGGATGAATGCCCCATGCGCCTAACAACGTTTCCACCACGGCTCGTTTGTTGGGGCTAAGCTCGGAAAGGAGGGTAGTCAGTTCACCCACCTCGCTTGTTTCAAGCGTTGTTAAAAATGAAGACCGTTGACTTCCGGAGATCGAAGGAGAAACAATCGCTTCGTTGTTGCGAGTCCAATCTGACTGGAGCATGGTGGGTTACCGGAAGAGTCTAAACCAATAGAGTTTCAGTCACATCAGCAATCTGGCATTTGGAGAATTGCAAGATAGATCTCCACTGCTAATTATCGCCTATCAAATCATAGTAACCCATCTCCTCCACCTACTGCAAAGCATCAGGGAGGAAATTCACGGAATCTTGACGGACAGTCGATAGTTATCCAGAGATACAGCAGGCTGTTCCCTCTGGAATAATTGCTCAGCCGCCATTTTAACCTGCTGGAAGGGGCTACCATCACTCAGCGCTTCTTCGACCGGAAGCGACAACTCCGGCAAAGTCACCACCGTTTTTCCTGCAAACTCCCACTCTGTCAAATCCGTCTCCTTGACCCGATTCTGCACCAGATACCGCTGTGGAATTCCCAGATCGGCGATCGCGGCAACCAGACGCTGCGTTTCCGCCACGATCGCCGATTGCCCCTGAAACACTGCGATGAACTCAGTATGCTCCGGGTCCTTAAGTTTTTTCTGCGCCTGGACAACTCGTTGACGCAGCGATCTCAGACGGCTCATCAGTTCCACGTGACCTGCGCTGTCCTGGTACTGCATCCATAGCCGGAAAATCCAGGTTAGCCAGTCATTGAGGGCAGCGGGCATCTCTAGAAATTGCAGCAGGTGCCCAGTGGGGGCAGTGTCCAGCACAATGAGATCCTGTTCGCCGCTCTCCAAAAGATCCATGACAGTCAACAGCGCCAGCATTTCATCGACGCCGGGGAGTGCCTGAGCGGCGATCTGTCGCCATGCCTTTGGCCCATAAGCCAGTTGCAGGGTGTCGTCCTGGGTACCACCGCTGAGCATATCGGCCAGTTCCCACAGGTACGCCTCACGAAACTGCTCAAGCATCTGGTCGGCGTTGACCTCCTGAGCGGAGAGATTGGGGGTGAGTGGAGTGGGAGCGTGGGAGAGGGGATGGGAGAAAGCATCACCGAGAGAATGGGCCGGGTCGATGGAGATGGCGCGAATTTTGTAATCGGGGTGGAGGGTGGCCATAGCCCAGGCGATCGAGGCGGCGATTGTGGTTTTGCCGACACCTCCTTTGCCACCGAGAATGACCAGGCGGCGACCCACAGTGAGGAAATCAGGCAGAGGGACGCAGATGAACGCAGATGAACGCAGATGGGAGTTGGGCGATGAGTCGGACGCTGGACTCGGATGGGGGGTGGATTTTTCGACAGGTTCAAGAACAGGGTGGGTGGGTGAATCTTTCGGCAGGCTTAAGAACAGGGTGGAGAGGTAGGGGGTAATTTGGCGAGGGAGGGTAGTGAGGAGGGTGGAGCCGATGGGTTCCTGGGGCTGGTGCGGGAGGGTGAGGAGGTGGGGGGTGAGGGTGGCGAATTTTTGGAGGAGGTCTGGGTGCGGGAAGGTGAGAGAGGGGGAGGCGGGGAGTGGGGGGGGGAGGCGGTTGAGGAAGATGCCGCCGGGGGGGATTTGGAGGGTTTGGAGGGCGGTGAGAAAGCGGTAGGTTTCGAGGTAGCTGAGGGGTTCGGGGATGGCAACGATCCAGCAAGCAGTGCGGCTGGGATCTTGAAGGAGAGTGCGGCCTGCGGTCAGGTCAGCGTTCATTTCCTGGAGGAAATGATCGGCTGCGTCGGGGGTATAGTGTCCGCTGAAGGTGCGGCTGAGGGTGCGATGTTTCTCCTGGAAAAGTTCGAGGGAACTGAGGAAGCCTTCGAGGAAATCCATGAGGCCGAAGAGGTTAAGGGTGTGTCCGCTAGGGGCCATGTCTACCACGATGCGATCGGCTTCGTTATCACGGAGAATCCGCTGGATTTCAAGGATGCCCATGAGTTCGTCAAGACCAGCCCAGCGGAGATCCCAGACGGGGCTGAGGTCAGCTCCCTGGATAAAGCTGCCGCGTTCGACGAGGAGTTCCAGAACAGAGCCGTATTTGGCTTTAAAATCTTTCAGAAGGGTGGGGGCGTCGAGCGATCGCACCCTCAAATTTGGCACGTCCGGCAGCGATCGCGGCGTGTTGTTGACCGGGAAGTCCAGTACATCGCCCAGGGAGTGAGCCGGGTCGGTGGAGAGGAGGAGGACGCGCTGGTTGGGGTGAGTCTGAGCGAGGTGAAGGGCGATTGCACAGGAGACGGTCGTTTTTCCAACGCCGCCTTTGCCGCTGAAGAGCAGGAGTTTGAGAGAGTCGGTGGGATCGATCAAGTTGAACACAGCTTGAGGAGGGTGGAGATTTGGATAACCCTCCTTGCAGTGTTCCCGATGGTTTATACGTTTGCTCAGCGGCCCATATTTCGCTTCAGATTCTCTAACTCCTCATCCGTCTCCCACTTGCGAAACGCCTTTTCCAGGGGGTCGGCACTGTTCTGAAAGCTGTAGCCCGTGGATTGATTCCACCCCGTAGTCTGCCAGTATTGTTCTGCCTGCTGGCGGGCCTGGGCGACGCGGGCAGCTTCAGCTTCGGCCACGCGGTTTTTCACCTCCTGCCGTTTCTGCTGGATCTGACGCTGTAACTCCACGGCCTGCTGAATGCGCTGCTTTACCATCTCCATCTGGCCCCAGAGCTGGTTGCCCTGGCGCAGCAGAGCGGCCTCCCGTTCCTCAGCGGGTTGCGCCAGATCCATGCGATTGGCGCTCTTTGCCTTTTCAACGCGGGTGTGCCAGCGCTGTACCTCCTGAGCAGTTTCGAGAATCTCGTCCTGGAGGCTTCTTTCCCGCAGACGCAGATCAGCCAGCAGGTCAATGGTTTCCTCCTCCTGTTCCTGAAGCTTGTCCTCCAGTGCCTGAAGTTCCAGGTGAGGATTGTTTCTCAGAAATTCTTCCAGGCGGCTTTCGAGAAAGGTGCTGAGGTCTTCAAACAGGCCCATAGGTGAGCGTCCTTGTCGAGGTGGTGTAAGGATGATTTTCCATCATGGTAGCAAGGGGCATGGTTGTGGAGGCTCCTGCTAAGTAACTATCTATAGCAGTTCCCACTGTTATGAAGTACGGGATGCAGGGGCAATGCCCCTGCACCCCGTACTTCATCCAACTCTAGAAATTCACGGTATAGGTTTGGCCCATTGTGGAGACGCGATCGCCCTCCACCAATTTTCTCCCCCGCCGCGTCTCCACTACTCCATTTACCCGCACCTCGCCTGCCTGGATCAGCATTTTGGCCTCGCCCCCAGTTTGTACGGCATTGATCCATTTCAAGAATTGATCCAGTTTGATCTCTTTTTCCATGTCCTCGTTCTGGCTTCCGCCTTAAGGCAAGCTGATTTGAGCAGGAAAGTGCCGCGCTCCGCGCGGCACTTTCCTGCCTTAAATTAAAAGCCTCGCTCCCTGGTGGGGCGATCGCTTTGTCTTCAATTCACTACAATAAGCTGAATTTCAGGCAGGTATCCTCTGCTTTTTCAGGAATGAGCAGAGTGAAAAGGGGGATGACGCCTTCCGGGAATTATGAAGCAAACGCAACATAAAAATTGAGCAAATTCTATGAGCGAACCGGCAAACTGGCAGCACGACAGTATCGTCACCAATGGGGTGCGGCTCCACTACGTAACTCAGGGAACGGGGCCGTTGATGCTTTTCCTGCACGGATTCCCGGAGTTTTGGTACTCCTGGCGACACCAGATCCCTGAATTTGCCAGAGACCATAAAGTGGTTGCGCTTGACCTGCGTGGCTACAACGATAGCGAGAAGCCAGACAGTCTTGCCGCCTATCGGCTCCCGGTGCTGGTGGAGGATATTCGGGGCGTGATTCAGGGGCTGGGGTACAATCGCTGCACACTGGTTGGCCACGACTGGGGCGGTATCATAGCCTGGAATTTTGCCTACGCGCATCCGGGGTTGCTGGAGCGTTTAATTATCCTCAACGTTCCTCATCCCGCCAAGTTTTTGGCTGGCATGATGATGCCACAGCAGTTGTTCAAGAGTTCCTATATCTTTTTCTTTCAACTGCCACTGCTGCCGGAGGCGGTGCTTCAATGGAACGACTATGGGGCGATCGCCACCGCTATCAAAGGCACTGCAACCAACAAAGCAGCATTTTCTGAGGTGGAACTGGACGCCTATAAAACGGCAGCATCCAAACGGGGAGCGCTCACCGCGGCCCTCAACTACTACCGGAATTTGCTCCACGACGGTCTAGGGCGGCGCGATTGGCCCATTCTCACTGTGCCCACCCTGATGATCTGGGGAGAAAAAGATACGGTGCTTGGCGTAGAACTCACCTATGGCACTGAAGAATTTGTAGAAGACTTGCGCATCTGCTATATCCCCGATTCAGGACATTGGGTACAGCAGGAACAGCCGCAGCAGGTCAATACCTACATCCGTGAGTTTTTGGCAGTCCCCACGACTCTGGAGGACACTTCTAACGGATGATGAGTCCAGGTGTCTCGTAGCGGAATTTCTTGACGGGATGAACCAGTACCCAATTGAAGGGAGGGCTGTATGAGTGAGACAGGAGTAAAAACGTGCCCTGCGTGCGGTGTCAAAATCGTGTCGGGTGGGTTTACAGGCGATCGCGTCCTGTTCTCAGTTGGGCCTCCGGGCACCCGTGCCACTCTCTGGGCCAGAGTCTGCCAGTACACCAAAAAGGCAGGCTGCATCAACCAGGATAGGGGAGCGATCGGTGATGTCAAGCCGGGGGACTACTATCAGGCTGAACCTTAAACACGTCTGCGCTTCATGGGTTGGGTTAGACTAAGTAGAGGTTAAGCCAGTTCTACAGAGTGTTTTGTTGCAGTGACGGTCTGAAGGGTAGAGGATAGGGAGTAATTCATTTAAGGAGATTTCCAGCAATGAAATTGCCTGCGTTGTGTGGGTGGTTCTACCCGCGACGCGGGTAGAACCACCCACGCAACAGGTAACTTCTTTTTCAGAAATCTCCTAAGGTGACTCCATTTATTCAAATTCTTTCCCCTCAGTTGTTGGTCACCTGTGAATTTCTATGTTGTGTACCGCTTCAATTTTGCTGTATCGAAGAGGTTTTCCGGGTACTGATTTGTCCTGGTTTCTGCTGGCACAGCACCAGGAAAGCGAGTAGCGTGCGATCGATCTGTCAACAAATTCCTGGCGCTGATTCTGGTGCCTCTTTTTCCCATCACACTCAGACGATCTGCCGGTCTATTTACAAGCCGATAGACCACTCGAACAAAAATCTATGGAAAAACTTCTCTTTACGGACAAAGATGCGGTTAAAAGTCGCGCTATCTTTATCGGCGAACGACTCGATTTGCACAGCCTTGAAAACGCCGAAGTGTTGGCCAAACAGCCGCTTGTTGTCCCCGCTGGAGAACAGGGTTGTGCGGTGCTGTTTAAGTATGGGACGATCGTCCTGTTTGGCCTCAGCCCCATCGAGGAGGTCTCTTTTCTAAACCATCTGAAGTCTCTGGTTGAAGGGCCGTTTAGTGCTCCCGAAACCGAGGATGCAACGTTGAAGATTGACCCCGCAGCCGCGTGGCAGGCAGACGATGGAGTGATTCGACTTCGGGACTTCAGCATTGAGTGTTTGCAGATTGTGGCGGACATTCTAGCCAAGAGTGTGGTGCTGGCTCACTACGAATCAGGTACAGCAGGCGTCTTCGATCAAATTGAGCCGTTTGCCGAAAGTCTCCAGAAAACCACAAAGAACGAGCGCTGGGGTAAGGAACTGCTGCGGCAGCTAGGAACAACCCTGTCGATTCAGCATAAAATCGTCGGGCGTGTTGAGATTATTGATAAACCGGATCTGCTGTGGGATGCGCCTCACCTGGAGCGGCTTTATGCTCGCCTGGAGAGCGAGTACGAGATTCGAGAGCGACACCAAACTCTGGAGCGTAAGCTGGATCTGATCTCGCGAACCGCTGAAACTGTTTTGGATCTGCTACAAACCAATAGCGGTCTGCGGGTGGAATGGTACGTTGTGCTACTGATCGTTGTTGAGGTGTTGCTGTCGTTATATAACAGTTTCCTCAAACCTTGATGAAAACCATTACAACCTGGTATCTCGAACTCCTCTCCCCAGACCGTCTACAACCCAAATTTTCTGACAACCCAGACCTGAGCATCGTTCAAGCCAAAATCCCTTCCCCTGAGTTGAGCCGTTTTCTTTACACTGCGGTTGGGGGTGACTGGTACTGGTGCGATCGCCTTTCCTGGAGCCATGAGCAGTGGATGCAGTACCTTGACCGTCTTGAAGTCCAGACCTGGGTCGCTTATGTTTCAGGTACACCCGCCGGATATGTAGAACTGGAGGCGCAAGCAGAGGGGAATGTGGAGATCGCTTACTTTGGACTATTGCGATCGTTTATCGGGAAAGGAATCGGAGGGCACCTATTGAGTGTAGGCGTTGAGAAGGCGTGGCAAATGGGAGCCAGACGAGTGTGGGTGCATACCTGTAGTCTAGATGGCCCCTTTGCGCTGCAAAACTATCAGGCCAGAGGATTTGAGCTGTACCAGCAGGAGACAAAGCTACAGGAACTTCCGGATAAACCCATCGGCCCTTGGCTAGGTGCATAAGAGTTGTTGACTATAGCGCCTCAAAGTCACGCTCGCCTGCTCAGCCACAAGCTCTGATTTCTAGAGTATCTCAGGCTACGATCTCGCTTGAACTTCGAGAAGGCTTTGAAATGATTACGCCTTCTAGGGCAGCGTTGTTGGCTGTTGAGACTTCACCCCCGTGCTCTAATTGAGAGAATTCTTTGAAAAGCTCAAAAAATCTCTTCAAAGCTGTATATTCATCTTGTGAAAAAAACAAGATAATCTGATCCCAGGATTAACTGGTGGTGATTTTGAACTTTTCTTGCACCCATCCCTGGAAGCTGGCGAATTTTTGTTCTTCTAATGTTGCCTGCGTCCCAAGTTGGCGACGAGCAAAGGTGTAACCACTTAAAAAAGCGCGGAGATTAGAAATCGAAGGCTGACCAAGGTACATCGCAGGGCGCTTCTCAATATTCTGTATTAATTCATACAAATTCAGCATTGGCGACCCCCTAAAACTCGGTCTCCTTAATTTGAACAAACTTCGTCGCACTCCCCATCCTCGCGTTAGCAGGGTGGGGTCAA
>CAZVXA010000176.1:0-13524 GCA_964630955.1 uncultured bacterium | reverse complement strand
GTTTGCCATAAAATAAAAAAATCCCAGTAAAACCCCAGTTTTCACCTGGCGCGGCGTCGCCGCGCCAGGTGAAAACTGGGGTTTTACTAAACAGCAGATCCCTAACCTGAAACCCAGAACTGAACTTTTGACTAAATCGGCGCTAAAATTAAGTTCGCCGCGAAACACTCTCGTAGCTGATTGACTGACAGATTTTACCGTAGGTTGGGTTGAACAGCGTGAAACCCAACACCAGCAGCGGTTATGTTGGGTTACGCTGTCGCTAACCCAACCTACGCAGGAATCGGGGTTTCAGGAGTTTTGTCAGTCAATCAGCTCTCGTAGAGAGCGTTTCGCGGCGTTATAGAGAAATATAGTCAAAACCTGGAAGGCGCGGTACTACAGTACCGCGCCTTCCAGGTTTCAAAGAGACTCCTGGCGATCGCTCCCTACAGGTAGCCGTGTTCCGCCAGGAAGGCCGGAGTAATCGAATGATCTGGGGTAATAATCGCTTCTAACTCGGAGACTGGAGCTGAGGGTAGACCCGCATCCAGCCGCAGAAACTTTTCGACGTACTTGCCCAGCACATCGCCCTCCAGGTTGACGCGATCGCCCTCCCGCAGTTGCCCCAGGTTCGTCTCCACATAGGTCAGCGGAATCACTGCCACCTTAAACCAGCTTCCCGTCGCATCACAGTCTGCCACTGTCAGACTGATGCCATTCACAGAGATGCTGCCCTTCGGCACGATATAGCGCGACACCCGCAAATCAGGCACCCGAAAGCTCATCTCCCAGGAAGTCGCGGTCTGGACTGCTGTCTCAAAATACCCCCCGCCATCCACATGCCCCGTTACAAAGTGCCCCCCCAGCTTGCTGCCCACCCGCAGCGACGATTCCAGGTTGACGAGCGCATCGGGAGAGCGATCGCCCAGCGTCGTTCGGCGCAATGTTTCGGGAGACACTGCCGCGTCAAATCCATTGGTTAAGATTTGCGTCACTGTGAGACAAACGCCATCGACCGCAACACTATCCCCCAGCGCCAGATCATCGAGAATCGTCGGGGAACTGCAGACAATTCGCAGCTCATTTTCGCTGAGGAGGATGACACTGCCCGTTGCTTGAATCAGTCCAGTAAACACAGGGATTAGGGGTAGATGTTTGTCGGCGTAGACAAGTTACTAAAAGCCTATCCGAAAACCCAAATTCTGGCAGGCGCGACGCACAGCGTCGCGCCTGCCAGAATTTGGGTTTTCGTTATTCGGATAGGCACTGAGTGGCAACCCTCCTATTTTACCCCTGACCACTCCACCCTCCCGTCATCCCACCCTCCCCACCCCCACTCCCTTCCCGGAACTTTGGTCAAAGTTTCAGAAAGAACAGTATGGATTAAGGGGCAGATCAGGGCATACTGGATTTCAACGAACAATTTCGCAGTGCTGGACTGAGTAATTTAGAACCTGATGGTCTATTGATATCAGTCCAGATGAAGAGAAGTTCAGCTCGAAGTCTGGTTGCCCTGCTGTGGCTACCGCCCAGATGCAGGTCAACTAGGTTAGATTATGGGTGAAGCGCTATCTTCCGAGTCCATTTCTCTCTCGACGCTCAACGGATTCTAGAGGCTAAGTCAAATGATTGAAATGAAAGTTGCCGGAATTGCTCTGGAGGCAGCAACCCGCAGCCCGATCGTACTCCTGAGGGATGCTCAAGAGCGGCGGCAACTCCCGATCTACATTGGCCAGGACCAGGCAAAGGCGATCATCGGTGCCCTGGAAAATCAGGCTCCCCCCCGACCTCTAACCCACGACCTGATGGTCAATATCCTGGAAGAGTGGGATATGACCGTTGAGCGCGTCGTCATTCACTCCCTGCAAGACAGCACCTTTTACGCCATCATCACCATCAAACAGGGAGAGGCCAAGAAGGAAATTGATGCCCGCCCCAGTGATGCGATCGCCATTGCCCTCCGCACCAACAGCCCCATCTGGGTAATGGAAGAGGTGATTGCCGACGCCTCCATTCCAGTTGACCGGGATGCCGACGAAGCTGAGAGTCAGGCATTCCGTGATTTCCTGTCAAACCTCCGGCCCGACGATCTGATCCAGCGTGGCCGTCTGAAGGGCACCGACGGTTAAATTCTTTTGCTGAGCGAAGGCGAGTCCGCTATGAAATATCGCCGTTTCGGCAAAACGAATCTTGCTCTGTCGGTATTCTCGCTGGGAACGATGCGCTATTTAGCCTCCCAGGAAATCGCACGGGAAACGATCCAGCGTGCCGTTGAACGCGGTATCAACCACCTGGAAACAGCACGGGGATATGGCAACAGTGAACGCTACCTGGGAGCCGCTTTGAAGGCAGGTGTGGGGCGATCGCGCGATCAACTCTGCATCACCACCAAGCTGTCACCCACCCCAGAGGCTCACACATTGACTCGACAGTTGGACGAGTCTCTACAACGTCTGGGCGTTGAATACCTGGATTGCCTCGCCATCCACGGCCTGAATACGACCGAACACCTGGACTGGGTGAAGCGCCCGGATGGCTGTATGGCGGCAGTGCGGCAGGCGATCGCCGCTGGCAAAGTACGTCACGTCGGATTCTCCACCCACGGGCCGCTGGAGGTGATCTTGGGGGCGATTGCCACCGATCAGTTCTCCTTTGTCAATCTGCACTATTACCTGTTCAATCAGCGCAATGCTGCCGCTGTGGAGCTGGCTCACCAGAAAGATATGGGGGTATTTATTATCTCTCCAGCAGACAAAGGTGGGATGCTCTACACACCACCGCTCACCCTCCAGCAGCTCTGCCAACCGCTCACGCCCCTGGCGCTGAACTATCGCTTTCTACTGAGCGATCCACGGATCACTACCCTCAGCGTCGGGCCAGCCACTCCGGAGGAGTTGGAGGCACCGTTGCAGGTGGCCGACCAGGATGAAGCCTTAACCCCCGAAGAAACTGAGATTTTAGACCGATTGGCTGTTCATCAAAGAAAAATTCTCGGTAGTGACCAGTGCAGCCAATGCTTCCAGTGCCTTCCCTGCCCAGAGACCATTAATATTCCCGAAGTGCTGCGACTGCGGAATCTGGCGGTGGCTTATGATATGACCGCATTCGGCAAATATCGCTACGCCATGTTCGAGAATGCGGGCCACTGGTTTCCTGGTCGCCGGGGCGATCGCTGCACTGACTGCGGTGACTGCCTGCCCCGCTGTCCGGAAAACCTGGAGATTCCAGCTCTGCTGCGTGATACCCATGCCCGTCTGGGTGGCCAATCTCGCCGCCGCCTGTGGGAATAAGGGACTTCCCGGTAAATCATCATCCCATTTTTGAGTGAGAGGGCGGCTTCGCCGCCCTCTCACTCAAAAATAGGACGGTTTTATTTTTGGAAGTCCCTAACTTGAAACCCACTTCTTACGGTGGGTTTCAAGCAGACATGACAGGAACACCTGTTTACAGCCCGCCACACAGATTCTCATTCTTTAGATAGTTTTTGAGTTTCCTCCATTGATCCCCTCCAGGGGGATGCTACGCTTTGGGGAAGTGGCGATCGCTCTACACAATCGCTGCCCAAACTCCCTATCTTCAGAATTGAGGTACTTTGCGTGGTTGCATCCCCTGAGAAATTGGACCAGACCGTTTCTGGTGTAGCGGCATCCGATCGGGTTGCTGTGCTGCTGATGGGATACGGTGAGGTTGAGAGCTATGAGGATTTTGCCAACTACAACGAACAGGCGCTCAACCTGCTCACTGCCAAATTTGCTCCCGTACCCACCTGGGTCTACCCACCGCTGGCAAAGCTACTGGCGGTTTTTGATCTGCACGAGTGGAGCCATCAGCACGACCATTTTATTTCTCCCCATAATAAAATCTTTGAACAGCAGCGGGAAGGCATTGAGCGGCAGCTCCAGGCAAAGTGGGGAAACCGGGTGCAGGTGTTTAAGGCATTTAACTTTTGCGCTCCCCACCTGCCCCATCAGGTGCTGACGGAAATTAAGGCGCAGGACTTTGACAAACTGCTAATTTATCCCCTGCTGGTGGTGGACTCTATCTTCACCAGTGGAATTGCTGTGGAGCAGGTCAACAAGTCTCTGGCCAGTATGTTCGAAGGTACTGAGCACTGGGTCAAAGGTCTCCGCTACATTCCTTCCTTTTACAATGAGCCGGACTATGTCAATCTGATGGCCAGACTCGTGGAGGAAAAGATCACCCGCGATCTGGCAGTGGCACACCTGCCCTCCCAGACAGGAATCGTGCTGATGAACCATGGATGCCCTCACAAAGCGAAAGGCTTCACTTCTGGCATTGATGAAAGTCAGGCACTGTACGAGCGAGTCAGAGAAAAGCTCATCCACCGCTATCCCCTGATCTCGGTTGGCTGGCTGAATCACCAGACCCCGCTGATTGAGTGGACGCAGCCCAATGCTGAACTGGCTGCGAAAAACCTGATGGAGTTGGGGGCAACGGCGATCGTGTTTATGCCGATTGGGTTTGCCACGGAAAACCACGAGACGCTGCTGGATGTTGATCACATCATCCACGGGTTACGCCGCAAGCGTCCCGATGTCACCTACGTGCAGATGGCCTGCGTCAATGATCATCCTGATTTCTTGAGAATGGCAGCAGGTTGGGCTGACAATCACATTGCTGATTTGCTTGCTGCAGAAGCGCTGAGCGTCAATCCAGAACTGGCCACTGCTCAGGCGCACCATCACCATGATCATTCTCACGACCATGCACCTCATCACCATGATCATGCGCATCACCATGAACATCACCATCATTAAAGAGATTTAGGGGACTTGCCATAAAATAAAATCCCAGTTTTCGCTTGGTGCGGCTTCGCCGCACCAAGTGAAAACTGGGATTTTATTAAACAGCAGATCCCTAGTTACTGGACTTTTGACTAATGCGCCGATTTTTCCTGAAACGCTGGCGCAGCCAGCGTTTCAGGAAAAATCGGCGCTAAATCGAATATGCCGCGAAACGCCCTCTCAGAGGGCGTTTCGCGGCATTATAGGAAAAATAGTCAAAACTCCAGTAATTACCTGCGTCGTGTGGATGTCTCCTCAGCGCAGATGGGGAGACATCCACACGACGCAGGTAATTTCATTGCTAGAAATCTCCTAAATTGTGGGGCGGGCATCTTGCCCGCCCCACTTAGCTTGAAACCTGAAAAACTGTTCCTCCCGCGCAGCGGGAGGAACAGTTTTTCAGGTTTCAACTTTTTCCACGCCCTCAGTCTTATGCAGCGCTTCGACGAGTGATCAAACCCCAGATGAAAATAGCGATCATCGCGCCAATGACAGCAACAATCACACCGGGAATGCTCAGCGCAGATGACGTAAATGCGAGCGATCCTGTTGTCAGGAAATGGAACAGCGTGCCTCCGATAAATGCACCAATAATACCCAGGAGCATTGTTGCCAAAATACCGCCACCCTGGCTACCGGGGTAGATGGCCTTCGCGATCGCGCCCGCCAGCAAGCCCAGAATCAACCAAGCAATAATATTCATTGTTAAAACTCGCAACTGAAATCACATTCCATCTATACCACCCTCAAAAGTACAAATAATACAGTTTAAGGTTTTCTCAACAAATAAATTAACTATCGTTACAGCGCTTTGCAAGCGCTGAGATAGAACCAAAGTTTTTGTTGAGAGCCGCGTGGAGCGCGGCTCTCAACAAAAACTTTAGTACCACACACGCTTGCAAAGCGTTGTAATTTGAGTGAATTACAAATTCCCGAAACCAAAAACCAAAACCCTGATTCTGCCGCCGCGGAGCGGCGGCAGAATCAGGGTTTTGGTGCACAATCTCAATACAGCCTCAAGCTGGTGCTTTTGGTTGCTTTCTCTCTTTCGAGTGAGCAGCGTTCTCTCCGAGGGCGATTATTATTAGCTGTGATGAATCCAAACCGTTGTGGGAGGTGAGCAGCGGTGAGACAGCAGAA
The DNA here is from genome assembly GCA_964630955.1 of uncultured bacterium. Taxonomy (GTDB): domain Bacteria; phylum Cyanobacteriota; class Cyanobacteriia; order Elainellales; family Elainellaceae; genus CAZVXA01. The sequence goes on along the minus strand of CAZVXA010000176.1, from coordinate 7,597 downwards.
AAGACGCGATCGCCCCGGTCCTACTCAAGCGCAGCACAGGAGCGTCTCTAACCTGGGGGATGATTTCATCGGTTACACCTTTATGGCTCCCGCCATTCTGGTACTGGGGGTCTTCGTCGTGTTGCCAATTCTCTACGCGATCTTCCTCTCTTTTCAAAAGGTGCGTCTGCTGGGGGGCATTGACTACCAGTTTGTTGGACTGCGAAATTTTGGGAGACTGGCCAGTGATGAGCGAGTATGGATCGCGCTCAAAAATACGGCGCAGTATGTGGCGATCGTTGTTCCTGCCCAGACCATTCTGGCGTTGCTGCTGGCGGTGACATTAAATGCCGGAATTAAGGGGCGCACCTGGTGGCGCACGATTTATTTTCTGCCCACCATCACCTCTTCAGCCGTGCTGACTCTGATCTTTATGTGGATCTACAACACCGACGGTCTGCTGAATCACGGTCTGTCAGCCCTGGGGCTACCCACCTACAACTGGCTGGGAAACCCCAATGTGGCCCTGAAAGGCATCATGATCATGAATATTTGGTCTACCGCCCCCTTTTTTATGGTGATCTATCTGGCAGCATTGCAGGATATCCCCCCTTCACTCTATGAGGCTGCTGAGATGGATGGCGCAAACACCTGGAACCAGTTTCGCCACATCACAATTCCCATGCTGAAACCCGTGACTTTCTTTGTTGTCGCAACGGGGTTAATTGGCACATTCCAGTTGTTTGATCAGTCCTATATTTTCTCCAACGGCTCCGGTGGCCCCAACAATGCCACCCTAAGCGTGGTGCTGCTGATCTATCAGTACGTGTTTCGAGATTTGCAGATGGGGTATGCGGCGGCGATCGCCTTCCTCCTGGCAACCATCATCATTGTCCTGACGCTGATTCAGCGAAAACTATTTGGCACCGACCTCAGATGAACACCAGAGTCAGTCGCTTCAAATTTTCCGGGTGGCAGATTGCGCTGTATCTCGTTCTGGTGCTGTACGCCCTGGTCACCCTGATTCCATTTCTCTGGGCTGTCTCTGCTTCCTTCAAACCCCTCCAGGAAATTGTTGGTGGGGGAATTCACTTCATTCCCCGGCAATTCACGCTGGACAACTACAGACAAATATTTCTTCAGGAACCTCTGTTTCTGCGATGGCTGTTTAACAGTATTGTGATTGCCGTCAGTGTGACGCTGCTGAACTTGATTTTTAACTCAATGGCAGGATATGCCCTGGCGCGGCTGCAATTCCGAGGCAGACAGTTCTGGTTCTTTCTGGTGCTGGCGGTGCTGGCAGTTCCAGCACAAGTAACCCTGATTCCAACCTTTCTGATTCTGAAATTTCTGGGCTGGCTCAACACCTACCAGGGCATGATCGTACCGGGTATGGTCAATGCCACCTTCATTTTCATGATGCGTCAGTTCTTCGTGAATTTCCCCAGAGATTTGGAGGAAGCAGGAGCTTTAGACGGTCTGACCCGGTTCGGCATTTTCCGTCGCATTGTTCTGCCGCTGGCAAAGCCTGCCCTCGCTGCTCAGACCATCTTTATCTTTATGGGGAGCTGGAATAATTTTTTACTACCAATTGTGATTCTATTTGACCCCGAAATGTTTACGCTGCCGCTAGGGTTGAATACCTTTAAGGGACAGTACATCAGCTACTGGAATTACATCATGGCAGCGTCAGTCGTGTTTACAGTCCCGATATTAGTAATTTACGTGTTCTTCAATCGATATTTTATTCAGGGCATAACGTTCACCGGCAGCAAAGGCTAAAGCAAGTTAATTGCCTGTGCGTCAAGCGCACAGGCAATTAGGTTTCTGCTGTTGAGTAAAACCCCAGTTTTCGCTTGGCGAGGCTAACGCGCCAAGCGAAAACTGGGGTTTTACTAGTAGTTCGCCAAGCGAACTACTAGTATTTTATTTTATGGCACGCTCCTGAACTTGCAGTTATTCCCCAATGACGGCAATGCACTCGATTTCAACTCGCACGTCTTTGGGCAAACGGGCGACCTCCACACAGGCGCGGGCAGGTGCAGTCTCATCTCCAAAGGCTTGAGCATAAACCGCGTTCATCGCGGCAAAGTCGTTCATATCCTTGAGAAAGACAGTGGTCTTGACCACATCCTGGAGTGTGGCTCCTCCGGCAGTGAGGATGGCGGTGAGGTTGGCGATCGCCTGCTCGGTCTGTTTTGCCACATCGCCTTCACCCACAATTGCACCCGATTGAGGATCGAGGGGAATCTGTCCAGCGACAAACAGCATTTTGCCCTGGGCCGCGATCGCCTGATTGTAGGGGCCGACAGGGGCCGGGGCTTGATCGGTCTGAATCACTTGTTTCATGAAGGTGTCAACGTAAGGGGTTCTGGTAGAAGAACGGGCGACTTATACTAAACGGGGGCGCAAACCGTGATCGCGGTAATAGCGATAGTCGCGCAGAATATGGTCATGGTCAAAGCAGAGAGTGGCAGGGATATCCCAGAGTTCAAACATCCTGATACTCTTGGCGTCGTCCCCAGCGATCGGTTCTCCCTTGGCATGGGCAATAAACACAATGCTGATCGTATGCTGGCGTGGATCACGCTGCGGGTCGGAATAGACCTGGAACTGCTCCAGCAAGTGAACTTTCAGCCCGGTTTCCTCTTCAGCTTCACGCTGAGCCGCCATCTCTACCGATTCGCCATAATCCACAAAGCCGCCGGGCAAGGCCCATCCGTGCGGCGGATTGAGTCGCTCGATCAGCACGATCGGTCGGTAGGGGCGATCGATCATTTCGATGATCAGGTCTACGGTGGGAACTGGATTACGATACTGCACAACGCTGAGTCACTATCAGGATTGGAGAGACGCTCTCACCTGTTCGTGAGATGTCCTGATAGTACCAACATCCGGTGAATCTTGAGCGATTCCCTGCGAGGGAACTGTGAGGCTCGTCCACAAACCGAAAACCCGAATTCTGGAGGGCGCGATGCTACAGCGTCGCGCCCTCCAGAATTCGGGTTTTCGGATAAACACTTCTTAGCCCCCGCGCAGCAGTTGCTTGACAGTCTTGAGCAACTCTGGTGGATGGAAGGGCTTGGTGATATACGCATCTGCCCCCTGTTTCATACCCCAATAGCGGTCGAATTCCTCGCTTTTTGTGGAGCAGATGAGGACGGGAATACGCTGGGTCGCAGGTTCATTTTTAATCCAGCGGCATAGCTCATAACCATTCATTTCTGGCATGATCAGGTCGGTGATGACCAGGTCAGGGACACTGGCCTGGATTTGCTGCTTGGCCTCGATGCCGTTGGTCGCCTCAATAACCTTCAGGCCACTACTGAGTAGAAGCTCCGACAACATCTGACGCAGAGTCTGACTATCATCCACGATTAAGACTGTACTCATAGCGGATCGAATCTACCCTGAAACTATCTGGTGGACTGGCCTCAAAACCTGGGAGCGTAGCACTGAGTTATCGTTCACCAAATGCGCCCTCTCTGGAGTATGCCCAAATTCTCTGGGAATCTCTGCTCAACATGACATGATTTGGTGGTGCGGACGATGCTCCTGAAGAAATCTAGCGCTGTGACCCTGCCCTGGTGGATCAGCACCCGGTGTTTAAAAATCTACACGAAAACCAGGGGGGTTTCCGGTTATTTCCAATCATGGTCAACGCTTTAATGCCACAGATGCGCGAATTTGTGAACGCTGTACTGATAAGCCTATTGGAAAGAACCCATTCGGTGGCATGATATTCAATGTAAACAGTTCGATTCCACTGAGTCTCGGCGTCGTCCGGTGGAACAAACTGCTCACACCCCCTTAAGATACGCGATGTGTTGGAATTTTTAAGGAGAACTATTTCCGTGCTTAGGAGATCTATCTGGCTGGTTGCGGTCGCCCTGGTGTTTGTTCTTCAGGTTGTGGGTGGAGCGGCGATCGCGGCTGAACTCGATGCTGCTACCCGCACCATCCCCCTCAACGCAGAGGGCGACAACTACACCCTCTCCCAAAAGGAAGTTGCTCAGGGTAAGCAGCTCTTTAACTATGCCTGTGGTCAGTGTCACGTCGGCGGAGTTACCAAAACCGACCCCAACATTGGCTTAGACCCGGAGGCGCTGTCGCTGGCAACCCCTCCCCGCAATAATATTGAGGCAATTGTTGATTACCTGAACGACCCCACCACCTATGATGGGCAAACCTCAATTTCAGAACTGCATCCCAGCACCCGCAGTTCCGACATTTTCCCCAAAATGCGGAACCTGACGCAGGACGACCTGAAGGCGATCGCAGGCCACATCCTGCTGCAACCCAAGGTGGTTGGTGAGAAGTGGGGCGGTGGCAAGATTTACTTCTAAACGCAAATTTGCTTGATTGCACGATATGACCTGTGCCTTGCACGGGCGTATCTCAGCAAAGGGTGCCTGCCGTGACACGGCAGGCACCCTTTTATAAGAAGTGGTTCCGTGGTGGGTGCAGAACATCCACCACGGAACCAAAATTTGACCAAAGACTGACGACCTTCCCGAACTAGCGCTTCTTCATATCCCGCGCCATGCTGCGGAACATATCCATACTGGTATCCGTGCGGCGACGATCGTTCACTTCTTCAGAGGATGGACTGGCGGGTTGCTCTGCGGGCATCGAACCATTGGTTTCAGGCTTGGAGCTGCTGGAACCATTCATACTGGAACCGTTCATTTCGTCCATCGCCGAAATCACCTTCACCTGCTCAAACTCCCCTCCGTTTCCAGCGGTTTTTGGGAAGGTGCGCTTGACGGTCTTCGGGGTACGCATGTATTCAATGTTACCCAGGGTCTTTGCGTCATCCGCATCTAAGAAGTAAGCCTCCTTTGGGGTTTCGACCTCTTGGGCGGTCACATCTTGTTTTTTGCCGAAAAAGCCAAACAGTCCTGCCATGTGGGTATCCAAACTCGTGAGTATTGCGGTTATTTACATTATGTTAAATTATGTCCCAGATTGAAACTGTTTCTTAAAAAACATCACCAACGGAGTGACGGCCTCGCCGTGGTAATATTTTTTCCAAGCTAGGGGTGCCTGTGTTCGTCCAGGCTGAGATCACACCCTCGGAACCTGAGTCTGGGTAATACCAGCGAAGGGAAGCGTCGAAGGATTGTTTCTCGAAGCATTGTTCTACAACGAGCGATCACCCTCGATCTCTAGCCCCACACCTGACTGTAGGTCGTGTTTCAGGTGGTTGATGGGGAGTAGGTGCAACGCGCCTACTCCCCATCAACCACCACACGCCCAAAACAGCACTGATTGAATAAGGGGTTCAATTTATGTCTACCGGAGCCATTGCGCTGCTGGTCACTTTGGTGACGGCAGGAGCCTTTGCCCTGCTGGGGTTACTCCACGCCAGTCAGCGCACAATCAACCTGGAAGAATATATGGTCAGCCGCAACCGATTTGGTAGCGGTATGGCCTTTGCTACGCTGGTGGCCTCGGCTATGGGCGTTTGGATTTTGTTCAGTCCGCCTCAGGTGGGTGCCAGCAGTGGGATTGCAGGCATTGTCGGTTACTGCATCGGGTCTGCAGCTCCCCTGCTGGTGTTTACCCTGGTGGGGCCGCGCATTCGCTACCTGCTGCCCAAGGGGCACTCCCTCAACGAGTTTGTGCTGTTTCGCTTTGGCAACGCCATGTACCTGGTGGCGCTGTTGCTGATCGTGTTCTATATGTTTATTTATCTGGCGGCAGAACTGACGGCGATCGCCAAAGCTGTTCAGATTATGGCCGATGTGCCGCTGGGCTGGACAGCATTGGTCGTGATCACGGCCACCTTTGTCTATACAGCCTACGGCGGATTGGGAGCGGCAATCTTCACCGATGCCATTCAGTTTGCCGTGATGGTACCGCTGTTGCTGGTCAGTTTCATTGTTTCGATGGTGGCGTTGGGAGGTTGGCAGGCGGCAATCGCTCCGGTTCAGCTTAATGCGCCCGAACTGCTCCAACTCACCCACGTCCCCGGCATTAAGTTTGGGGCAACACTCGTTATCGCCATCCTGGCAGCAGAAACTTTCAATCAGAGCAACTGGCAACGGATCTACGCATGTCGTACCGACCGCACTGTGCAGCGAGCTTTCTCCTGGGCGGCGCTGGCCATCCTGCCGATACTGCTGATTGCAGGGGGTTTAGGGCTTCTGGCCATGCACTTTGGGTTTAACGACGACCGCGCCTTTTTTTCGCTGCTCCAGCAGCTATCTCTGCCCCTGTGGTTTACCATTCTGGTACTGGTGCTGGCGCTGGCGCTGGTGATGAGTACGCTTTCCTCACTGCTGAACGGGATTGCCAGCGTGTTCACCACCGACCTGGTGCGCCTGTTTCCCCGGATGCGAACGGCCAACCTGCTGAGAGCCTCCCGCTGGCTGACGGTAACTGCTGGGGTGCCTGCGATTGCGATCGCAGCTCAGGGGTATGACGTCCTGTACCTGTTTCTGCTGGCCGATATGGTGTGTGCGGGAGCCATTTTTCCTGTTCTGTATGGCATGTATTCCAATCGCTTGAGCAGTAGGGTTGCGGTGGTCAGCTCCGTGGTCAGTATTGCCGTTGGGGCGCTGTTCTTCCCAAAACCCGATTTCACTCCCTGGCTCAACATTCCCCTCGGGGGCGATTTGCTGGTGAGCTTTGCTGCGCCCGTTATGGTGTCTGCCATTCTGTGTCTGGTTCTGGAGAGAATTGTGGGTGATTGCCCTTTCGATTTTCACCAGTTGCGCGATCGGTCCTCGCTGGAGGCAGTGACGACTGGAGTGGCAAACGTTGGCGGTTAGTTCGACCGCTAGGTGCAAGGAACCGAACTTGAGGGGAGAAAAGGTACGGAAATGCGATCGCCCGCGTTCCTACAACCGAACCCCCTGCACCAACGGCTCTCGATAAAGTGAAATCAAAGGAAATCAAGGGACGTTGAACATCCTCTTGAATGTTCCTGAGAGCAACTGAGTTATTTGGGAGACTAAGTTATGGCTATCGTCCGTTGGGCACCTTTCCGCGAACTCGACACCCTGCGCAAGGAAATGGATCAACTGTTCGATTCCTTTGCACTCGATAATGGCCGCAGTAGCTGGGCGACCTATGCCCCCGCCGTTGAACTCCATGAAACTCCGGAGGCGGTTCAATTGAAAGCGGAAATTCCTGGATTAGAGGCCAAGGATCTGGATATTCAGGTTACTGCTGAAGCTGTCTCAATTAGTGGTGAACGAAAGTCTGAAACCAGAACCGAAGAAAAAGGCGTCGTTCGCTCCGAGTTCCGCTATGGCAAATTCAGCCGGGTCATTCCCCTGCCTACCCGTGTCCAGAATGACAAGGTAGAAGCAGAGTACAAGGATGGTATCCTGCACCTGAACCTGCCGAAGGTGGAAGCGGAGAAAAACAAGGTTGTTAAAGTCAATCTTGGCTAATCAGTAGGTAAGCGCGATTTAGCGTGAAACCCCAAAAACTGTTCCGCCCGCGCAGCGGGCGGAACAGTTTTTGGGGTTTCAATTTTTTCTACGCCCAGTTACTTAGCGATGGGGGTTGCTCCTAACCCTGTTTAATTGAGAAGTGGGGGGGGGGGGGGGGCGCCCCCCCACAAAAAAAAAAAAAATTGATTTAAAATTAAAAATAAAAAAAAAAA
>CAZVXA010000175.1:0-13628 GCA_964630955.1 uncultured bacterium | reverse complement strand
GTGTTCGCGTTGCGCGGCGAAGCCGCCCCAACCGAACAATGGGGTTTTATTAGGATTTTATTTTATGGCAACCCCCTAAACACTGTGAGGCATCCGTAGGTAGGCGCGATTCAGCTTTTGGGGGTTCGACTTTTTCCAAACCCACTGACTTACTGGACTTTTGACTATTTTCCCTATAACGCCGTGAAACGCTCTCTCCGAGAGCGTTTCACGGTGAACTTAATTTTAGCGCCGATTTTTCCTGAAACGCTGGCGCTGCCAGCGTTTCAGGAAAAATCGGCGCGATTTAGTCAAAAGTCCAGTTACTTAGCGGAGCCGTTCTATGGAACGGCTCTGCGATGACCCAGAATACCTAAACGACGGTTGCCCCGTTAAACTCAACCCCAATCGCTCCCTCGACCGACAGCGCAACGGCCACCAGCCGCAGCACCTGCTGATGGGTGAGATTGCCTTCCAGGACGACGATTGCGCCCCGCTGAGAAATAGTGAGGTGGGCGATCTCAGCAACGTTGAACTGTTGCTGGAAAGCCACTTCCACTCGCTTGGTCAGGCCGTTGTGGTCGTACTCGCCGTACAGACCAACTCGCTCTGGTGGAATCGTCCGAAACAGGTGACCGTGAGCAGCCCCTCCGCTAAAGCCTGCGTGCATGGAAGGCTGTTCTGGCTGAATAGAGCAGCTTGAGTAGTGCAATGATTCTGTCCACATAGTTGAGGGGCTTTCCCAGTAGTCAAAGGTGACAAATTGGAACGCTGCCCAACTCCAGGCCGATAACGAATTTGGCTCCAACGAAAACTTTAGGGGACTCAATGCAATCGGGCGGGCGATCGCGCAAAGTCACCACTGGCTCTCATGGAGTGCTGCGAACTTGATGGAAAACACACGGAGGGAATCAGAAAATACCGAAGGGAATTTCTTATTTGATACAACCATTTTCCCGTATTTTCCTCAAAAAATCAATCCGCAAGTGTATATTTTTTTACTTAAAGTGTTTCAGTATTTGACGCAGGGACTGCTCCTACCCCTGATGGAGCCAGGGCAGTCCGTAGTGGTATGGGCTAAGCTTCGATTAGGAGATATCTGAGGCTCACCGTAGAGGCGCAAAGAACGCAAAGAGTGTACTTTGCGCCCTCTGTGTCTCTACAGTGGACTCAATCTTGTTAAATTTATATTCCTTGCGGCGTTGCTGGTTTTCGGCAAAATGGTTAAACCGACAGTATTTGTAACACGGCAGCTTCCGGCTGACCTGACTCCTCTGCAACAGGTGGCCGCTGTAGAAGTATGGCCAGAGCGATCGCCCCCTCCTGCCGAAGTTCTGTTGCAAAAAGCAGAGCACCTGGAGGGCATCCTGAGCCTGCTGACTGACCCGATTGATCAGCAATTTCTGGACAGGGCTGCCCACCTGCGGGTGATTAGCCAGATGGCCGTAGGCTACGACAACATTGATGTCGCAGTCGCAACCGGGCGAGGCATTCCGGTTGGCAACACTCCCGGCATTTTGACCAACGCCACCGCCGATCTCACCTTTGCGTTGCTGATGGCGGCAGCACGGCGCGTCGTGGAGGGGGATCGCTTCACCCGCAATGGCCAGTGGCGCACCTGGGAACCCGATGGGCTACTGGGACCCGATGTCTGCGGTGCAACGTTGGGCATTGTGGGGCTGGGGCGGATTGGGCAGGCGGTTGCCAGACGAGCCAGAGGATTTGATATGCGAATTTTGTACTGCGGCAGGCAGCGTTGCAGTGCGGAAGTGGAGCGATCGCTCTCCGCCGAATATGTTCCCTTTGAAGTGCTGCTGCGAATCTCGGACTTCATCAGCATCCACACACCGCTCACCGGGGAGACGAAGTTCCTGTTTGGCGATCGCCAGTTTGAACAGATGAAGTCCTCCGCCATGCTGATCAACACCGCTCGCGGGGCGATCGTTGACCCCGATGCGCTGTACCGCGCCCTCAAGGACAACTGCATTGCCGCCGCCGCCATCGATGTCACAGAGCCCGAACCGATCCCGATGGATAGCCCCCTGCTGACGCTGGAAAACCTGATTATTACCCCCCACATTGGCAGCGCCAGCCGTCCCACCCGTGAAAAGATGGCCTCGATGGCGATCGCCAATCTGATTGCAGGATTGCAGGGCGATCGCCTGCCCCATTGCGCAAATCCTGAAGTGTACGGGCAAACTGGATTACTCTAGATAAGGAATCTTTTCCCCTTCGTTCCCTTTCCTCGATCCGTCGCATGAATTTCCTCACCAATCTCATTCCCAAAACCCAGGAACCCCGCGTCAAGAAGCGGGGACGCCAGATTGAAATCAAAACCCCTCAAGAGATTGAGATCATGCGGCAGTCAGCGCGGATTGTGGCGACGGTGCTGAAGGAAATCTCGGAACTGGTGCAGCCGGGGATGACGACAGCGGACCTGGACGCCCACGCAGAAAACCGCATTCGAGAAATGGGTGCAACCCCCAGTTTCAAGGGCTACCACGGCTTCCCCTCCTCAATTTGCGCCAGCATTAATAATGAAGTGGTTCACGGCATTCCCAGTAAGCGCAAGGTAATTTGCCGGGGAGATGTGCTCAAGGTAGACACCGGAGCCTACTATCAGGGATTTCACGGGGATTCCTGCATCACGATCGCCGTGGGAGAAGTCTCGACTGCCGCCCAGACTCTGATCCGCGTGGCGGAAGAAGCCCTTTATAAAGGAATCGCCGAGGTAAAGGCCGGAAAGTATCTGCTGGATATTGCCGGAGCGATTGAAGACCACGTTAAGGCAAGCGGCTTCAAGGTGGTCGAAGACTTCACCGGGCATGGCGTCGGGCGCAACCTGCATGAAGAACCGTCTGTATTTAACTACCGCACCCATGAGCTGCCCAATGTAAAACTGCGGGCAGGGATGACGCTGGCGATCGAACCGATTGTCAACGCTGGCTCCAAGATTACCCGCACCCTGGCCGATAAGTGGACAGTGGTCACAGTGGACCGATCGCTGTCTGCTCAGTTTGAGCATACGGTACTGGTGACAGAGACGGGATATGAGATTTTGACGGATCGCACTCACTTATAAGCGGCGGCGAGGGCGATCGCTCTGGGGAAGATCTGATGCTCCTGCACCTGGATGCGGGCGTGGAGGGTTTCTGGGGTGTCGTCAGGAAGGATGGAAACGGCGGACTGCATCAGGATGGGGCCGCTGTCTACTTCAGGGCGCACTAAGTGAACGGTGCAGCCCGTAACGCGGACACCCGCCGCCAACGCCTGCTCGACGGCGCGGATGCCGGGGAAACTGGGGAGAAGGCTGGGGTGGAGGTTGAGGATGCGATCGGGGAAGGCATCGATCAGCACAGGGGTGACAACCCGCATCCAGCCCGCCATGATCACCCACTCCACCTGGTGTTTTCTCATGACGCTGATGATGGCCTGATCGAGCGCTTCTCGACTGGCAAACTCGCGATGGTTTAACAGGACTTTGGGCACACCGAAGCGATCGGCCCGATTCGCAGCTTGTGCCGTGGGCTGGTTATAGATCAGTACTTGAATCTGGGCGTTGAGTTCCTGCTGCTGAATTGACTGGGCGATCGCCTCAAAATTGCTGCCGCTGCCCGACGCCAGCACGCCCAGCTTTAGCGGTTCTCCCGCGAAATGCCGCTCCCAAACCTGCGCAGGAATCTCCGGTGAGATGAAACTGGGGGTGTTTTGATGGATTTCAGCCAAACTCGAATTCATTGCCTGTCATTTGAACGGTCACTTGAACGCTTTCCCCTGCACTACAGCGCTTTGCGCTGAGTATAGAACCAAAGTTTTTGTTGAGAGCCTCGCTCCGCGAGGCTCTCAACAAAAACTTTGTACCACACGCGCTTGCAAAGCACTGTACGTTCAATCCCTAAGAATTATAGGGGGTTCGGCAGAATTGTGTTGAACCTGCCTATCCTTCTAGTGGCAGTTGCGTCGATTCAGGAAAGCTGTTTAGTTGGTAATTGGTTTTAATTTGGCGATCGCACAGAATCCTAAGGGGGCGACGATGATTGAGCTTTATCAGTTTGAGCTGTCTCACTACTGCGAAAAAGTGAGATTTATTCTGGACTATAAGGGACTTCCCTATAAAAAAGTCGAGGTGACTCCGGGCATTGGCCAGATTGATGTGTTTCGCATATCGGGACAGCGCCAGGTGCCCGTGATCAAAGATGGTGGTGAGGTGATCGCAGATTCGACGGCGATCGCCGAGTATCTGGAGCGCAAGTATCCGGAGCGTCCTATCATTCCCGGCGATTCGAAGCAGAAGGGACTGTGTTTCTTGATGGAACAGTGGGCCGATGATTCGATTGGGCTGAATGCCCGCAAATGTATGATTGGTGCGCTCGGTTCTGATATGGATTTTCGGCAGGCGTTTCTCCCCGTCACGACACCTGACTTTTTTAAGAATCTTTTGGGGGCGGTTCCTGTGCAGTTCTTCAGCGTATTGGAACTGGGCGTTGGGATGACACCCGGTGAGCTGAAACGGGCACAGGATGAGATGAAACATGCCCTGGCTTCCCTCTGTTTCATCCTGATGCAGCAACCCTACCTCACGGGTGACCAGCCGACGCTGGCGGATTTTGCGGTGGCAGCCCTGACCATGTACGTCAAATTTCCCAGCGGTGATTACCTGGATATTCCCATTGCGCTTAAGGGAAAAGGGGTTCACGGCATTGCGGATGTCGGCACCTTTGAACCATTCTTTAACTGGCGCGATCGTCTCTATGCGGACTTTCGCAAGTCTGGTTCTCCCATGAGTGGAGGATCGCCAACCTCCATCAATATTGAATAATCAAAGATGGGCAGCGCCACCCAGCCAGTAGATCTGCCCCTGTGCGGACTGTTGAATGTTCTAGCCCCCTTTAGTTGGAATCGGCAGGCAACTGCGGTAGGCTTAGCTAGTGAGATTTTGGGAGGGTTAGAGCCTTGCTAGACGAACAGGCCAAGAAAACCATGCTGCGCAAAATTCCCCACGGACTGTACGTGTGTGGGGTTGCAGAGGGCGAGGAGGTAAATGGATTTACTGCCAGTTGGGTGATGCAGGCGTCGTTTCAGCCCCCGCTGGTGGTCAACTGTGTAAAACAGGACTCGAAATCTCACGCCATGATTAAGACCAGCGGGGTGTTTGCCCTGAGCGTGCTGGAGGCAGGGCAGAAAGATATGGCCCAGAAGTTTTTCAAGCCGCAGCGGCGGGTGGGCAATAAGTTTGAGGACGTAGAGTTTTACATCGGTGAAACCGGATGTCCGATCATTTCAGATTCACTGGGCTATGTGGAGTGCCGCGTGGTGGGCAGCGTGGAGCACGGCGACCACACAGTATTCGTCGGTGAGGTGATCGCGGCTGGAGTCCACCGGGAAGGCGATCCGCTGCTCCTGGAATCGACGGGATGGCAGTACGGAGGTTAGGAACAATGCCCTTGATTAAGGTACAGACTTCGGTGGCTGCACCTGCCACCGGGGATGTGGAAACGCTATTGAAAAGCCTGTCTGCCAGTCTGGCGAAGCACATTCGGAAGCCGGAATCCTATGTGATGACGGCGTTTGAGGCAGGAGTGCCGATGACGTTTGGGGGCACGCTGGATCCAGTGTGCTACATCGAGGTAAAGAGCGTTGGCACGATGAGTGCGGCGCAGACAGAGGCCATGAGCCAGGATTTTTGTCAGCAGACCGCAGAGGCACTGGGGGTTCCGGCCAATCGGACGTATATCGAGTTTGCCGATGCCGCAGGCTACATGTGGGGCTGGAATGGTTCGACGTTTGGTTAACCTCATGACATCAGTTCTCAAATTCGATTATGCCTCCAACTTCTCAGAAGGACTCGCCGTAGTAAAACAGGGCGATCGCACCTTCTACATCGATCGCACCGGAAAATCTGCGGTTGAAGTTGATCCAGCGTTAGATGGCATTGCACCGTTCTATGAGGGGATGGCGCTGGTGCAGGTGAACAATATCTACGGGTATATCGATCGCACCGGAAAGATTATCATTCCGCCACAGTTTGGCAACGCCAGTGACTTTTCCGGGGGATTGGCGTCGGTGCGTCCTGGTAACCGCTATGGGTTCATCAACAAGGCGGGTGAACTGGTGATTGAGACGCAGTATGTGCTGGCCAGCAAATTCTCTGAGGGATTGGCGTCGGTCAAGGAAGGGGAACGCTACGGCTATATCAGCACTGAAGGGCGATGGGCAATTAGACCTGAGTTTACTGATGGATGGGGGTTTTCGTCGGGGCTGGCAGCAATCCGCGTTGGCAATCAGTGGGGATACATTGACCCGACCGGCAAAACTGTGATCGCACCTCAGTTTGATGGTGCCTTCAGCTTCAGCGGTGGTCGGGCACGGGTAAGGAAAGGAAGCCAGTGGGGATTTATCGATCGGGAAGGCAAGCAGGCGATCGCGGTTCAATACGACTTTGCCTCTGACTTTTCGCAGGGCTTGGCAGCAGTCATGCAAGGGACGAAGTGGGGGTTTGTGGAGCGCAACGGTGGGGTGGCGATCGCCCCCAGTTATGACTTTGCAGCCAATTTTTCGGAAGGATTGGCGGCGGTTAAGGTAGGCAACCTTTATGGATTTATCAACACGGAAGGAAAGATGATGATTTCGCCTCAGTTCGAAAATGTGGGGCTGTTTTCGGAGGGGCTGGTCTGGGTGCAGACGCGTAATGAGTGGCGCTATATCAATCCAAGAGGTGAGTTTTTGCAGGCTTAGGAATACGAACAGAACCTGGATAGAACGGGGTTCACCTCAGAGACACAGAGGACGCAGAGTGAAGTCTTTGCGCGCTCTGCGCCTCTGAGGGGAGGGGATGTTGCGACCTGAGGCAGAGGGAACGCTCGAAGTGACTGTATAGGCTGATCTTTGTACACACAGCTACAGGATCGTCTGTATGGCCAGTCAAGAGAGCGCAAAGTCGAAACAACACGACGAAAAAGATGATGACAAGAAAGTAGCGAATCAGGAAAAAGATAATCAGAGCCAACGTGAAACGACTGCTAAAGCAGACAGCAAAGAAGAAAAATCTGCAAAAGGCGGAAAGAACGGTGGCAACCAGGAAAGTGGCGATTGGAGCCAGCAGATTGATGCACTGGTGAACGCTCTGGAGGGTGACCTGAGCGAACTGCAATCGGAACAGGCGATCGCCCTGATTGACGAGTGGCACGGTATGTTGAATAAGTCGAAAGACGACGGTGCAAAGGTGCTGGCAGGCCACCTGAAGGAACTGCGGCAACTGGTGAAGGGTGGCAAAGCGACGGGTCACGACATCGGTGAGGCGCTGGCGGAACTGGGATCTGAAACCACGCATATTGCGGGTGACCTGGAGAAGAGCCAGAAGCAGTCAGTGCAGAAGTTGGGCAAACAACTGTCCAGGGTGGGCAACGCGCTGGGCAAAGCTGAAGACCAGGAAACCATTGAGCAGGTTGATTCTCTCACTGAATTGGTGGAGGAAGACCTGGCTTCGGTGGAACCCCAGGAGGGCATCGAGCAGATTGATTTATGGCAAGGTCTGCTGAACAAAGCGGGGAACGACCAGTACAAGCAGGTGGCCGAAGGGCTGAAGCAACTGAAGCAGGCACTGAATCGCAAGAGTCCCGACCCTGCGAAGATTGCCGAAATCCTGACGCAACTGGGTGAGCAAACGACGGCGATCGCTGCTGAAGCCCCCCGTGGCATGAAGGGACATATCCAGCGACTGGGCAAATCCCTCGGCAAGTCTGCAAAGGAACTGGAATCGGAAGTCGCTGAGTCCGAGGAAGTCGAAGTGAAGCCCAGCAAGAAAAAATAGATTCTAAGTAGGTAGGCGCAATTAAGCTTGAAACCCCAAAAGCTGTTCCGCCCGCGCTGCGCGGGCGGAACAGCTTTTGGGGTTTCAACTTCTTCCATGCCCCCTTACTTCTGGACTTTTGACTAAATCGGCGCTGAAATTAAGTTCACCGTGAAACGCTCTCTGGGAGAGCATTTCACGGCACTATAGGGGAAATAGTCAAAAGTCCAGTTACTGATAGTTCGATAAAAGTACAAAAGAGTAGATACTGCGTGCGGTAGGCACTTTTTGCGCGACTTGAGTAGCGCTCTGTACGGCTCAAATGGTGCCACTGAATTCACGTTAATGTAGTTAAACGTACATAAAGCAATCACCCGAAAAGAATTGTTTTGTTCGCTACTTCAGCGCCTGCTGATTTGCAAGGATTGGCGATCGCCCTTGATGGGCGAGGATTGCAAGGTCTGGGTGAGATTAACTATTTATTAAAGAATCTGTATTTAGAGCGCTATTGTTTTGTTGGAGTTTGTGTTGTATTGTGACGAATATACCAACACCTTTATCTGCTCGTTATGCAACGGACGAGACTTTTTGTCCGGCCACCTTTGTTTGCCCAGTTTTTGGGAGTGAAACGGGTGCTTGTTTGCACTGCATTATCTGAGCTACGCCAGGCCCTGTTCAGTCAGGGTGAAGACTGCATCAGTTCTTGCCGAAGATCGAAATAGTGTCCCCCTATTTAGACTGGAAAAATTAACAATGAATTAACTGAATCAATCGAACGATTGCAGCATCAATGGCAATTAATGCAGCCTTTTCCAGGCGCATCAGGTACGAGCATCGGGGTGCAGGGGCTTCGACGACTCGCCCCCTTAGAGTAAGTTCGGGCCGCAAGTTGAGCGTCGCCGAACATCGTGAACGTTCAGCGTTCGACCGAATGCTCACGACGAAGCCCGAACGGTGGAATCCCTGCGTGGGTGTACCGCCCCCATACCCCTTCTCACCAGCGTGAAAACCGCTATATTTCTGTAGCAGTCTGATGCTAATAAAAGCTTTGCAAGCTACAGGATTTTTGGCACTGCTTGTTTGTCTGCGATCGCTCGGATCGATTTTTGCCAACATTTTCTTCTGTTGCAGCGAGCACCTGTTACAGCGTTTTTTATTTTGGTGAGGTACGGGGTGCAGGAGGTGTACCCCCTGCACCCCGTACTTCACCAGGACGAAAAGGGCTGTATCCAGAGAAACGTCACATTTCGATTGATTCTCTTGTCTATTGGTTGTTATTGTTTGACTGAGTTTTCAAGTACGATTCCGGGGGAAAATGGCTGGACTGTTGAGTCAATCTCGGTCTGCATGATATCGACGCAATAGTATTACTTTGCGTAGGCAGAAGGAGGTCAATTTAGATTGGCTCTGATCGTTGCACCGTCAATGTATCGGATTCACAAAATGTCTGCATCATGCGCCCGAAAAACACTGTAAAGCACTGTATGTGATTGGTTAGTCATCAGGTCTATTGTGAGCAATTGTGGAGGGTGCCAATGCTGCAAGAAGAAGAGAAGTTACTCCAGACGGAAATTCCCAAAGAAATTCCAAGAAAGGAGGGAGTTAAGCCTAAATATGTGATTGTCGGAAGTGCAGCTTTTCTCCTCAGTCTATTCGCAATTCGAACCCTGGTTGGCAACGCAACGACTGGTTTCGGAAATAAGCCCGAAGCGAGCGAAGTCGCGAAGGAGGTCAATATTGTAGGCGTTGTGAAACCCAGCAAGATTGTGAGAGTGAGTGCAGAAGCAGATTCCAGTAAGGTCAATGCTTTTCTGGTGGACGAAGGAAGTGTTGTGAAGAAAGGGCAGGCATTGGCAAGACTGGCGGCCCGCATTTCTCCCGACCAGATCAAGCAGCAGCAACAGGATGTCGAAAACAAATATAATTCGTACCTGGAGAAATTGCAAAAGCTGCGTCAGACGGAACTGACGTTGGCTAACTTAACGGCTGAAAAGCCGCTCTCTCCCCTGAGGACGATCCAGTCCGCGGGCGGTGTTCAGGAAGCAAAAAATCGGATTAGTAGCCTGACGAATATCCTGCAACAGTTGGAACCTCGAATTGAGCGTTATCGTACCCTGGTTTCTGAAGGGGCGCTGAATTCTCAAGCGCTGGATGACTTGCAGATTACTTATTTCCGAACCCAACAGGAACTGGAGTCTGCGAACATTGCACTGGAAGTGGCGATCGCCAGGAAACAGGAAGAGCAGGTGACTGCCCAGAGAAACCAGCAAGCGGTGAGCCGATTGAGATCAATCCTGAATGTCACTCAGTTAGAGGTGCAAACTGCGGAATCAAACTGGCTCCGGAGCCAACAGCGGCTGAAACAGTTGCAGCAAGCCGTCTCAAACACTTCCCTGTACTCCCCCGTCAACGGAGTGGTGGTAGAGAAAGTGGCAGTGCTTGGGGATGTGGTGAATGCCAGTCAGCATTTGCTGGCGATCGCTGACCAATCAAAATTTGAATTGACGATGGTGGTGCATCGTCATCAGGTTGCCTGTCTCCTGAATTCACAGAACCCGACTATCACGTCACCCGGTAACGGCGGTCTGAGTCTGAAGGGATTGAGTGTCAGGGAGGGGGAAATTGACCCCAAGAGCGGCAAGCCAACGGTCATTGTTGACCTCCCTGTGAATTCGAAACTGCGTCCAGATATGACCTTAGAGCTGAAAACACAGTGTTCTCAGGTCAATCCCTGATAAGGCTACATTTCATTGTCAAGCTCCGATACAGCTAAGGCGGTGCAATGACCAAGGATTCATTCACGGTGGGGTGGGCATCCTGCCCGCCCCACAACGCGAATGCCATACTTTAGTTGTGTCAGGCCCCCACGAGGTTTGAACTGATTCCATCAAAGATATGAGTTTTCTGATTGCGTTTGCAATATTGCTATCTACCCTACAGTTGGTGCAGAGCCTATATTCCAGTTACCTCAGAATCTATGCCTGGAATCAGGACAGAAGCGAACAGTACGGAGCACCCAGGCGGTTTATCAGACCAGAGAAGAGTTTCACGGTACTGCTTCCCGCCCGTCATGAAGAAGACGTAATTGCACACACCATTGAGGGTATCGCCAGGGCGAACTATCCGCAGAAGCTGTTAGAAATTGTGGTGATTTGTCGTCAGGATGATGAGGGCACTATCCAGGTCACCCGCGATACGATTGCCGAATTGAAAGCGAAAGGACATCACAACATTAGCCTGATTATTTTTTCTGATTTTCCGATCAACAAACCTCACGGATGTAATGTTGCCCTGCGCTGCACCTCAAACGAGGTGGTTACCCTGTTCGATGCGGAGGATCAGGTTCACCCCGACATCTTCAACGTGGTCAATACGATCATGGTGAAGGAGGACTATCGGGTCGTGCAGGCGGGTGTGCAGTTGATGAACTTTGACACCACCTGGTTCTCGGTGCATAACGTTCTGGAGTACTTCTTCTGGTTCAAAAGCACGCTCTACTACTATGCAGAGTTGGGGCTAATTCCCCTGGGTGGAAATACAGTGTTCTTCGATCGCAGTCTACTGGAACAGTTAGGCGGTTGGGACGAAACCTGTTTGACCGAAGATGCAGACATCGGCATTCGGCTGAGTGTTCTCCAGGAACGCGTGAGAGTGGTGTATGAAGATATCTACGTCACTAAGGAAGAAACTCCCCCCGACGTTGCGCAGTTCATTCGGCAGCGGAGCCGGTGGAACCAGGGATTTCTGCAAATTCTGAAGCGCGGCCACTATTCTGCCCTGCCCCGGTTGCAGCGTCTGGTGGCAATGTACACCCTGTCCTTTCCCCTCCTGCAGGCAATTACGCTGGCCTATATTCCCCTCTCGATCTACACCATCTTTTTTGTCAAGGTTCCTTCCCCGATCGCTCTTTATCTGTGCATCCCCGCCTACGTCCTGCTGAGCCATGTGATCCTGAGTCTGCTCGCACTCTACGAGTTCAGTAAGGCACATCGTTTGCGGGTTGGGCCGTTTGATTATCTGTCTTTGATCCTGACCTACCTACCCTATCAGGTACTCCTGGGAATTGGTGCGTTTCGAGGAGCCTGGAGGGAAATCTCAGGCATTCAAACCTGGGAAAAAACTCGGCATATCAATGCTCACCGTCATCGAAGGAGGCCGACTGGTGTTCGCTGAAGCAGCCCTTAAGTCGATTCGAAAACGCTGGATGCTGATGTTTCTGCTGGCGATCGCGATCGTCGTCAGCAGCTACAACATGTTTGGGTTCCCCATGTTTCATGGGGATGAGGGCATCTATACGCAGCAGGCGTACGCGGTCGCCAACTTAAACAGATTGAGCTACTACACCTATTTCTACGACCACGCCCCCATCGGGTGGATTCAAATTGCCCTCTGGTATAAGCTCACCGGACTCTACACCTTTGGCGAACTCCTCAATAGCACCAGGGTGTTCATGCTGGTGATTCATGGGGTGAGTCTGATTTTATTATTTCAAATCATCCTCAAGATCACCAACAACCGGGCCTGTGCTGCCCTGGGTGGATTGATCTATGCCCTCTCGCCCCTGTCTATTTTCTTTGGGCGTATCGGGCTGCTGGACAATATTATGATGGTCTGGTTGCTGGCGGCGATCTATCTGCTGGTCAACTGTCAGGGGCAACTGCTCTACACCTGTGGCAGCGGTGCCTGCTTTGGTATTGCCGTTCTGTGTAAGGTGGTTGCAGTTCCCCTGCTTCCCGCATTTTTGCTGGGACTCTGGGTCTACTTCCCCAATCGACGCAAATTCGCCTACGCCTGCTGGCTGGTGCCCTGCATTTCGCTGATCTCCGGTTACTTCCTGTTTGCGTTGCTCAAAGACGAATTGTTCTCCAGTCCCGATCGGGTCAGTTTACTGCGGTCGATCGCGTGGCAGTCTTCCCGCAAAGGAGGACTCCCCTGGTCGATGGATAGTGACTTTGCAAAATCAGTCGTCAACTGGTTAACCAAAGATGCGTTTCTCATCGTTGCGGGCAGTCTGGCAACGCTGTACAACCTGTTCAGGCATCAGCATCGCTTTATTGCTCTGGCTGCGCTCTTTTCGGTACTGGCCATCAGTCGGGGCAATCAGGTTTTTGACTTTTACATTGCTTCTATCTACCCGCTCCTGATCATCAACCTGGCGATCGCGCTCAAGCCACTCTTCACCCATCCCCGTGCTTTGATCTCAACCTGCACAATCGGCATGATTCTGGCGATCCTGGTGGTCGAGCTTGAGGCGCATGCCTATGTCTTTAAGGCCGATGTCAATATCATCCAGCGTCAGGCGGTGGCATGGGTAAGGAGTCATGTGCCCCCGAATGCCGTCGTCATGATTGACGACAAGCTGTGGACGGCGCTCCAGGCTCCCAAAGATGCTCAGCCCTACAAAAACGCCCATTCCCACTGGAAAGTCGCCAGAGACCCGGATATCTTTCAGGATCTGCTGCAAAACGACTGGAGAAACATCGACTATATTGTCGCTGACATCCCTATGTTTGATCTCTTCAGGATCGATCAGACGAATAATTTTAGAGATACGACCGGCTTAGTCATTCGCCCCTTTGCAGTGGAGGCGTTTTTGAATTCATTTGAAGTGGCTCGTTTTGAGGCTGAAAAAACAGGCGAGGAAAACTGGCTGGCAATTCTCAGGGTAAATAGTTCTGGTACGCTACTGGCGACGCCCGATAGCTGATATGTAGCGATTCCTAAATGGTTTGTGAGAGGCGTCGCCCGCGCCCCCTCTCACAAACCATTTAGGAATCGCTATCAGTAAGTGGGCGTGATTAAACTTGAAACCCCAAAAGCTGTTCCGCCCGCACAGCGGGCGGAACAGCTTTTGGGGTTT
>CAZVXA010000174.1:0-13811 GCA_964630955.1 uncultured bacterium | reverse complement strand
CCGCGCGGAGCGCGGCTCTCACACGACAACCTGTGGTTTGCTGGAGCGCGAAGCGTTATAGTACCTATCCGAAATCCGAAAACCCAAATTCTGGCAGGCGCGATGCTCGGCGTCGTGCCTGCCAGAATTTGGGTTTTCGGATAGGCTCTCAGCATCTCAGCGCATCACGGAGCGTCGGTTCCCGGACAATACTTCCTCAAGACAAAACGAGGATAGCGCTTCAGATAGAGACTATTTGCTGATTGAATCCGCTAAGGTGCAAATAATCTCTCTAGTCGTATGCAAATTCGCTATGTTTCTGAAGCTCTGGCCCGGTAACGTTTACCCGCTAGGTTCCCGTTGGGACGGTAAGGGCACAAATTTTGCACTGTATTCAGAAAATGCAGAGGCAGTTGACCTGTGCTTATTCGATGAGCGGGGGAAAGAAACACGACTGCGGCTCACCGAAGTCAGCAATTTTGTCTGGCATGGGTATGTACCTGGAATTGGCCCCGGCCAGCGTTATGGATTTCGGGTGCATGGCCCCTGGCGACCGGAGGAGGGGCATCGGTTTAACCCCAATAAGCTGCTGATCGATCCCTATGCAAAGGCGATCGCCGGAGACGTAAAGAGCCGCTTCGAAACGTTACCTTACAATCCCAACGATCCCGCTGGTGACCTTTCCTTTTCTGAGGAAGACGACGCGCACCTGGTGCCAAAATCCGTCGTGATTGATCCCTCCTTCGACTGGGAAGACGACAAGCTTCTGCGCACACCCTGGCACGAAACAATCATCTACGAAGTTCACGTTAAGGGATTCACCAAACGTCACCCAGATATCCGTGAGGGCTGGCAGGGCACTTATGCAGGACTGGCACACCCCGCATCCATTGAGTATCTCCAGCGGTTAGGCGTGACAGCAGTTGAGCTAATGCCGATTCACCATTTTCTGTCCTACCCCGGATTTCTGATTGACCGGGGACTCAAGAACTATTGGGGCTACGATTCCATCAACTACTTTGCCCCCCACGCCGCCTACAGCGCCAGCGGCGTCATGGGGGAACAGGTCAGAGAATTCAAGCAAATGGTGAAAACGCTGCACCGGGCGGGAATTGAGGTGATTCTCGACGTAGTGTACAACCACACGGGTGAGGGCAACCACATGGGACCTCTACTGTCGATGAAGGGGGTAGATAACCTGTCTTACTATCGGACGGTGGAGGGCGATCGCCGCTACTACATGGACTTCACCGGATGTGGCAACTCGCTGAACGTCCGTAGTGCTCAGGTGCTAAAGCTGATTATGGACAGTCTGCGCTACTGGGTAACTGAAATGCACGTCGATGGCTTCCGGTTTGACCTGGCTTCGGCACTGGCGCGGGAGCTTTATGCCGTAGACAGTCTGGCTGCCTTCTTCGACATTATTCACCAGGACCCAATTCTGGCCGACGTGAAGCTGATTGCCGAACCCTGGGACGTGGGCGATGGCGGCTATCAGGTAGGGAATTTCCCCGTTCTCTGGTCCGAGTGGAACGGGCGCTACCGCGACACGGTGCGCGATTTCTGGCGGGGCGAAAATAGTCGTCTGGCTGAATTTGCCTATCGCCTGACGGGTAGTTCTGACCTGTACCAGTCCAACGGACGCAGGCCCAACGCCAGCATCAACTTCGTCACGGCCCACGATGGATTCACCCTGAACGATCTGGTCAGTTATAACCGGAAACACAACGAGGCGAACAGTGAGGACAACCGCGACGGAGACAACGAGAATCGCTCCTGGAACTGCGGTGTCGAAGGCGAAACAGATGATCCCCAGGTGCTGCGGCTGCGGGAGCGACAGCGACGCAATTTCCTGACCACCCTGATACTATCGCAGGGGATTCCCATGCTGTTGATGGGGGACGAACTGGGGCGTACCCAGCGCGGAAACAACAATGCCTACTGTCAGGACAACGAGCTTTCCTGGGTGGCATGGGATCTGGAGCAAACCAATGAAGATCTGCTGGATTTCGTGCGGGAGTTAATTTATTTCCGCAGGCAGCATCCCGTCTTCCGACGGCGCAAATGGTTCCAGGGACAGCCGATCTACGGGGTAGGAGTGAGTGACATTGGCTGGTTTAGCCCTGATGGTCAGGAAATGACGCAGGAGCACTGGAATGCAGGCTATTCCAAAGCGATCGCCGTTTTCCTCAATGGGGAAGCAATTCCCAGCCCTGGCCCCCAAGGTGAACGCGTCATGGGCGAGAGTTTCCTGATGTTCTTCAACGCCCACTACGAAATGCTGGAATTTGACCTTCCAGAAAACCTGCAGCAGTGGAACTGGTCAATGGTCATTGATACAAAAGAACCCCGGTTTGTCCACTCAGACAAACTCTACACCGGAGATCAGCAACTACCCGTGAGCGATCGATCGATCGTCGTGCTCCGCCGACTGGGTTAATGCAACTCCCAGCATTGACAGGGAAGCGATCGCCTGGTTTCTGCAACCTAATTCAACAGCGAATCGTACCCCATCTCAATGACGCGATCGCCCTGCAAACCAAACGTCAGAAACGAGGCCGCCTCACCCACGTCATACACTAGATGCGTCACCCCACCTTCAGTAGACTCCCGTGAGGGGGTGCCATAGGTAGCGGTCACCTGTTGTCGAGACGACCCAATGCGAATGCCATCCACCGTCGCCATGTCAGGATTGCGGCTGGCTAGCGAGTACACCACATAGTTACCGGGTACACTCCCTTCAATCAGGCTGACGGTGAGGTCATTGAACGTGAGCGATCGCAGGATCCCACAGCACCCCGTCTGCTCCTCCCGCTGACTCACAGGGTCGCCCATCATCTGCCGCACCTCCGCTTCGGTTGCCCCCAGACGAATGCCTCCTACATCTGCCTGACTGTGCTCCAACAGCACCCCACTGGTTGGCCCTGTTGCGATTGACACCTTCGAAGTATCGACCAGTCTCGGGGTCTGCGCCGCAGTTTTTGGCCGGGGTGCAGGCGGTTCTGCCACTGTTCTCTGCGCCACACTCTGTATGGGTTTTGGCATTGGAGAAGCACTTGCTACCGGACTCGGTGTCGGCACCGGAGAACTCACCACCGGACTCGGCGAAACCACCACTGGACTGCTTTCCGTCATCGGTGTCTCACGCGGCGCACAGCCACTCAACAGAATGAGTGATCCTGGCAGAGAAGCGTAAATTACCCAACAAACTATCCAACGACGAGGGATTTGAAATCTTGGAGAAAAGCGCAGCATAAACATCAGCAGAGAAAGCTCAAGAACTCTACAACAAAACAAGTCTCAATTCCGCAAACCAATATTTTAAGACCCGCAAGCCGCCTCCTCAGATACAGGATAGCTCTCTCCTCCCCCAACGCACTCCACCCTCAAAAATTTGTGACCCAATTTGTGTCATCACTCACCCCATCGTCTGCGTTCATCTGCGTTCATCTGCATTCAGTGTTCGACTCATCGCTCACCCCATCGTCTGTGTTCATTTGCGTTCCTCCCCCCTTCCACTCACGCTAAACTAAACTGGAAGTAATTGCGATCGCTGAAAGAAGGAAGACAATACCCCTATGGAACTTACCGTTGACAACGTTGAAAGCGTACTGGACGAACTGCGCCCCTACCTAATGTCTGACGGCGGCAACGTTGAGCTCGTCGAGCTAGACGGCCCCGTTGTGCGTTTGCGTCTCCAGGGTGCCTGTGGCTCCTGCCCCAGTTCCACCATGACGCTGAGAATGGGCATCGAACGCAAACTGCGCGAATCTATCCCCGAAATTGCTGAGGTTGAGCAGGTTCTCTAATCCCTGGTAATACCTTTTCGGCAATCTGTGATTTTGACTATAGCTGAGGTATTGCGGGACTGATAGACTCTGGACAGGCTAACTTCTGTGTTCTCCTTACCCGTCTCTTGGTCGCCTCGTATGCCTCACCCCCTTTATGTTGCCGTTATCTGGCACCAGCATCAACCGCTCTACAAAAGCCGCACCGCAGGGCAGTATCGACTTCCCTGGGTGCGGCTTCACGGTACAAAGGATTACTTAGACCTGGTACTGCTGCTGGAGCGGTACCCCCGGCTGCACCAGACGGTCAACCTGGTTCCCTCGCTGATTCTGCAAATCGAAGATTATGTTGCGGGCACAGCATTTGATCCCTATCTAACCCTGGCGCTCACTCCCACCGAAACGCTGAACCAGGAGCAAAAGCAGTTTATTATCGAACATTTCTTCGACGGCAATCACCACACTCTGGTGGACCCCCATCCTCGGTACGCCGAGCTGTTCTACCAGCGGCAGGATAAGGGTCGGGAATGGTGCCTTGACCAGTGGGATCTGGCCGCCTATGACGACCTGTTGGCGTGGCATAATCTGGCCTGGTTTGATCCCCTGTTCTGGGATGATCCCGACATTGCGGGGTGGATGGCTCAGCAGAAGGGGTTTACGCTGAGCGATCGCCAGCGCATCTACTCGAAACAGCGCGAAATCCTCAGCCGCATCATTCCCCAGCACCGCCGGATGCAGGAGTCGGGGCAGATCGAAGTCACCACCACCCCCTATACTCACCCCATCCTGCCCCTGCTGGCAGACACCAATGCCGGACGAGTCGCCGTTCCCCAGATGGCACTACCAGAGAAACGCTTTCAGTGGGCAGAGGATATTCCCCGGCACCTGCGCAAAGCAAAGCAGATGTACCGGGAGCGGTTTGGCTGTGAGGTGCGCGGTTTGTGGCCTTCGGAACAGTCGGTCAGTCCGACTATCCTGCCCTACATCGCGGAACAGGGATTTGACTGGCTGGTGTCAGACGAAGCAGTGCTGGGCTGGACGCTGAAGCATTTCTTCCATCGCGATGCCCACGGCACGGTGCAGGAACCGGAGATGATGTACCGCCCCTACCGTATTGAAACGGCTGAGGGCAATCTGTCGATGGTCTTCCGCGATCACCGATTGTCCGATCTGATCGGCTTCACGTACGGCATGATGGAGCCGCGCAAGGCCGCCGATAACCTGGTGGGTCAACTGGAGGCGATCGCCCGCCAACTGGTGAATCGGCAGAACTCTGGCACTACCACGCTGGAGCATCCCTGGCTGGTGACGATTGCCCTGGATGGTGAAAACTGCTGGGAATACTATCCGCTGGACGGCAAGCCTTTTCTGGAAAGCCTCTACGGAACCCTGAGCGATTACAACGGCATTCAACTGGTCACCGTTTCCGAATTTCTCCAGAAGTTTCCCGCTACCGAGGTGATACCTGCCGACCAACTGCACAGCGGTTCCTGGGTGGACGGTAGCTTTACCACCTGGATTGGCGATCCCGCCAAGAACCGCGCCTGGGATCTGCTGACGGATGCTCGTGAGACTCTGGCCCAACACCCTGAGGCCACCGAAGAAAGCAATCCCGAAGCATGGGAAGCACTTTATGCCGCTGAGGGGTCTGACTGGTTCTGGTGGTTTGGTGAGGGACACTCTTCAAATCAGGACGCCATGTTCGACCAGCTTTTCCGGGAGCATCTGATCGCTCTGTACCAGGGATTGAATGAGCCAGTTCCCCCCATCGTCCGCTACCCTGTCGAGCAGCACCACCTGAAGGGCGACCAGCGTCCCCAGAGCTTCATTCACCCCACGATTGATGGACGCGGTGACGAGCAGGACTGGGACAAAGCCGGACGCATCGAGATTGGCGGCGCTCGCGGCACCATGCACCAGAGCAGCAAAATCCAGCGCCTCTGGTACGGAGTCGATCACCTGAATTTCTACCTGCGCGTCGATTTTGCGGTGGGCACCCGCCCTGGTATCGACATTCCCCCGGAAATGCATCTGCTCTGGTTCTACCCGAACCGCACGATGCACAACAGCCCCGCCCCGATCGCCGAACTCCCGGACGTGGCACCGCTCAACTATCTCTACCACCACCACCTGGCGATTAATCTGGTGACGGGCGATCGCTGGCTGCAAGAAGCCTGGGACAGCTTCCGCTGGCACCCCTGCTTTACCAGTACTCAGGTTGCCTTTGAGAGCTGCCTCGAAGTGGCGATCCCGTGGAGCGATCTGAATGGCGTTGGCCCCGACTGGTCACTCCAGATTGCAGTCGTTCAGGCAGAGGAGGGACGCTACGTGAGCGATCTGACGGAAAATTCGTTAATCCCGATAGACGTTCCCTGAGGAGATTTCTAGCAATGAAATTACCCGTCGCGTGGATGTCTCCCCCGCGACGGGTAATTTCATTGCTAGAAATCTCTTGTTTGAAAGATGGATGGATGCCACCTGGCCAATGCGCCGATTTTCCTGAAACTTTATGGAGTCGGCGTTTCAGGAAAATCAGCACCAGCTATAGCATTAGCGCATCTGTTTCGGATTAAGTTTTGGACTCAGCGCCATCAGGTTGATTAGCTCATAGGTAATCGTTGCTGCGGCGAGTGAAGTAATTTCAGCGTGGTCATAGGCAGGGGCGACTTCCACCACATCGGCGGCGATCACAGAAAGACCTGCCAGCCCCCGCAGAACGCCCAACAGCTCGCGGCTGGTGATTCCGGCGATCTCCGGGGTACCAGTGCCAGGGGCATTCGCAGGGTCCAGGACATCAATGTCAATAGATAGATAAAGTGGACTATCTCCCACTCGCTCTCGAATGCGTTCTACCACTCCAGCAATGCCAATCGTCTCAAACTCATCGCAGTGGACAATCCTGAACCCCAATTCCTCGTCTATCTTCAGGTCATTGCGGCTGTACAGCGGTCCTCGAATGCCGACGTGCATGGAGGCACTGTCTAAAAATAAGCCTTGCTCGGCGGCCCGGCGGAATGGTGTGCCATGGGTATAGGGTGCGCCAAAGTAGGTGTCCCAGGTGTCGAGGTGGGCATCGAAGTGAACCAGAGCGACGGGGCCGTAGCGCTGGTTGATCGCCTTCAGCAGGGGATAAGCAATAGTGTGATCACCCCCCAGACTGACGATCGCGCCACACCGACTCAACAGGTCGGTTGCAGCAGCTTCAATCTGGGCGATCGCCTCATTGATATTAAAGGGGTTACAAGCCACATCCCCGGCATCGGCCACCTGTTGCACCATAAACGGCTCAGTGTCGTAGGCCGGATGGTACTGCGTCCGCAAATGTCGGGAGGACTGACGAATCGCCTGTGGTCCAAATCGTGCGCCTGGACGAAAGCTCGTTCCCGCGTCAAATGGGATGCCAACGATCGCCACATCGCAGTAGGGGACATCCCGCAATTCGGGCAACCGCGCAAAGGTGGCAGCCCCGGCATAGCGAGGCAACACTGTACCGCTGATGGGTTGAATGGGAACAATATCTGGATTTTGCATAGGTTGGTAAGGGACAGTATTGAAGCCATTAGAGCAGCACAGGCGCTTTGTTGGTAGCAGGTGCTTCGGAGGACAGTTGAAATTCCTGCCGCAGGGCAACCGCTATTCCCTGAGCCACATGGTTGGCCATCAACGCACCCTTCTCTGGGGTTGCGGCCTTGGCGGAGGAAAGGACGCCCGATGCAGGTACCCACTCTGGGCGCAGTGGAAAGACATCATAGGGAGGAAACTCTACGGGAGGAACATCGGGAATCCGATCGAGCCTGACCAGTTGAGGGTAATAGTGCGCCATCAGGGATGTCTCCATCACAGCCGCGTGTTCCAGGGCAAAACCAGGAAAACCGTCGGGGAACACCTGGTTCAAGATATCTTCGGTCAGAAAATCCCAGTACTCCAGACGCACCACCCGCAGATCTGAGGACAGGCCAATGTCCCTCACCGCCAGTTCGATGCCTTCCGTCAGAAACCACTGATTCTCGTAGTGACCGTTTACCAGAACGATGCGCATGGCTCCCTGACGCGCCAGTTCTCGCACCACATCGCGGATGAGCTGAATAAGACTATTGCCGTCCAGACTGGTGGTTCCTGTAAAGTGTTGCCCTCCACCTGATTTGGGCTGGGACTTGTACCCGTAGCTGACGACCGGTGCGACGATACCGTTGATGTGTTCGGCAACACTCTGGGCGATCGCCGTACTCAATAGTGCGTCTGTCCCGAGCGGCAGATGGGGGCCATGTTGCTCTAGGGCACCACAGGGAAGCAAAACGACTGTGTTTTTATCTTCAAGCCGCTGCTGATAATCGACCCAGCTCAACGAACCCATCAACAGGGGATGCATAAAGATTTGCCTCATAAGAAATCGGTGTAGCGCCTCATGAGTAAACCATCGCTTTACCATCCCAGTTCAGGAGAATTCTGGTTCACTCATCTGTGCTGTGGTTATCAACATAACGGAGCCAGACGGTTGAAAAATGTAACTCTCTATACCAAACCCAGCTTTTCTTTGCTAGATCCACAATCCTTTTGAGCTTTTATTTACTGAAATGATGCAGGTACGGAAATATATTACTGATTCAGCAGTTTTTTGTTTTTTTTCTTGCTGATATCTTGAGATGGGATAAGTGAGTGGGCGCGATTCAGCTTGAAACCCCAAAAGCAGTTCTGCCCTGAGCATAGTCGAAGAGCAGAACTGCTTTTGGGGTTTCGACTTTTTCTACGCCTACCGATTTACTGGAGTTTTGACTATTTTCCCGATAATGCCGCGAAACGCTCTCTACGAAACCGTTTCGCGGCGCACTTAATTTTTTCGCTGATTTTCCTGAAACGCTGGCGCTGTCAGCGTTTCAGGAAAATCAGCGCAATTCAGTCAAAACTCCAGTGACTTAGCTCAACACATACTTGTACTCCGCTTTCAAAAGCTTCATCACCACCTGTGACTCATACCGAATCACACCAGGGATTTGATGCAGTTTGGCATAAAAGTCTAGCAGCTCATCATGGGTTCCAAAACAAACGTCGATCACAATGTTGTGATGGCCGGCTGTGATCGCCACAAACTGGACCTCTTCAATCTCCACCAGCGCTTCTGCAACGAAATCAATTTTTCCGTTTTCCACAAATAGTTGCACAATCATGACGTGGGGCGTGCCCAGAAGATCCGGATTTAACGTCGCGTTGACCCTCAGAACATTGGACTGGAGGAGCCGCTGGACTCGGTAGCGGGCAGTCGCTTCAGGGAGATTCAGCCGTTTTGACACCTCAGAAAATGACATCCGTCCGTCGTGTTTGAGTAGCCCAATGATGGCGCGATCGAGGTCGTCGAGCGATGCTTGAGGAGGATTGGAAGTACTTGGAGTCATGAGATTTAGAAAACCACAAGTTTTCAAGCTCAATATTACTGGAATAGTAATCCAGTTCAAGTAAATTGCGAATGTATTATAGGCAACTTTTTTGAATTGCTCCTTTCTTTACAGTAGGCAGCAGCTAATTAAGGTTTTAGTAAAAGGTCTGGCATTCAAAATCGGTTGGAACGCATATTTTCCTCTGTAAAACGATTGAATTTTCACTCAATATTTCACTCCTTCCGTCCACGCTGCTATTTTTTGGAAACGCCATCCCCGGAGCGTTACTTATGATCAACAGTCCTCCAGTTCACGATCCCGTTGTTTACCATGCGTGGCATGTTGTTGCACTGGCAGACCATGTCAAAGCGGATCAGCCTCTGCAAGTTCACCTCCTGGGGGAAGCGATCGCCCTCTGGCGGTTTGAGGGCAAGATCATTGCCTGCCAGGATCAGTGCCCCCATCGGGGCGTATCGCTCTCCAACGGCTGGATTGACTGCAACGGGGCGATCGTTTGCCCGTATCACGCCATGTCCTTCGACTTCCAGGGACGCTGTACCCGAATTCCGGCTGACCTGAAAATTACCGCCTTCCCCCAGGCCGCTAATCTGCGCAGCTATCAGGTGACCGAAAAATATGGTTTCGTCTGGGTAGCGCTGGGTGAGCCGACCCAGGAGGTTCCTGTTTTTTCAGAATGGGATCAGCCTGACGCTAATACGTTCCAGTGTGGGCCGTATTTTATCAACGCCAGTGGGCCACGGATTCTGGAGAACTTTGTAGATATTGCCCACTTTCCCTTCACTCACCGGGGATTGTTGGGTGATCCCGAACACCCGGAAGTCTCCAATTACGATCTGACAGTTGAGAATGGCGAAATCTGCGCCACCAACATTCATTTTTATCAACCCAACCCAGAGGGGACAGGGGAAGCCAAATCGGTTTCCTATGTTTATAAAATTGTCCGCCCCCTGGTGGCCTGGTTTCAAAAAGGGGACAGCAGCAAACAGTTCTCTATCTTTCTAGTCATTACCCCGGTCGAAGAAACAAGGAGTATTGCCTGGTTAGGTGTCGCCCGGAACTATTCCCCCGAAGTTTCAAACGATGAACTCCGTACCTTCCAGGACGATGTGATGGCGCAAGATGTACCAATGGTTGAGTCGCAGCGTCCCCAAAAGCTGCCGCTTGATTTACAGCAGGAGTTTCATTTCCCATGCGACAAGATGTCGATTGCCTACCGCAAATGGCTGAAGCAACTGGGTCTTCAGTTTGGTACCTGCTGATGTCGCTGATCCAAAAGAAGTTATCCATTGTATGGGTGGTTTCCTCCGCTGCGCGGGGGAAACCACCCATACAATACAGGTCATTCCATTGCTAAAAATCTCCTTGGAACGATTTTCGTAGGAGCGCAATTTCGTTCAAGCCAGGGAACTGCGATCGCTACTACGCTTGTCTTTGATTCACTTTCGGCAGTATCGCAATGGCTCTCCTGAAAGACTTCTCGGCTTCGGCGGCGATCGCGGGCTTCGTCACCGTTCTGGTGGGTTTCACCAGTTCTGCAGTGATCGTGTTCCAGGCCGCCCAGGCGTTGGGGGCATCTCCCGCAGAGGTGGCCTCCTGGATGTGGGCGCTGGGGTTGGGCATGGGATTGACCTGCATACTACTGTCTTTGCGTTATCGAGTGCCAGTGGTCACGGCCTGGTCTACACCTGGTGCCGCCATGTTGATCACCAGCGCGGCAGGCGTTTCCATGCCAGAGGCGATCGCCGCCTTTCTTGTCTCTGGAGCATTGATTACTATCTGCGGCTTCAGTGGCTGGTTTGAGCGGGCCATGAGCCGCATTCCCCTGTCGATCGCCTCTGGCATGCTGGCAGGTGTCCTCCTCCGATTTGGCCTGGATGTGTTCAACGCGATGACGACCCAGTTCGGCTTGGTGTTTGCCATGTTTCTGGTCTACCTGCTGATGCGGCGCTTCATTCCCCGCTATGCCGTCGTTGCTGCCCTTGCCCTGGGAATTTTGATCGCCGCCCTCCAGGGACTCCTCCACCTGGAAACCGTTCGTCTGGAGCTGGCCCACCCGGTCTGGATCGCTCCCCAATTCTCCCTCAGTGCTCTTGTTGGCGTCGCCCTCCCTCTGTTCGCCGTGACGATGGCATCTCAGAATGTGCCCGGTGTGGCCGTCATCCGGGCTTCTGGTTTCACGGTTCCCCTTTCCCCCGTGATTGGATGGACAGGCATCACCACGCTGATCCTGGCTCCTTTCGGTGGTTTTACCTTTAACCTTGCCGCCATTACCGCCGCCATCTGCATGGGCCGCGAAGCCCACGAAGATCCCGACAAACGCTACGTTGCCGCCATCTCCGCAGGCTTCTTTTACTTACTGGTTGGATTGTTTGGAGCCACCGTCGGCGCACTGTTCGCCGCCTTTCCCAAAGAACTGGTACTGGCGATCGCCGGACTCGCACTCCTGGGCACGATTGGCAACGGTCTCGCTGCTGCCCTTGTCCATGAGAAAGAACGCGAACCCGCCCTCATTACCTTCCTGGTCACCGCCTCTGGCGTCACCCTCTTCGGCATCGGTGCTGCTTTTTGGGGACTGGTTGCAGGGGCGATCGCGCTGATTGTTTTGCAAAAGAAGTAGGGAGTGTGCCCAGCGCACTCCCTACTTCTTTCTGGACTTTTGACTAAATCGCGCCGATTTTTCTTGAAACGCTGACTGCGCCAGCGTTTCAAGAAAAATCGTCACTGAAATTAAGTTCGCCGCGAAACACTCTCGCAGAGAGTATTTCGCGACGCTATAGGGAAAATCGTCAAAACTCCAGTTCTTAGCTGTACTGTTGACTCGACTGTGCCTCATCCAGGTTGAACAGCACCCGCAGGGTCTCCATTGCTCGCTTGCGAGCCTCAATGTCCTGCTGCGCTCTCAGTTGCACCATTGGGTCGTGCAAAATTTTCTTGACGATGCCGCGAGTCAATGCCTCAATAATTTCCTGGTGTTTTTCACCAAATTCTGGACCCAGGCGAGAAAGGGCTTTTTCCAGTTCCTGGGTGCGAATCGTTTCCACCTTGTCCTGGAGGTTGCGGATGGTGGAAACGCTGTCGAGCGATCGCCACCACACGTTAAATGCCTCGACTTCTTCCTCTAGCAGCACCTCGGCTTCCATCGCCATCTGGCGACGGCTTTCCTGGTTTTGAGCGACCACAGCCTTCAGATCATCTACGTTGAAGGCGCGGACGTGGTCGAGATCGTTCACGTCAGAGTGGACGTTGCGGGGGACAGAGATGTCAAACAGCATCATTGGCTGCCCCGGTTCCAGAATCGATTCCAGTTTGGCGCGATCTAGCAGGGGTTCAGTGGCGGCGGTGCTGGTGAATACAATGTCGGATTCCAGAATCACCTGGTGCATTTCGGCGAGGGTGTGGAGGCGCAAGGGATTTTCGGGGAATTGCTTTGCCAGTTCCTGAGCGCCCTGTATGGAGCGGTTGGCGATCGTAATCTGGCAGGCTCCCTTCGCGATCAGGTGTTGCACCAGAAGACGGGCCATTTTTCCAGCGCCGAGAATTGACACACGGCACGCTGCCAGGTTCTGGGTCTTCATCTGGGCCAACTCAACTGCGGCTGAACTGATGGAGACAGCTCCTGTACCGATGCTGGTTTCAGTCCGGACTCGCTTTCCCGCGCTCAACGCCTGCTTAAACAACTGGTTGAGAATGCGGCCAACACTGCTGTACTGCTGCCCCATCTTGTGGGTGTGTTTCACCTGGGCCAGAATCTGACCTTCGCCCAGCACCAGACTATCAAGACCAGCGGCGACCCGCATCAAGTGCATGACAGCATCTTCGTGCAGCAACATGAACAGGTGGTGGCGCAAATCATGGAGTGGGATTTTGCCATACTCCGAGAGAAACTGGCTCACCTCTCGGATGCCGTGGTCAATTTCGCTGGTCACGATGTAGATTTCCAGACGGTTGCAGGTGCTCAAGATGGCAGCTTCCTGGATGTGGGGATAGCTACACAGATGAGCAAGTGCGGCCTCGGTCTGCGGCGTCGGAATGCTTAGTTTTTCACGCACTTCTACGGGGGCTGTTTTATGGCTCAGACCCACAACGGCAATATTCATCAGTCCTCCCAACAGTTTCTGATCGATTCCTTGCAGAGAAATCCGTTTTGTTTTGGCAAAAGGAATTAACAGGGGTTTTGTAGATTAAGAAAAAGTGTATCAAGTTGGGGGAGCAGGAGACTGGCTGCGATCGCCCAAAAGACGCATCCAGTGGTGAATTTTTGTAAAACCACCGGGTGGCCAACAGTTTGTAACAAATTAGAAATGTTGTCGCAAGTAACTGCTCAGGTTGATTCGAGGCCACATTAAGCCCCACTGAAAAGCTTAACGGAGTGATGCACCCGATGGCGAATTAAAGCCTGAGGTTCTTTGCTGACAAGCCTTACAGACTAAATAACTGGGACTGCAATCGCCTCCTGACATTTTGTAGAAGTGCGAAGTTCTGTGCCGACTCCCTGAATTTTGCTCAAAAACTTTACATAACTAAACAATTCGCTTAGAATTGTTAGCGAGGGGTAAAAACCTACTCGAAAAGTAAACTTTTGCTTTTAGCACTCATACATTATGACGACTACTCTCCAGCGCACTGAGCGTGCGAATCTGTGGGAGCGGTT
>CAZVXA010000173.1:0-13862 GCA_964630955.1 uncultured bacterium | reverse complement strand
CGGCTTCGCCGCGCCTCTCTCAAAAACAATGACAGGTTAATTTGTTCACGATCCTTAGGAACTTGCAGGCTTTGAGGCGTATAGAAGTGAGCAGCTTTAATAAGGGCAGCCATCAGCGGCTGAAATAGAAGAAACTAATAGATTCAGTTGATTAAGACTAGCAGGATTGGGTTCGAGTTGACGCCCCAGCATCCCCAGCTTCTTTCCCACGAGAACAAAGCAAGAGAGGGAGGTCGCCCACTGCGAAAGAAGACTTACAACAGTTAGGACCCCGATTCGATGCCCCACTGATGCTTCAGGAAGTGCTTGTACATCGTTTCGCGCAGCATCATCTGTTCGTAAAGTTTGACCAGGAAATGCTGGGCCTGTTCGCGGCTCATGTTCTCAACCTGGGTCTCGAATGAGCGGAGGCTGAATTTCTGTTCCAGGGACAGTTCAACGGGCTGGTTCATAACAACTCCTATGGCGGTGTAGTTAACGTTTACGGTGCGTGATGACTTCCAACAAGACGAACGTACTTTCGAAACCAAGCAGACAAGGCGAATCGGCGTATCAGCAGGGTTACCCCCATTACTGGAGCTGTCGCCCCCGCGATGTGAGCTTAGTCTGCCCATAACCGCCTGTTAATACCACCTTGGTTATTAAAAAAGATAACAATTATTTGACAAAAATGCCTACCCCCTTATTGGATACTTCTCGTGACGGAGACTCTTTTACGCGGGTCAAATCTTAAGGAAATCTTAAGAACACCTGGGCTATGAGTATTTATACTAAGTTAAGAACTGTAAAGAAGTTCACTGAGAACACTCTGAAGTCCCCTAATGGTTCCAGCTCCTTCTTATCCGATTTTTCCGGGTCAGGTCTGTAACTTTGGCATCGAAATCGGCTCGTAGAGTACGCTCCAGAAAGGCAATCGCTTTGGCACAATAGAGAGTAGAACTGAGTCTGAAAGGGTTTCACAACATGGCAACAGCCAGAAACGAAAACTTTGAAGTTACAAAAACTGAAGACGAGTGGCGGCAGAACCTGACACCGGAGCAGTTTTATGTTCTTCGGAAGCACGGCACTGAGCGGGCAGGCACCAGTCCTCTGGACAAAACTTACGAACCGGGAACTTACGTCTGTGCTGGTTGCGGTCAACCTTTGTTTTCCTCCGAGACTAAATTCAACAGCGGGACAGGCTGGCCCAGCTTTTTTGCCCCCCTAGAGGAGGCGATCGCCACAACCACCGATCGTTCGCTATTTATGGTGCGTACCGAGGTTCACTGCAAGCGCTGTGGTGGTCATCTGGGGCATGTTTTCCCCGATGGACCCCGACCCACCGGGCAACGCTACTGCATGAATGGGGTGTCCCTTACCTTCGTACCTGCTGATCAGCAGGGTTAAAGTGCAGCTCACTCTAGCCCTGAAACCGTGCATTTCTTGTGGAGAAGGCATTTTGTCTACCCCTGGTGGGAGGTCAAGATGCCTTTTGCCTTAGCAGCATCCAATCAGCATTTTTGTTGGGCCTCCGTAGGGCAGGCATCTTGCCTGCCTAAACCCAGCAGGCAAGATGCCTGCCTTACTTCTGGCTCCCAGGAAGAAAGTTGCCCGTGGCGTTAGAAGAGGAATTTGAACCTCTGTTGGATAATAGATTTCTCCACGATCGCCACGATCACATTTCCTTCTCACCCGAATCAGGACTTTACTTTGAACGCTCGAAAATCAAAAGCGCCCCATCCGCTACAGCAACTTATCCAGTACGGTCGTCGTTATCGTGGGCACGTCTGGTTCGCTACGACCTGTTCCATCCTGAATAAAATCTTTGACCTCGCGCCCCCCGCTCTGATTGGCGCAGCAGTTGACGTCGTAGTGCAGCGACAGGACTCCTGGATCTCCCGGTTCGGTATTACCAGTGTGCAGGGACAACTGCTGCTGCTGACGGTGCTGAGCTTTATCATCTGGGGACTGGAATCCCTGTTTGAATATGCCTACGGCCGCCTCTGGCGCAACCTGGCACAGCGCATCCAGCATGACCTGCGGCTGGATGCTTACAGCCATGTCCAGGAGCTGGAGCTGGAGTACTTTGAGACGCGCAGCACCGGACGGCTGATGTCGATTGTGAATGACGACATTAATCAGCTCGAGCGGTTTCTCGACTTCGGAGCCAACGAAGTCCTGCAGGTTATTGCCACCGTCATTATTGTTGGCGGCATTTTCTTTGTGCTGGCCCCCAGTGTAGCGGCCCTGGCCATGCTCCCCATGCCGTTTATTCTGTGGGGATCGATCGCCTTCCAGAAACTGCTAGCTCCCCGCTATGCCGACGTGCGCGAAAAAGCAAGCCTGCTCAACAGTCGTCTATCGAACAACTTTAGCGGCATCATGACGATCAAGAGCTTCACTACCGAAACCTATGAGATCGAGCGGATTCGTCGTGAGAGTGACGCCTATCAGCAGAGCAATCGAAGTGCGATCGCCCTCAGTTCTGCCTTTGTACCGCTGATTCGCATCCTGATCCTGCTCGGCTTCACGGCCACGCTTTACTTCGGTGGTCTAGCGGTCGTCGGGGGAACGCTCTCTGTCGGCAACTACAGTGTGCTGGTCTACCTGATCCAGCGGCTCCTCTGGCCACTGACTCGCCTGGGCGAAACTCTCGACCAGTACCAGCGGGCGATGGCTTCCACCAATCGGGTTATGGCGCTGTTAGAAACGCCGATTGCCATCCATCCCGGTCGCATTCCTCTGCCGTTGGGATCGGTGAAAGGCGAGATTGTGCTGAAGCATATGACGTTTGCGTATAACGATTATCCCTCCGAGGAAGTACAAAGTAATCGCCCCCCCCTCATCGAAAATCTGTCATTGCACATTCCCGCAGGCAAAACGATCGCCATCGTTGGCTCCACAGGCTCTGGCAAAAGCACCCTGGTGAAGTTATTACTCCGTCTCTATGAAATCCACTCTGGCAGCATCACCCTGGACGGCATCAATATTCAGGACATCCAGCTCCGGGATCTGCGCCGCTCAATGGGGTTGGTGAGTCAGGATGTCTTTTTGTTCCATGGCACCGTCTTGGAGAACATCACCTACGGCACCCCAGAAGCCACCTTCAGCGAAGTCGTCGAAGCGGCCAAAATTGCTGAAGCCCACGAGTTCATCGAATTTCTCCCCCACGGCTACGACACGATCGTGGGTGAACGCGGTCAGAAACTCTCCGGTGGTCAAAGACAGCGACTGGCGATCGCCCGTGCCGTCCTGAAGAATCCCCCCATCCTGATTCTGGATGAGGCCACCTCTGCGGTCGATAATGAGACCGAGGCAGCCATTCAGCGATCGCTCGAACGAATCACCCAGAACCGCACCACAATTGCGATCGCCCATCGCCTCTCCACGATTCGCAATGCGGATCAGATTTACGTGATGGAGGATGGTCGTCTGGTCGAAGCAGGTCGCCACGAAGAGCTGCTGGCGCATTCCGGTATCTATGCTGCGCTATGGCAGGTGCAGATGGGCGTTGCCCGACGGTAGATGGTGTGGGGCAGGCAAGATGCCTGCCCCACAAAAACTATTTCTATGGAATAAATGGCAGGAATAGCCGCAGTCCCCGACGAATCGAGAGGAGAAACACCAGTTCTCTCAAGCGAGGAGAGATGGACTGGGGAGACACCTGATTCATAGTTTGCTCAATTTCCGCCTGGAGTTCGGCATATTCTTTAGCAGTCAAAGGTTTGCCATCAATGGGCGATCGCGCATCTAAAATAATTTCAGTTCGCAGGATCTCTTCCGGGGTGTCCTGGGGTGGGGGGAGGGCGACTGCGGGAGCCACCGGAACACAGGCCAGCAAACCAATGCTCAGGAAACAGCGTTTCAGCAGTCGCCTCATACTCAAAACCCCCACGAACCAATGCTTTCGGAACCCCGGTAGCAGAGTCAACCTCGTTCCAGGCGAGACGTCTGGAATGTGGATCTGGAGGCTCTGCCTCCTGTTACAGGAGAAGGAGGCAGAGCCTCCAGTAGGCATTTCCAGCCGGAGCCTGGAAACGAGACAGATGTTGAGTTTGGATAGCCACAGCTCAGGCTGTCAGGCCGATTGCAGGGGTGGAACTCCTGCCTGGGGAACTGCCCCACGAACAACCATTGGCTTATTTCCACCGTATAGTACTAGTTTAACCCCGGTGGGAGTGGCTCTTTACAAAGGGAGTGAACCGCCACAATCTGCTCAAACAGCCACGGGTAGTTTTCCCTGTACTGCGGCAACCGCGCCAGGGGACTGAGTAGCGCAGCGGCGGCCAAATCAGCGGCGGTAAAGCAGTCACCCACCAGCCAGCGCCCCTTCCACCGCATCCCCAGAAACTCCAGCGCTTGTTCTAACCGTTCTACCGCCAACTGCACCCGTGCCGGAGTAATCCCATACTGCCAGCGCACAGTTTGAATCACCAGTTGACTCGATAGCGACGGATCCAGCGCTTTTCCTTCCCCTGCCCGGTAGTCGTAATAGACAAACCGGGTAGCCAGTCCAATGCTCTCATCCATCCAGTCCTCCAGCATCCACATTTCTGCCCGTAGCTCTGACTCCTGGGGGATCAGCGATGGCTCCGGCTGGTGGGTTTCCAGAAACGCCAGAATCTTTGTGGAGTCCCCGATCGCCTTTGGATAGCCATCTAACTCCGGCAGCAGGACGGGGAGGGTGGTGGTACCTGTGAGCGATCGCACCCGTAGCGCATGAACCCCTGGTGTCAAATTTTCAACCCGGTAGGGGTGTTGTTTGTAGCCCAGAGCCAGACGGGCTTTGCGGCAGTAGTGGGACGTGCTGAATTGCAGAAGCAGCATTGCTAAACGGCCAGACTTGATTAAAGTGAATCACCCACAAGACACACGCTATCCAGAACATCAAGCCCTGAGAAACAGCGGGAATCTGTGGGTGAACCACTAATTGAAGTATGAATGTGCCTGATTAAAGTACGGCAGATTCAACCATTAGGGGGAAGGAGAAGCAGCAGGAGAAGCAGGTGCTGCGGGAGATTCAGTAGGTGCAGTACCACCGCCACCGCAAGCGCTCAAAACAGCTGCCAGACCCAGGGTCAGAACCAGACCGATTACCTTTTTGTTCATACACTCCCCTTTCGCAATTTGCGACAATTAATTTTTCAAACGAAAACAGTTGTCAGACAACTTCTCAGTTCTTGCGGAGTACCGAAAGACGATACTCGTTGCTACAAACTGGGAATGACTCAGTTTATCGATTTAGAGGTATGGATAAACTCCAGCAATTGCCAGAGTAAACACCCCTAAACAGAATACCTCATCTTTTTTACTACTTGCAGCAATAAGGGGTATTAAACCTTAGAACAAAGCGGTTTTAATCTTTCCAGAGTTAGAGATAGGGGACGCAGATAGGGGAATTGGGTGTAGGGGCGTGGCATTCTCCTGTACGGGCGTGGAAAAAGTCGAAACCCCAAAAGCTGTTCCGCCCTTCGACTTCGCTCAGGGCAGAAAAGCTTTTGGGGTTTCAAGCTGAATCGCGCCTACCTACTTAGCACAGAAAATCAGGGGCTGAGAACCAGATTGTCTCGATGGACGACGGTTTCGGGTGTGTCGTATTCAAGAATTTTGGGGATGTCTTCGGAGCGGTGACCGCGAATTTTGTGGAGTTCAGTGTTGCTGAAGTTGACGATGCCGCGGGCGATCTCGTGGCCTTGCTGGTCGCAGAGTTGGACAGCATCCTGGCTCTGGAAGTTGCCTTCAACACGGGTGATGCCTGCGGCGAGGAGCGATCGCCCCCCATGACAGATGGCTTTGACGGCTCCTTCGTCCAGGTACAGTTTGCCGACAGGGAGGAGGCCGTGGGCGATCCAGCGTTTGCGGGCGTTGAACGGCTGGGGTTCGGGTTGAAACTGGGTGCCGAGGGGTTCGCCCTGAAGAATTTTGAGGATGTTGATGGGCGATCGCCCTTCTGTAATCACGGTCCGGACTCCAGCAGCGGTGGCGATGCGGGCGGCTTCGATTTTGGTGACCATGCCTCCGGTACCCCACTGACTGCCGCGATCGCCCACTTCCACACTGCTGGTCAGTTGGTCGATATCTTCTACGGTGACAATCGGTTTTGCCTCCGGGTTGAACCGGGGATCGGCGGAGTAGAGGCGATCGACATCAGTCAGAAGAAATAACCAGTCAGCCTCTACCAGGCTGGCAACTCTGGCGGAGAGGGTATCGTTATCACCAAATTTCAGCTCTTCGACCGCCAGAGTGTCGTTCTCGTTGACGATGGGGATAACCCCCAGCTTGAACAGTTGCCGAAAGGTGCGGTAGGCATTGAGGTAGCGACCGCGTTCGTCCAGGTCAGTACGGGTGAGCAATACCTGGGCAATTGGCTGGTCAAGGGAACTGAAGAAGTCATCGTAAACTCGCATCAGCCGTCCCTGACCAACTGCCGCAACGGCCTGTTTCATCGAAATTGTTTTGGGTCGCTCGGTCAGTCCTAATCGCGCACTCCCAATCCCCACCGCACCAGAGGACACCAGCACTATCTGATATCCCTTACGCCGCAGCTCACTAAGCAATTCGACCAGGCGGGCAACGGTGGCGATCGCCAGAAGACCCGTTTCCGGCTGTGTCAGACTGGAAGTGCCGATTTTGATGACCAGGGTTTGGGACATGGGGAGTGGATAAATGGATGGGTGGATGAGTGGATGGGTAGTGTTGGGGGGAAAGCCGTCAACTACCGCATCGATTAGAAGGGTATTGAAGCTGAATTTGGTCGCAGAGACTTTTCCTTAAACTAGGGAACAATACCCGATCATGCCATCAAGCGTGCTGAAAACGGCGTTGCAGCTTCCCCACAAACTTGAACGCGACTTTCGCTATATCTTTCTCCCAAATACCTGACCCTGGGATGGGTTTAGCATTCGGGGGTCAGGTTTTACGACTTCGCCACACTTTACCTGCCCGAATGCAAAACCCCTACCCATCCACGGTTCGGCTATCGCTCACCGCAACGCCCATCCACCCATCCACCCATCCACCCATCCACCCATCCACCCATCCACCCATCCACCCATGCCCTTCTTTCAAGAACAATTCGCCAGCGACAATAACTCCGGTATCTGCCCCGAAGCTCTGGAGTACCTGCAAAAAGCCAACTACGGTAGCGCTCCCGCCTACGGCAGCGATGAGTGGACGCAGCGGGCGACCGATGCTTTTCGGGAACTGTTTGAGACTGACTGCGAAGTTTTTTTTGTTTTCAACGGTACGGCTGCCAATTCTTTGGCCCTGGCCTCACTGTGTCAGTCCTACCACAGCGTGATCGCCCACGAGTTGGCCCACATTGAAACCGACGAGTGCGGCGCACCAGAATTCTTCTCGAACGGCTCCAAGCTGCTTCTGGGTAAGGGAGTGGATGGCAAGCTGACCCCAGAGGCGATCGCCACCATTGTCACCAAACGCACGGATATCCATTACCCCAAACCCAAAGTGATTAGCCTTACCCAGTCTACGGAGGTGGGGACGCTGTATTCGGTGGCGGAACTGCGGGGGATGCAGGCGATCGCCCAACAGTACGGCCTGAAGGTTCACATGGATGGGGCGCGGTTCAGCAATGCGATCGCCGCCCTCAATTGTCATCCCGCCGAGGTCACCTGGAGGGCAGGGGTGGATGTCCTCTGCTTTGGCGGCACCAAAAACGGTATGGCCCTCAGCGAAGCCGTGATTTTCTTTGATAAGGAATTGGCGGCAGATTTTGACTACCGCTGTAAGCAGGCGGGACAACTGGCCTCCAAGATGCGGTTTATCGCGGCCCCCTGGATGGGCCTGCTGGAAACAGAAGCATGGCTGACTAATGCTCGCCATGCCAATGAGTGTGCAGCTTACTTTGCACAGCAGGTACAGCAGATTGAGGGGGTGGCACTGATGTTTCCGCCGCAGGCGAATGCGGTGTTCGTGCAGCTTTCGCCAAAGGTGGTGGAGTATTTGCGATCGCAGGGCTGGCAATTCTACAGCTTCATCGGCCTGGGTGGTGCTCGCTTCATGTTCTCGTGGAACAGCACCCCAGCCAGAATCGATGAGCTAGTCGCGGATATCGCTACGGCACAATCATCACAGCACAGGGTGATAGATTGATCACCCGGTTCGTAACGCTGTCGGCGACCCCGTCCTCTGTCAGTCCCAGTCCCCGACAGCCCATGATAATCAGGTCGGCGTTGACCTCATCTGCTACGTCGCAGATCGTGAAAGCGGGTTTGCCTTCTCGTTCCATTAAATCGACCTCAATTCCGAGATCGCCAAACAGAGTCTTTGCGTTCTCCAGCAACTCAGCTACCGCTTCGGGGGAACTCATCTCGGCCTCACTGGTGGTTGGTTCTCTCCCTTCAGGCAATTTCTCCAGAACAGACAGCACAATCAATCGACCATTAAATGCTTTTACGACATTGGCAACGGTGTCAGCTGCTTCACGGGACTCGCGGCTATCGTCGATGGGGAATAGAACTGTCTTAAACATAGGTTTTGTTGAGTTCGCAAGGAACAATCCGGCAAAGGGCCTCTCATAAACAGAAGCACACATTCACCCTGTCTGGATCATGCCTGAAACTCTCTGCTATTGGGTAGGAAATCCCCTTTCTGGCAAAATTCCTTAAAAATCCTGATTAAAAAATCCGTCTATTGAGATACCAAACGCTTTACAATAAGTAACAACCAATAGGTATAAAAACTCATTTAGGGGGTTCAGCGTGTCTAAGAAGAGCGTAGCCAGCCTGACGGCAGCGGATTTGCAGGGGAAGCGAGTCCTGGTGCGGGCAGATTTCAACGTCCCTGTCGATGACCAGGGAAACATCACCGACGATACTCGAATCCGTGCCGCCCTGCCGACCATTAATGACCTCACCTCGAAGGGCGCAAAGGTCATTCTCAGCAGCCACTTCGGTCGTCCAAAAGGTGTTGAGGATAAGTACCGTCTGACGCCCGTTGCTAAGCGTCTGTCTGAGGTGCTGGGCCAGGAGGTGATCAAGCCCTCCGACTGTATCGGTGAAGAAGTAGCTAGCGTGGTTGCCGCCATGCAGCCCGGTCAGGTGATTCTGCTGGAAAACGTGCGCTTCCACCCGGAAGAGGAAAAGAACGACCCTGAGTTTGCCGAGCAGCTTGCTTCCGTTGCTGA
This sequence comes from uncultured bacterium, assembly GCA_964630955.1. Taxonomy (GTDB): domain Bacteria; phylum Cyanobacteriota; class Cyanobacteriia; order Elainellales; family Elainellaceae; genus CAZVXA01. The sequence continues at coordinate 4,738 of CAZVXA010000173.1, read as the reverse complement.
CCTCTATGTTAACGATGCCTTTGGGACGGCTCACCGCGCCCACGCTTCTACTGAAGGTGTGACCAGGTATCTGAGTCCCTCGGTAGCTGGCTACCTGATCGAGAAGGAATTGCAGTACCTCCAGGGGGCGATCGAAGCTCCCCAGCGTCCCCTCGCAGCCATCATCGGTGGCTCCAAGGTGTCCAGCAAGATCACCGTGATCGAAACCCTGCTGGAGAAAGTAGACAAGCTGCTGATCGGTGGCGGCATGATCTTTACCTTCTACAAAGCCCGTGGCCTCAGCGTGGGCAAGTCTCTGGTGGAAGATGAGTTTCTGGAACTGGCGACGAAGCTGGAAGCCAAGGCTAAGGAGAAAGGAGTGGCGTTGCTGCTGCCCACCGATGTGGTTGTCGCAGACAAGTTCGCTGCCGACGCTGCGTCCCAGACTGTCAGCGTGGAGAACATTCCTGACGGCTGGATGGGTCTGGACATCGGGCCTGACTCGGTGAAGGTATTCCAGGACGCGCTGGCCGACTGCAAGACCGTGATTTGGAATGGTCCGATGGGTGTGTTCGAGATCGACCAGTTCGCCAAGGGAACAGAGGCGATCGCCAACACCCTGGCTGGCCTCACTGGAACAGGCGCGATCACCATCATTGGTGGGGGTGACTCGGTAGCAGCCGTTGAGAAAGTCGGCGTGGCTGACCAGATGAGCCACATTTCCACGGGTGGCGGTGCCAGTCTGGAACTGCTGGAAGGGAAGGTGCTGCCCGGTATTGCGGCGCTGGATGAGGCGTAAAGTCGCCCAGACCTCGGAGGTTTTTAGAAACCACCGAGGTCTATTTGTAAAGCTTAGCTACCAGCTCAAAACCCGAAAATCTGTTCCGCCCGCTGCGCGGGCGGAACAGATTTTCGGGTTTTGAGCTGAATCGCGCCTACCTGCTGATCTGAGCTAAAAATTCTTGAACTGCGTCGTACTGGTCGGGGTGGTCTACATACTTGAGGAGAAGACTCAGGTCGAGATCAGGCAGCAGTTGGCTGCGATCGCGCTCCTCATACTGGTCACCCACCAGGCAAAACACCCGCAACTGCTTTTTTCGCCAGAACCAGACCTCTGGAACCTTCAGCGGGCGAAACAATTCCTTTCGGTTAATCGTGCCGCTGGTCACGATGACCTCAATCACAATATCGGGGCTCTCTTTTTTCGTGCCGATGCAGTAGGACTCGTCCGGTTCGCATGAGGAGTACCCAGGTGCTTCCAGCGTGAAACCGCCCAATCGGTAGTGCCGGATTTTGTAGTGCCGCAGATAGGCTTCCACCAGGACGCCGAGCGTGCTTTTGACATATTCATGGAGTTCTCCAATCGGAGACACAATTTCTAGCACCCCGTCAAGGTAGGTCAACCGCACACCGCGCACTTCTTCCAAATTGGCCGCGATCGCCTTAAATTGCTCCCAACTCACGCCGCGCAGCGTGACAACCTGTTCTACAACAGGCCGCTCAATCTGCGGCTCCTGGGTCTGTAGGATCATTGTGCTAACGTCAAACGCTGAATTGCTCACTATTCTAATGCATCTGTTCCGGACGCTTTTTTATGGCAAATTGCTAAGTTCAGTTGCGATCGCCCCCCGCCGTTTGTCACCCTCAAGAAGGACGTTCTTTCTCGACGGTTTATGACGATCTCAGTAATTAAGTTTTCCTCCGAAGATTGCGGTCTCTGCCACAAAATGTCTTTCTACGACCAGAAGGTGTCCCAGGAGCTGGGTCTGGACTTTGTGGATGTGAAGATGCAGGACACCGCCACCTATCGCAAGTACCGAAAAATTCTGCTGACCCAGTACCCCGACAAGGCCGAGATGGGCTGGCCCACTTATATCCTCTGCGAAGAACCAGAGGGAGAGTTTAAGATCGTGGGAGAAGTCAAGGGCGCTCACCCGAAGGGTGAATTTCGGGAGCGTCTGCAACAATTCATCCCCAGCAACGCTTAATTCCCTATGGCCGCTAACCGTGAACCCAAACTATCTGACCTGCTGCTGAGTGCCGCCACCATCCCATTTCTGGCAAGTCTGGTGGTGAGTCGTGTGATTGCTCAAGCGATTGTTGCCGCCGGAGAGGCCAGTGAGGAAATTTTTCGGGGCGATCGCCTCCCGGTTCTCCGGCAGCCGTTGGCGGTGACCGAACTACAAAATCCATCGGAGTCACAGGAACCATGAGTCAGGCTCAAGCCTCTGGGCCATTGGGCCTGAGCCAGTTTCGTATGAGCCAAGCACTGTTGCCGCAAGTGCTGCATCAGGACATCAGCAAAAGGTGAGAACCACAAGCGCAGTTGATTGCTTTCTGGAGTCTTGACTATTTTTCCTACAGTGCCGCGAAACGCTCTCTTAAAGAGCGTTTCGCGGCATATTTGGTTTTAGCGCCGATTTAGTCAAAAGTGCAGCTTAATCCATGCCTGGCCGCCTCATCCGAGACCTTGGAGGTTTTTAGAAACCTCCAAGGTCTGCCCTTCTTCCCCTAATCTCCCCAAACGTGAACCACCAATTCCCGCTGGTGGCTGTGCTGACGATGTTCCCACAGGTAAATTCCCTGCCAGGTGCCCAGCAGCAGCCGACCGTTGCCTACCGGAATTTGTTCAGACGTGTGGGTAAGGACACTGCGAATATGGGCAGGCATATCGTCTGGCCCTTCCGTGCTGTGGACGTAGTGGTAACCTTCCGGCACCAGCTTCGAGAGAAACTGTTCCAGGTCTACCAGCACATCGGGGTCGGCGTTCTCCTGGATAATCAGGCTGGCGGAGGTGTGGCGCAGGAACAGATTACACATACCGGTTTGGATGCGTGAGTCGGCCACCACACTGACGACTTTGGAGGTAATCTTTTGTAGCGTTTTCCCCCTGGTGGGGATGCGGAGAATTTGCTGATAGTGGGGCATCGTTCTACGAATGCAGGTAATCGAGAATGGCGCGGGCGATCGCCTCATTTCCATTCTTATCCAGAGGCGTCGATTTGCGGGGCGGCTGCGGTGGCTGACGCAAAAACTCCCAGTCACCGTTGATCAATTCGCTGGGGGAAAGCACCTGATGGTAAGAATAGTCCTGAATGCCCTCAATCAGGACCGCTGCTTCGGAAAAGTCCTCGCGGGTAATCGAGGTGATGGGCAGGTCGAGGCGGCAGGCTTCCGAGAAAGTGCCGTAGCCCGGTTTTGAGACAACGCGATCGCACAGCGGCATGAAGTCTACGGGGCGATACTGGGTGTTGGAGACCTTGAGCAGGTTGGGCAGGTCGGGGGCACTGCGATCGAAGGTGATGAACTGCCAGTCGGGGAAATTTACCAGATTGGTGTAGGGAATTTGATCCAGTCCCAGCCCGCCGAAGGTGATCAGGACGGTGCGATTTTGGGGAGCGGTGAGATTAAATTTGCCGCGCAGATCTTCCAGGGCAAAGCGGGGAGAACCACCTGTTAATCCCATGTCGATGATATGGGGGAAAGCGCTCATGGGTTCGTGGAAGGGCAGGCGGTAGAGGCGATCGCACTGCCCAAAGCACTCACTGATCCAGTCGGCCATTTCTTCAAATTCCCCCCCCCAGGGACGGTAAACGCTGTCCCAGCCAAAGTTGCTCGCCATCCAGCAGGGAATCCCAGCCGAGTGGGCGATCGGTGCTGCCAGCGGAGGAATATCTGCCAGTACCAGACCCGCCCGATTCAACTTAATAAAGTTCGTTTCACCGTTGATAAACATCCGTGCATCGGCGCGGATCTCCTTCAGTCGCGTCAGGGTCGCCGCCTTGTCCATCTTAATGCTGTCGCTCTGGACAACGCCCACATCCAGGGACCAGGGGCGATGGATGAAGTCCCCCGGCAAATAGGACTCCAGCAGCCAGTGAGGGACAGCAGTGACCATGATGATCAATGCCTCCGGGCAAAGTTCCTGCACGGTGGCGGCAACGGCGGCAGTGCGGGAGGCGTGTCCGAACCCGTGGTTGGTGATGGCGACGTAGAGGATGGGCTGAGGCATTGGAAGTCGGAGAAGAATGCTTTTGTTAGAGGTTAGAGGTATTCGCACCCCAACCCTAGCATTTTTCTTGTCTCCCTCCTGTTGAACTGGTAGCCCTCAAAAGCAGAACTGCTTTTGAGGGCTACAGAAAGGAAAGGGCGAGTTGGGTGTCAGAAGAAAATGCTCCCTGTTCATGCTGCAAGAGCCACTGTTTCCGATCGACTCCCCCCGCATAGCCCGTCAACTTTCCATTGGTTGCAACCACCCGGTGACAGGGCACGATGATCGAGATGGGGTTGCGTCCGTTGGCGGCACCGACAGCGCGAGAAGCAGTGGGTTGTCCCAGGCGTTGGGCCAGGGTGCCGTAGGAGACAATTTCGCCAAAGGGGATCTCGCGCAGCAGTTGCCAGACCTGCTGCTGAAAGGGAGTTCCCTGGGGAGCAAGGGGCAGATCAAAGGTTTGGCGCTGATGGGCGAAGTATTGGTTCAGTTGTTCTTGCGTCTGGTCGAACAGTTCAGACCGAGAAGTTTTGCGCCACTCCTCCGTTTGTTTGGGAAAGTGCTTCTGTCCTTTCAGGTAGAGACCAGTTAAAGATCGCCTATCAGCGGTCAGCAGTAGGGTTCCCAGGGGGCTATCCATCCATGTGTAGTCAACCATGAACTGATCATAGGGTGCATCCCAGTTTTGGGGGGGGGGGGGGGGGGGGCCGCGCCCCCCCCCCCCCCCCCCGCGGGGGGGGTAGAACCAGGCCAGTGAGGCCGCGAGGG
>CAZVXA010000172.1:1273-13879 GCA_964630955.1 uncultured bacterium | reverse complement strand
CACTCCCGGTGGCGACACTCCCGGTGGCGACACTCCCGGTGGCGACACTCCCGGCAGCGACACTCCCGGTGGCGACACTCCCGGTGGCGACACTCCCGGCGGTGACACTCCCGGCGGTGACACTCCCGGCGGTGACACTCCCGGTGGCGACACTCCCGGTGGCGACACTCCTGGTGGCGACACTCCTGGTAGCGACACTCCTGGTACCCCTGGTACTCCAGGCACGCCGGATACCCCTGGGGGCGATACTCCCGGTGGTGGAACAGGAGGTACTCCCGGCGGTGGAACAGGAGGTACTCCCGGTGGTGACACTCCCGGCGGCGACACTCCCGGCGGCGACACTCCCGGCGGCGACACTCCCGGCGATCGCCCCAGCAGCCAACCCGGTCAACCTGATCGCTCCGGCATCAACGATCGCCCTCCCAGTACAGTAGAGACACCGGAAAATAACCGCGATGAAGCTCCATCGGGAGGTCAGGAAACCCTGATTCCGCAACCTGTTGCGCCCGCTCCTGTTGCACCACCAACCGTTGAGCAAGTTCCTGCCCCAAGTGTGGAAGCGGCTCCCGCTGCTCCGGCAGTCCCGGAAGCACAACAAGCGCAGCCAGTGCCCCCGCCAACTGTACCAGAACGTGCCCCTGAAAATGATTCAGGAGCAGGCGAACCATCCACAGAAGCTGTGCCAGCACTCTGGTAAAGCCGGAGGTTAATTGATAGTGGAAGCGGTAGTGCCCTCAGGGACTACCGCTTTTAATAAACTCTTGCCGCCAACCAGGAAACCGCAACGCCTAAAACGCATCCAGCGATCACCTGAACCGGAGTATGGCCCAGCATTTCTTTGAGGCGATCCTCATTGAATTCAGGGTCTTTACGAAACAGATCATCTACAATCTGGTTCAGAATGCGTGCCTGCTTGCCAGCAGCCTGACGCACACCCGCAGCATCATACATCACAATCACCGCAAAGGTCGTTGCTAATGCAAAATCAGGACTTTCCCACCCCATTGTCTGACCAACGCCGACTGCTAACGCCGTCACCAGGGCTGAGTGGGAGCTGGGCATTCCCCCAGCCGTCACCAGAGTGCGGAAGTTAATTTTTCCGTTTTGAGCAAAATCAACCACCAGTTTCAACACCTGAGCAAGCAGGCAGGCAACAATGGCAATCCAGAGAACCGGGTTGTTCAGAATTGGGGGAAAGTCCTGCATGGGTGCATTCTGGAGAAGAAATTAGGGTTAATGGAAGCAAATCGAGTGAATAGATGCGAGTTAGTGGGTGCGGGCAGTGATGAAATCAGCGATCGCCTTCAGGGGCAGGGCAAGATCCCCGAAGGGATCAAGTTCAGCTTTCGCATCTACCACGAGCTGATTGGCCTGCCGCCGTGACTCCTCGATGCCCCAAAAGCTGGGGAAAGTTGCCTTCTGCGCCTGTAGATCCTTACCCGCTGTTTTGCCCAGTTCCTCCTGAGTCGCGGTAATGTCCAGCACGTCGTCCACAATCTGGAAGGCCAGGCCAATATTCTGGGCATAGCGAGAAAGGCGATCGCGATCACCTTCGGAAGCTCCCGCAAGAATAGCACCACAAACCACACAGGACTCTAGGAGCGCCCCTGTTTTATGACGGTGAATGAAGTTCAGCGTTTCCAGCGTCACACCAGATTTACCCTCAGATTCCAGGTCTACCACCTGGCCTCCGACCAGCCCTGCTGCTCCGACAGCTCGTCCGAGTTGGGCAACCACTTGTAGCACCCGTTCCGCAGGCACACCCTGGGTCTGATCAGCAATGTGCTCAAAGGCATAGGCCAGCAAACCGTCCCCCGCAAGAATCGCAATGTCTTCACCGTAGACCTTGTGGTTCGTCAGCTTACCTCGCCGATAGTCATCGTTGTCCATCGCAGGCAGATCGTCGTGGATCAGCGACATTGTGTGGATCATTTCCAGAGCACAGGCTGTGGGCATGGCCATATCGATTGTCCCGCCCAGCAGTTCGCAGGTTGCCAGACAAAGAATGGGGCGCAGCCGCTTGCCACCCGCCATCAGGGAATAGCGCATCGATTCATAGATCGTTTCGGGGTAGACCACCGGAACCGACTGATCCAGCGCCTTTTCTACCCAGACCTGCCGCTCCTTCAGATAGCCCGATAGGTCAAAGGACTGAGCCACCCCGCCCTGGTTCTGCAAACTTGTCATTGCCTCTCTCTGTTGATATCCAGACGCAATCCACTCTACCGCGTTTAGGGAGTGAAACAGTAGCAGAGTTGGGGCGATCGCATCACCGTCCCTGGTGCTTCTGCTGGTAACTCCACACGGTATTCTGCAACAGCATCGCGACCGTCATGGGGCCAATTCCCCCTGGGACTGGAGTAATCCACCCAGAAACAGGCGCAACGGCTTCATAGTCCACATCCCCTACCAGACGATCGCCCACTCGATTGATCCCCACATCCACCACCACTGCTCCCGGCTTTACCATTTCTGGGGTAACCAGACCGGGGCGACCGACTGCTGCTACCAGAATATCGGCAGAATAGGCCACTGCCGACAGGTCTGGCGTGCGAGAATGGGCGATCGTCACGGTGGCATCCTCCGCCAGCAACATCAGCGACAGGGGCTTACCCACCAGAATACTGCGACCGATCACCACCGCCGACTTGCCTTTTACGGAAATATTATTAGCCTTCAGCAGGCGCATCACACCCGCAGGAGTGCAGCTTTGCAGGCCAGGTTCTCCACGCAACAGACGCCCCAAATTGGTCGGGTGCAGGCCGTCTGCGTCCTTGTCGGGATGAATCCGGTTGAGCAGAGCCACGGAGTCGAGATGATCGGGCAAGGGCAACTGAACCAGAATGCCGTCTACGCGCTCATCCTGGTTCAGGGCATCAATCGTCTGCTCCAGCTCAGCCTGGGTCGTTTCAATGGAGAAGTGTTTGCCAAAGGAGGCAATCCCCACTCTGGCGCAGGCCCGTTCTTTATTGCGCACGTAGGCGGCGCTGGCGGGGTTGTCTCCGACCATTAATACGGCCAATCCCGGTGGGCGATCGCCCTTTTCCGTCAGTGCTTCCACCTGCTGTGCCAGTTCTCCCTGCATCTGCTTGGCCAGCGCCTTACCGTCCAAAATCTTTGTCATGGTTCTTTATCGAATGCTGCATCCAGGAGCCTTTACAAAAGCCCTTTTCTGATTCTAGGGTTCCATTAAGTACCTAGTACTGCATGGCGGCAATAAAACGATGATTGTTGGTGTGGTGCGCTTCGCGCACCACACCAATAAACATGGGTTAACTTAAGCCGCTGAGTACTAGTGAAAGTTTTGCAAGGGGTGAAGGGGTGATTCCCCCTTGAGGGGGTCAGGGGACTTATTCTTTAGAGAAGCACACTCCCTCGGCACAAGACTCTCAGGTGAAAGTAACCAACCCTTCCACACCAGGTAAACCGGCAAGGAAACTACGACAATGGGCAATCGCGCTCACACTCCTGGGGTCGATCGCTTTCCTCTCGATTGCCTGGGCCAATCCCCGAACCCGTTTGACCCTACTGGATCGATTGGGGGTCGTGCTGAAGGTCAACGAGATCCAGCAGGCATCACAGTTATCGGGGGCTTCAGTGCGGCTTCAAGGCAAAGTGGGCGATCGCATCCCCCTGATTGGCCAGCAGATTTATCAGTTGGAGGACGAGACGGGTCGTGTCCTGGTTGTAACCTCCAGCACTGCCCTACGCTCCGGTGATACGGTTAGAATCCGGGGGACACTCCGGTTTGAAAGCATTCCCATTGCTGGTAAGGAGATGGGAGGCATTTATATCGAAGAAACTGAGCGAATCACTCACCCCTGACCCCCAACTACTATGACCCGTAAACACGTAGCAGTAGCCATTCTGCACCAGCAAGACCAATTCTTGATGCAGCTCCGAGAAAACATCCCCACGATCGTCTACCCCGGCTACTGGGGCTTCTTTGGTGGGCACATCGAGCCGGGAGAACTGCCCGAAGTTGCCATTGAGCGGGAACTGCTGGAGGAAATTGGGTATACCCCTCCCCGACTGCAAAAGTTTGCCCAATATGAATCGGAAATCGTCGTGCGCCATGTGTTCTACGGTGCCCTCATGACTCCGGTAGAATCGTTGGCACTGCATGAGGGTTGGGATCTAGGATTATTCTCTATGGAGGATATTGAGCGGGGCGATCGCTACTCTGAACGTGCCCAGCAGATCCGTCCCCTGGGTAGTGTCCACCGTCAAATTCTGCTCGATTTTGTAGAACAGGCTCCCCACCTCAAACCTGCTTCCTTGTAAAGGATTTTGGCCATCTGGCCTACTGCTGGTTTTGCTGGTTACTCAGGAGGCTGTTCGGGTATCGCAGTCAATCCTCGTTCTAGGGAAAGAGCGATCGTCTGTTCTCCTCCAGGATGAGAGATAATAAAGGATGGATTCTCACCGGGGCAAACATACCGTGGCACTTTCTATGTTGCGGTTGCTTGTCCAGGTCGCGGTGAGCATTAGTGAAGGCAATGATGACGGGCAACATTACCATGAATCAACTGCCGGAGTACCGGGTTCGGGTCAGCCAACGAGCAAAGAACGTCAGCATCCACATTTCTCATCACGGAGAAGTGGAAGTCGTCGTCCCCCGTGGGTTTGACCAGAGCCGCATTCCAGAAATTGTCAGCAAACGTCAGGAGTGGATTGCTCGCACGACTCAGCGACTGGAGATGGAGCGCCAGACAGTGCCAGCGATCGCCACGGAACCACTGCCCCAGCAGGTGTGGCTGCAATCGATCCCCGAAAAATGGACAGTGAGCTACCGCAGCACCGTTGGCTCCCGGTTGGTCGCTAACATGGATGGCCATAAGCTAAAAATTCAAGGCCCTACCAGCGATATTGCCGCCTGCCAGAAGCTACTTCAGCGCTGGCTCAGCCATAAAGCCCAGCACCATCTCACCCCCTGGCTGCGGCAGGTGAGCCGCGAAGTTTCTCTCCCCTGCGGCACCATCACCATTCGCCACCAGAAGACCCTGTGGGCCAGTTGCTCCAGCAAAAAATCCATCAGCCTCAACGCCAAGCTGCTGTTCCTCCCGCCCAATCTGGTGCGCTATGTGCTGATCCACGAACTCTGTCACACGGTTCACATGGATCACTCCTCAAGGTTTTGGTCGTTAGTCGGTGAGAAAGAACCCGATTACAGACAGCTCGATGAGGAACTGAGAAAAGCATGGCGATTTGTCCCGACCTGGGCAGAGTAAATTTTTTAGCGGGAGTTTGTGGCATCTGGAGTTTTGACTGTTTTCTCTATAACGCCGCGAAACGCTCTCTAAGAGAGCGTTTCGCGGCGAACTTGCTTTTAGCGCCGATTTAGTGTCTATCCTATCCGACAACCCAAACTCTGGCAGGCGCAACACTGTAGCGTCGCGCCTGCCAGAATTTGGGTTGTCGGATAGGATCTTAGTCAAAAGTCCAGATACAAACTTCCACTAAAAAAAATCTCCAAAGAAAAAGCCTGACCCTATAAGCCCCCAGGGTCAGGCCGTCACCTGTAAGGACGCTTTCTTAACCAGAAAAGCTGAGTAACTCAATTGCCCCCTTAGTTAACTCAACTCTTCCGAATGCGTTCTCCAGAAGTTCTTTCATTGTGCGCGTTTGGGAAGGCGAACCACGTCGAGACATCTACGGAAGTTCAATCGCTTGAGAATCAAAATTTCCGTTGAAGACTCCTTGAATTCACGCACGCGGTTTACCTGAAAATGCTTCGGGTGCCAGGAACCGCTCTCTTCTCCCATTCCTTCCATCACAAATGCTAGGCTCAAAGCAGTAGACTCGCCTGGAAAGTACCTGGTGCTCCGGGCGATGTCCTTGTTGAAGACCGAAGCGATCGCCACCCGTTTGTCTCATGCTGATCCCCCTGACCCGTAAGAAGTTTGAAGCACTCATTCCCCCCTACGCGACCGCCGAACAGTATCGCTATTGCTGGGGCAGATCTCAGGACTTACTGAAACGGGTGTTAATCTCCGTTGTGGGGGTTGTCGTCGTGTTTGCCCTGAAGTTTCTGCTGCCAGTTGAGTTTCAGCTTCTGGAATTTCTGGCAGGCGTGATTATCGGCCTTTACTGGCTCTGGGCACCAATTTATCTGGCATGGCTCCGCAACTCCCGCTACCGTCGCTACAAGTACAGCGGCTTCTGGCGTGGCAGGGTCGAAGACGTGTTCATCACCGAAGATCTAATTGGCACCGAAGAAACCGTCAATAAGAAAGGAGAACTGGTCATCGTCGAGAACCGGGAACGCCGCCTGAATATCGAGGTGGGAGACGAAAGCGGTTTCGTCACTCGGCTCCAGGTTCCTCTCCAGCGAGACTATAAAGTGATTCGGCCCGGTGACATCGCAGAACTGATCGCCATGTCAAACCGCCCCGACCTCAGCAGTATTGCCCAGGTCTCCGACATTTACTTGCCTGAAGCCGATCTCTGGATCAGCGACTACCCCTATCTGCGCCGCGATGTTTTTCTGGATGTCAGCCGTCAGATCGAACGGCAGCGCAAGCCCAATCCGAAACGTCGCCGCCCCAGACCTGAGCGCTAAGTCAGTGGGGATCAACCGTCCCGATGGGCAAGATGCCCATTTCAAGGATGCAAATTATCTGCCTACAGCCTTCACAAATAGGATGTGAACCGGGGGTGGGGGGGTGTGCCCCCTCAGCACCCCGTTCACATCCTGCAAAAGATGGTTGTATCCGAAAGCCCAAAATTTGGGCTTTCGGATAGGTACTATGTAGCAGGCACTCGACCTAATTTGCCGTAGGGAAGAATTGCAGCCGATTTCAGAGCCTCCAGGAAGGCAAAGACTGGGGGAGGATGCAGGCCATCCTTCAGGATCGCAGCCACAATCACGCGCTGTAGGGGGGCTGGCAGACAGCGAACCTGGATGTCGGGAGGGAGCGGTTCGGCGGCCAGTCGGGCCATTATCGTAGTCCCCAGTCCCTGCCGCACCATGCTCACGATGGTGGAATCTTCGGAAATGTGGTAGGCCGCCTTCAGAGACTGATGGGTACTGGCAAAGAAACTGCGAATAATCGTACTGCAATAGTCGCTTTTGGGCGGCATGATCAGTGGGAAACGGTGCAGCGTCTCCCAGGTAATCGGGTCTTCAACATCGCGGTACTGCGGAGGGAGCAACACAATATAGTCATCCCGAATCAGCTCCCAGGTCTCAAATTCCTCACCGGGCGGCAGACAGGTAAACCCAATGTCAGCACGACCCTCCCTGAGAATTTGTTCCACGCTATCTTCGTTGCGATACTCCTCCAGTCTGATAGCGATCGCCGGATAGAGATTGCGGAACTGAGCGATCACCTCCGGTAGCACGTGGGTCGCCACACTGCGGAACGAAGCAATTCGCAGTTCCCCACCCTGAAGCCCCTTAGACAAAATGGCTTCTTTGTCGATACAGTCCAGCAGTTGCAGCATTTGCTGGGCGTGGTGCAGAATCCGTTCGCCGACCGGAGTCAGGGTTGCGCCATGTCGTCCTCGCGAGAACACAATCACGCCCAAATCATTCTCCAGACTGGCGATCGCATGGCTTACCGCCGATTGCGAAATGTCCAGTTGCAGCCCCGCCTCACTAAAATTTCCTAGTTCTGCGACCGCCACCAGAGCCCGCAGTTGAGACAGCTTGATTTGATCTCGATTCATAATCACTGCCTCCTGTGCCCAAATGCTCAATTCCCCATCTTTAGCGTACTGGTCTACCTCGAAATCATCTATGAATTTTATTCATAGCTACGATTCATGCGACCTTTTGAATTCCAGAGATGGAACTTCTAGAGTGGAAGCATCTTGCAATTGGGCGATGGAACGGCAGCAGTTGCCCGTTCCTTAAGAGAGATCCCATTTCACAACAGAGGCTTCATTCCTCTCAGGAGAACTTAGCCATGAGAATTTCTACAGATGCTGCGGGGAACTATATTTCCCGGAAATCCGTTCGTCCAGTTTCGCCTGCTCAACCGATTTCGCCTGCTTCAGCCGAGTCGAAACCTTTAACCTGGGGCGATCGTCTCCAGCGCTGGCTCCATGCTTTTACCGGAAGCAGCGAACCAAGAATCACCCGCGCCCGCGATCACTATCGCGTTTACGACCCCACCACAGGAAACAGCGCGACTTTTGCCTCTGACACAGAGGTGCGGATCTGGCTGGAGAAGCGGTATTCTCGCTAAAGCAATAGCGATCGCCCTGATGCCAAAGCGATCGCTATTGTGACAATCACCACAAAACCAATAAGCTTACCCACGGACATACGGAAAGTGTCACACGTACAGTACGCAGGTTGGCTGAATTGCCAACACCTGCCAAATGAGGATGTTATTCTAAATTGAGTAGGTTCCCTGTGTGTGCTTTGAATGATATGGTTTCGCCTTCCTGTAAAAGTTTTTACCTGTCCTGACAGGTGAATTCGGGAAGGGGTTTATCAAGAAGTTGTTGGCCTGTATAAACTTTCCGTAAAATGAACCTGCAAGCAACTCCCCCCAGCAATTCAATTGAGCAACTGGTTGATCGCATCCTGTCTTCCCGACGCATTACCCGTCGGGATCAAGCGCGGTTTATGGCGACCTTTATGGCCAAGGAAGCTCTGAGCAGCTCTGAGCAGGCACAGATCGATCGAATTTTTGATGGTCTGCGGAGTGGGCTACTGAAAGTTGTGGACTGACCGCACCTGAACCGCTACGCTGGCATGACGTTGAGCAGCCTTAACAAAGGCATCGACGGATGCTTCAGCGGTATTGAAGGCCGTGACCAGGCGAATCAGTGAAGTATCGTCACCTGGCCAGCGGTAGAATAGAAACCCATCTGCCAGAAGCCCCTGGATCAAGTCTTCTGGCAGCGTCACAAATAATTCATTCGCCTCAACGGGGTGAGAAAAAACGGCACCAGGAATTTCCTTTAGCCCTGCTGCCAGTCGCTGAGCCATTCGATTCGCATGAGCCGCATTCTTCAGCCACAGATCCTGCTTGAGATAGGCGTCCAGTTGAGCTGAGAGAAAGCGCATCTTGGAGAACAGGTGGCCGCCCCGCTTGCGGCGATAACCAAAGCTTGCTGCCAGTTCAGGCTTAAAGAAAATCACGGCTTCAGCAGCCATTGCCCCATTTTTGGTTGCCCCAAAGGACAAAATATCTACCCCGGCCTTCCAGGTGATCTCAGCGGGAGAGCAGCCCAGGCTGACCACCGCATTGGCAAACCGTGCGCCGTCCATGTGAACCCCCAGACGCTGGCCATGAGCCAGTTGGGCGATCGCCTCCACCTCCTCAACGCGATACACGGTACCCGCTTCGGTCGCCTGAGTCAGACTGACAGCCGCAGGTTGGACATGGTGAACCACCCCAGCCCCCCCTTGCGAAAGCGCCCTCTCAAAGTCTTTGAATGGAATCTTTCCAGAGTCACCCGCCAGCGTGACCAATTTTGCGCCGCCCGTGTAGAACTCTGGGGCACCGCACTCATCCACCTGGATGTGGGAATCAGCATGGCAATAGATGGCTCCGTAGGGAGGGGTCAGCACCGACAGTGCTAACGCGTTGGCAGCCGACCCCGTCGCAACAGGGAAAACGATGACTTCAGTTTCAAAGATTTCAGCAAATCGTGTGGTCAATCGCTGACTCATCTCATCATTGCCGTAGGGCATGGCTGCTCCCTCGTTTGCTTCCAGCAGAGCAGCCAGAATTTCAGGGGAAGCACCCGTCACATTATCACTACAGAAATTCATGGAGATTATCCCCTAAGTATCATGAATTTATTTTTGTGGGGTTGCGCAGCTTCGCCGCACAACCCCACAAAAATTCCTGACTTTGCTTTATTTGTGATTCTAAGGGACTTCCAAAAATAAAACCGTCCCATTTTTGAGTGAGAGGGCGGCTTCGCCGCCCTCTCACTCAAAAATGGGATGATATTTACCGGGAAATCTCCTAAGGAGAAGGGGCAGGACTGGGGGCTGTCGCAGGCGCAGCAGTCGCGGGAGCAGCGGGCGTGGTCGCGCCTGCCGTCGGGCTGGGAGCCTGAGCTAGTTGGTTAATCTGGTCTTTGTACTGCGGTGGCGCAAGGTTAGCAGCAGTTGCCAGCAGAGGCTTAGCCTCCTCCTGCTTACCCTGCTGTTGAAGCACAATGGCCTTACCCAACACAGGTCTAAAATCTTGGTTGTCGGCAGCGATCGCCTGATCATACACAGCGATCGCCTCACCGTAGCGCTTCTGCTCAGCGTAGACCCGACCTAACAAAAGCTGCACCGACACCACATCAATACTGCCGGGATTCACCTGATTGGCATTGGGAGCGCTGCGCAGTGTGTCCTGGAGCAGACCCACCGCTGCCTCAGGTCGCTGCTGCTGAAGCAGAAGTTCGACCAGTCCCTGGAGGGCGTTGATGTTTCCGGGTTGACTGCTAAGGATACTGCGATAAGCCTGGGCGGCCCCTTCGCGATCGCCCACCTGCTGCTTGGTCTGGGCTAGAAGAACGGTGATGTCCGGTTGGTCGGGGTTGAGTTTTGCCAGTTGTTCCAAGGGAGCGATCGCCCCCTTCAGGTCTCGCTGCTGAATTTTGACTTCGAGTAAGCCGCGCAGCGCCGTCTGGTTGTCCGGTTCCCGCTGTAAAACCATCTCATAGCCTTTCGCCTGGGCCTCCAGTTCAGCCTGCTGCGCTGCCGGAGAAACCATCGGAGACGCCGAGGCGCTGACCGCAGGATTACCAGACTGAAGCGCCATAAATAGAGGAGCCACTGCAAACCCCAGAAGCGACAGGGAGGCGATCGCCATAATGCCAACAACTAACCAGCGCTTACGCTTATCAAACACGGAACTGACCAAACTCTACTGCCCATTATCAACCACATTTGAGCGGTCGGGGGGCAAATTTAAGGTAAGCTACGCCACATCTTTCCTGCAAATTCATCCAGTTGGAACAAAATTAGCCCACATTTCCATCTCGCAGTCAGTAAGTACCTGGCCGAAAACCGAAAACCCAAATTCTGGCAGGCGTTCGCTACAGCACCGCGCCTGCCAGAATTTGGGTTTTCGGATAGTCTCTTAGATTGGGTTTTCGGATAGTCTCTTAGATGATGATTAAGAGAGAGGATAACCAATCATTGCGATACAGAAATCCATGTCGTGTATCCGTCGATATCGAGTTGACAGCTCAGTCACCGGAGACCAATGCCCTGATCTGTCCTCAGATCGGTTAATCCACAACTTCTGAAGGGACTTCATAAACACCATGAATAATCCGTGAAAATGCCGGATTGCTGGGGTCAGAATCGTATAAATCAGGAGAACATTGAGTTTCTTACTGTTACTTAACTGTTGCTCAGATGATAGATTACGGGCTAACTCGATATGAATGCTAACCTAGTGTTAATTATCTCGGCGTTCTGCTGTCGGTCTGTCCTGAGCAGACGGTTCCCTGCCTGAAGGAGGTTTCCATGAGCTCCTCTGAAAACCAATCTGCCCAGCCCCCGCAGTCGGCTGCATCTCCCCTGGATGCACCACCGGAGGCGCGGCTTAAACTATCGCCTAAGCCCGTTCCTCCTAAAGGACCTGTTATGGCTCAATCCCGCGATTCTAGTTCGGTCACTGAATCCCCAATGTCATCACCTGCTGTTACTCCACCTGAAGGGTCATCTCCTCCTCCAGAGGCTCCTGTTGTTGAGCCAATGTCCGATTCAGAGGCCGAGTTGAGTTCGGCCTCCCTTCGCCAGCATCCCATCCCTCCTGCCAGTGAACCGATGCAGTATCGGGCGATTGGGCTGCTTTATGGCAAGTACACCCCTTCTGAGGAGCAATTCACCCGTGGCACCCTGGAGATGGAGGACGGATCGATCCATGCCGTTCTGCTGGGGCGAGTCATGAGTCTGGTCAAAAAGCATATTGATCTGACCACGTCTCACCTCTGGGTGGTCTATCCCCGCACCCGCGACAAACATCATGACTTGCACATGCAGATTGTCGGTATTTGGGAGCCTGAAAATTTGTCAAAGGCAGAATCGGATGAGGTGACCGCCGATGATGAGGCGACCGCCAGCGATAAGGATCCATCCGTCCTGCAAGATGGCTTTTTCTCTGTGAGAGGCGAGGTACTGTTCTGCTCTGAAGAGGGCGATCGCCTGATCGTGCGCATCCAGCAAAGCCCCAAGAAAGGGAGCGATCGCGACAAAGCCTTTAAGCTAACGCTGCTGGGTCAAATCACCGGGAAAACCGTCGGCTACTTCTGGGATTTGAATGTCCAGCGTCAGGGCAATGAATTGGTTGTGATCGACGGTCGGCCTGTTGGTCTGGTGCCACCCCGTAAGCGCAAAGCGGGGGAAGGCGCGAAAGGTGGTCCTGGCAAACGTCCATGGAAAGGCCCCTCCAAGCCCGGAGCAGGTGGTTCCCGTCCGTTCCGCAGAAATGAGGCTTCCGGGCAATCTGGTCCCCCTGTGCCCCGTGAACCCGCGTCGAAGCCAATGAAGCGGCCTAAACCGGGTAGCATCTAAATCTTCAGTCCATCATCAGGAGTGGCGGGGGGGGATGGAACCCCCCACACCCCGGTTTTTTTTTGGTTTGTAAACACCAAGAGGAAAAACCCGGTGCACCAAGAAAAATAAAAAACAAA
>CAZVXA010000172.1:0-1263 GCA_964630955.1 uncultured bacterium | reverse complement strand
CCCTATAACTTTCTACCTCATAATATTTTCCCCTTCTGGCCGGGGGGGGGGCCCCCCCCCCCCCCCCCCGCCACTCCTGGTTTTATTTGCTATAGCAACACATCTTGCGTCATTCCCGTGTCCTCAACGCTATATCTAACACATCGGACAGCAAAAAAATCAAGACTTGTGCTAGATCGCCATAAGTCTTTCCAGACAAGCATTTCAGCCGTCTTTCAGGAGTACGGTTTCTCCGTAATGATGGGTAGGAAGATCAGCCTGGAGAAGTGCCACAGCACCTGGTTTGAAACGCTAGGATCAGGACATGGCAAGACCGCTCTTTCCTGCAAAGAGCTATTCCAATGGCAGAACTGTTGATTGATAGAGAAACGATACAGACCGACTTAAAGGCAGCAGCAGCAGTGCTGCAAGCTCACTATATTCGTGAAGCAGGAACTGTTTATCAGCTTGCGGATCTGGAGCGAGCACTAACCATCTGGCTGGAACTGTCTGTCGAAGCACTGGCCCAGGATGCAGTTTTTCATGTGATTGAGGGCGATCGCACCTATGCCTTCAACCGTCCAGCGTTTGAGCAACAACTCCATCAGCTTGAACCGATTGAGGAAGAAGTGGAGACCAGCGCCGAACCTGCCAAGCCCAAGAAAAAGCGTAAGGGGAAGGCAACAGCAGCTTAGCCTATGTCCCGAACAGCAGATGAGACGAATTGGGGGAACCAGAGATGATGAGACTGATTGACTACCCGGATGCGATCGCCCAGAAACAGCGGCAGCTTCTGCAAACAGAGCAACAGATTCGCCGACTCCAGGAAGCACTTAACAACATTACTGCGGCAATCGACACCACCATTGCCTTTGATACCACACTGAAGAACGATGCCCAGCGCAAAGCCCGCCGTACTGAGATGTTGCGCAAAGCAGAGTTTCGCAATGCTCTGAACAAGCTACAGCTCACCCAGGACAGACGTACCGAGATTGAGATTGACCTCAACCTGCTACGCAACCAGTTCGCTGTCTTGATGCTGGAGCTACGGGAGTCCGTCATTCAACGTGAAACGCAGTCACCCGATAGCCTTTACCAGATGGCAGAAGCAGCCTGAGCCAACCTTTCAAGAAGTGAGCTGTTCGCATCATGAACCGCTCATTTTTTTTGAGCAACTCCATCGATAGATTTGGGAAACCTATCATAAGCCAGATGGCAAAGCCCCAAAGTTTTTCTACTTTAGGAGTATGCCGTTTGCTCTCCAGGGTTGTTGTAATGGAAGAG
>CAZVXA010000171.1:0-13955 GCA_964630955.1 uncultured bacterium | reverse complement strand
AAAAATCGGCGCTATTTAGTTAAAAGTCCAGATTCTAGAGAAGGAGTTGAAACTGGCTGTTAAAAATTTTTGACAATAGAAGCAGAAATTGTGCTTTGAAATACATATTTCAGTCTAGAACTTCTGTAGCTTGCTATAAGAAATATGAAAAGCAAATCAACAGAGAGGGCATCGTAGATTCAAATCTGACGGTTTTTTAAAAACAATGTATTGTATACAATCCATGTATACAATACATTTCGTGAAATGCGTGGTTAATCCATTTGTCAGATTCATTCAGGAAGAGGTTGCAATTGCAAGGTTTCGATTTTGGTTTCTCGCTTGGTCGATTTCCGTTTTTTTCTGTTCTGGTCGCTGTTTTTGAGGCTGGCTTATGAGTGTGCTGTCCGGCTTGTCTTCCCCTCCAGTTGCTTCAGCTCAAGTCAATTCTCCCGTTGCAGTGTCGTCTTCTGGCCATACTCTGACTGTCGATAACGTAACTCACCAGTTTGGTAGTTTTGTTGCCCTGAAGCAGATCGATTTGGAAATTCAGCCAGGTGAACTGGTCGCCCTGCTGGGCCCCAGTGGCTGTGGGAAAACAACCCTGCTGCGGGCGATCGCAGGTTTTATCAAGCCCAGTAGCGGTCATATTTTGATTGACGGGCAACGGGTTGAACATATCCCCACCAATAAACGAGGTGTGGGAGTGGTATTCCAAAACTATGCTTTGTTTCCGCACATGACCGTGCAGGATAACGTTGCCTATGGCTTGCGCGCACAAGGTTTTAACAACGCCCTGGTGAGTGCGAAAGTTGAGGAAATGCTAGGGCTGGTTAAGTTGAGCCAGATGCACGATCGCTTCCCCAACCAGCTTTCCGGTGGACAGCAGCAGCGAGTTGCTCTGGCCAGGGCACTGGCGGTTGAACCTCGCATTCTGCTCCTGGATGAATCCTTCAGCGCCCTGGATAAAAATCTGCGGTTAGATATGCAGATTGAGGTCAAACGGTTGGTTAAACAGCAGGGCATTACTACCATTTTTGTCACCCATGACCAGGAGGAAGCCCTCAGCATGGCCGATCGCATTGCGGTCATGTCCCAGGGAGTGGTGCAGCAGTTTGGCACGCCCACAGAGATTTACGATTGCCCTGCATCAGTTTTTGTCAGCAAGTTTGTGGGCACCTCTAACCTGCTTCCAGCGAAGTTGGCAGGTTGGGATAACGATGGTTTTGGCCTGGTGGAGATTGAACCGGGAAGTACGTTGCGGGTTGGATTGCAGGTGGAGCCAAGCGTTGGGGAATCCCTGTATCTGTCCGTCCGCCCTGAGAATTTTCGCGTCTTTGCTGAGCCGGGTATGCATCGGCTGGCAGGGACGATCGAAGTGGTTTTGCCGTTAGGTTCGACGACTGTTTACGACATTCGCACGAATAGCGGTATTGAGGTGAAGGTGACTCAACCTCGTGTTGCCGGGTCTCCCCTCCTGGAGCCAGGGCAACAGGTTTATCTAGAGCTTGTTTCTCCGCAAGCTTGTTCAGCTTTTACCAACGAGTAGACGAATAATTTCAGGTTCGCTGGTTTTGCACTGCGTTTCAGCGGATCGTTCCTGTAAGGGGCGATCGCCGATTCACATATGTTTCTCCTGCCCTGCTGCCTTTCATCTACATTCAACTCACTTAACTATTCACGGAGGAATCCTTCATGTCTCATCGGTCTATGCAACGGATGTCACGCCGCACAGTGTTGGGTGCGGGTCTATTTATGGGAACCGGCTTCGCATTAAAAGCCTGCACCGCAGCAACAGCTCCCAATCCCTCTCCCCAGGCAGAATCACCTGCCGCCCCGGCTGGGGGTGGTCAGCTTGTAACCGCATCCTTTCCTGGCGTGAACGAGACCCTTTTCCGAGACAAGTACGCACCGCTGTTCAACCAAGCGGGTAAAGGGGAACTGACGGTTGTGCCCTTGCTGGCCTTTGAGCAGGTGGCACGGCTGAAAGCATCCCCCACCAATCCTCCTTTTGATGTGGTGTTCCTGGATGACGGCCAGACCAGCATTGCCCTCAAGGAAGGTTTAATCCAACCCTTCCCAACAGATAAGCTTTCCAACCTGGCGAACATTGAATCCTCTTTCTTGAGCAAGCAGGGACTTGCACCCATCTTCTACGTGCAGGGGATTGTGATTGGTTATAACCCAGAGCGAGTTAAGACACCGCCAAAGTCCTGGCAAGCCATGCTCGACCCCAACCTGGATGGCCGGGTGGGTCTGGTTAGCATGAACAGTATTCTGGGTACATCCTTCATGGTGGAACTGGGCAAGGTCAATGGGGGGAGCGAGTCCAACATCGATCCTGCCTTTGCTGCCCTGAAGCAAATTCTGCCAAAGGTGGGCGGTGTAGCCGCAAACCCCGGTGCCCTGGCTACGCTGTTCCAGCAGGGAGAAGTAGATATTGCGCCCATGTGGCACAGTGATGTGCTGACGCTGAAGGCGAAGGGTGTTCCTGTGGACTGGGTCGTACCGGAGTCAGGGATGATTGGGGCGCGGTACAGCTTCAACATTGTGAAGAATCCTAAGGCCAGCCTGGAAACAGCGATCGCTTACATCGACATGGTTCTTAGCAAGGAAGCGCAAACCATCGTTGCAGGTTCGCCCTACTACTTTGGTCCCTCCGACAAGACGATTCCCCTGGCGGCAGGCATCACCGAGAAGATCGGCGCGACTTCCTCGACTGAGTTTATGAAAAAGGTCAACGTCCTCGACTGGTCTCAAATTAACGATCAGCGCCCTGCCTGGATTGAGCGCTTCAATAAGGAAGTGAAGGTTTAATCCAAAAATGATGGGTTGCCTGGGAAATTGTGTTTTCTCAGGCAACTCTTAGGGCTTGTAAATGAATAACTTCACCCCCCTCAATCCCCCCTTGGTAAGGGAAACCCCCACCCAGCCCTCCCATTAGCAAGGGGAGGGCTGGGGTGGGGTCGGATCGGACAAAGCGTGAGGTTATTTTTTTACAATGCCTTAATTCAGTTGAAGCCTCTGTGGAACTTCACACCATGATCAGAACGGCTCGATTTCCCCAACTTTTTGCCCTACGGGAATGGCAATTAACGTTACCCCTGGCCTTGTTCCTGGGTCTGTTCTATCTCGCTCCGCTGCTACTGATGGCGGTTGTGAGCGTGTCTCAGGAGGGCGTGTCAGGCATCTCTTTTGCCAGTTACGCGCAATTCTTCCGCGACCCCGTCAACCTGAAGATTTTGTTTGATACGGTCTGGATGGGAACGCAGGTTACGATTCTTTGCCTGGTGGTGGGTTACCCCCTGGCCTATGTCTATTCCCGCGCCAATCCCCTGTGGCAAAAGGTTCTGACCTTTGTCATTTTGTTGCCACTGCTCACAAGTGCGGTGGTACGTACCTTCGCCTGGATTGTGATTTTAGGCCGTGAAGGAATTGTCAATTCCGTTCTCCTGGGGCTAGGTTTAGTAGAAAATCCGATCCGCTTGCTGTTTACCCATCAGGGAGTCGTCATTGCTCTGGCTCAGGTGCAACTACCGATGATGGTGTTGCCGCTGGTGTCCTCCATGACGCGCATCGACCTGAACCTGGAATACGCCTCCGCCAGCCTGGGAGCTGGGGCATGGCGCACCTTCTGGAAAATTGCGCTACCGCTCAGCCTCCCTGGTATTACCGCAGGTTGTATGCTCACCTATGCACTGTCCGTGAGTTCCTTCGTGACGCCTTCGATCATTGGTGGCTCCAGCGTTCTATATATACCCACCTTCATTTATCAGCAGGCGATGGTGTTGATTAACTGGCCGTTTGCAGCCGCCATCTCGATCATTCTGCTGGTGACGGTGCTGACTATTGTGACGGCGTTTAATTCTCTCGATCGCGTTTCTCGGAGGTATCAGGGATGACGGTATCTTTACCAGAGAAGTCTGTTCCTGGGCAGAGTGCTCTGGATTGGGAACGGCTTTCGTTCAGAGCGGCGATCGCCCTGGGAGCCACGATCGCCATCCTCGCCCTCAGCCTTCCTACCCTCGTCGTTCTCATCACCTCCTTCAGCGATGCAGAGACGCTGAGATTTCCGCCCACAGGTCTATCGTTACGCTGGTACGTGTCACTGTTCAATTTTCCTGAATTGCGGGCAGCAGTCTGGAATAGTTTTCTGTTGGCGGCCTTCACCACCCTTGTTTGCGTCGCGCTGGGGGTTGCAACGGCTCTGCCTCTGGCCCACAGCCGCGCCCGGTGGATTCAGGCGATCGATACGCTGGTCATGTCTCCACTGGTGTTACCCGGACTGGCGGTGGGACTGGCGCTGCTGCTGTTCTTCAACCTGCTGGGCTGGCAGCTTTCGTTAGTGACGCTGACAATCTCCCATGTGGTCATCTGTGCGCCCTACGTGGTGCGAACGACGATCGCCAGCCTCTCTCAAATTGGGTCTTCCCTCACAGAAGCTTCGACCAGTTTAGGGGCAAATTCCATTTACACCTTCTGGAAGGTTACGTTTCCTCTGGCACAGCGGGGGATTATCGCAGGGGCGTTTATTACATTTCTAACTTCGTTCGATAATTTGACCGTTTCGCTATTTCTTTCAGATGCGCGAACGCCGCTGCTTCCGATCCGGATGTGGTCGATGATCGAGAACAATTTAGATGTTCGAACCGCAGCGATTTCGGGTGTATTGATTTTCATTACAGCAGTGTTGATGATTTTGATGGAGCGCTTTGCAGGGTTGTCGCAATTTGTGATGAAGAAGTAGACAACACCACTCAACTCCCGATTCCAATTGGATATAAATCATGAAGCTTATTGGCGTAGACATTGGTGGAACCTTCACCGACCTGATCCTGGCAGACATCGAACAACAACAGACCTGGATTCATAAAGTTCCGACCACTGTTCATGATCCTTCCATTGGCATGGTTGAGGGCATCCAGGCGATCTGCCAGATGGCAAACGTTTCACCAGAAGACATCAATCATTTCCTGCACGGTACAACCGTCGCCACTAATGCGCTGCTGACCCACGAAGGAGCGCGAGTCGGCATGATCACCACCAAAGGGTATCGCGACATCGTTCACATCGGACGACACCAGCGCCCCCAGCATTACTCCATCATGCAGGACATTCCCTGGCAGGCGCATCCTCTGGTTATGCGGCGCGATCGCCACGTTGTTACGGAACGGCTGGGTCCCAAAGGAGAAGTGCTGACAGAACTGAGTGAGACAGAAGCGCAGGAAGCGATCGCCGCCCTCAAGGAAAAGGGGGTGGAGGCGATCGCCGTTTGTTTCCTCAATTCCTACATCAACGACAGCCATGAAGCGAAAGTGGCAGCAATGGTGAAAGAGATGTATCCGGAGGCATTCGTCACCACCAGCACCAGTATCTTTCCCCAATTCCGCGAATTCGAGCGATTTACCACTGCTCTGATCAACGCCTTCGTGGGACCAAAGGTGAAATCCTACGTGGATCAATTATGGCAACGGCTCACGGCTCTGGCCGGAGAAATCGACCTGCATATTATGCGATCGAACGGTGGGGTAGCAACCGCTGAGGTAGCGGCTCAGGAACCCGTCACGCTGCTGCTGTCGGGGTTAGCCGCTGGTGTGTTGGGGGGGGCGGCGACGGGCAATCAGTCTGGGCGGCAAAAGCTGATCACCTTCGACATGGGCGGAACCAGCACCGACATTGGCATTGTCACCGAACAGGGTTTCGTTGAGGCAACCGCCCGTGATACCTGGATCGCAGGCTACCCCGTCCTGGTTCCCATGATTGATGTGCATACGATTGGGGCGGGAGGTGGCAGCATCGCCTATGTGGATGCCGGGAATGCCTTCCGGGTGGGGCCAAAGAGTGCAGGGGCGGTTCCGGGGCCTGCCTGCTACGGCAAGGGTGGCCTCCAGGCGACTGTCTCCGATGCCAATGTGGTGCTGAATCGGATCGACCCTGATCATTTCCTGGGGGGCGAGATGTCGATCTATCCCGATAATGCCTTTAAGGTCATGCAGGAACTGGCGGATCGGCTGGGTCTGGATATTTATGAAGCGGCAGCAGGGGTAATCACCATCGTCAATAACAACATGGCCAATGCGATTCGATCGCGCACCATTCAGAAAGGCCATGACCCGCGCCAGTTTGCCCTGGTTGCCCTGGGTGGCGCAGGACCCCTTCATGCAGTAGAGGTGGCACAATCGATGGGCATCCCAGAAGTGATTGTGCCCCGCTACCCTGGAATTACCTCCGCGATGGGATTGCTGACAACGGATTTAAAATATGACCTGATCCAGAACGAGTTTCTACTCAGTTCAGAACCGAATTTAGACAGGTTCAAGCAGGATGTGCGATCGCTCGAAGCACAGGTGTGTGAACAGTTGCGATCGGATGGCTTCCACGAGGATGAGATGACCCTGGAACGATTTGCGGATTGCCGCTATGTCGGTCAGGGCTATGAATTGCGAGTGTCGATTCCGGCGGGAGAGCTTGACGAGGAAGCACTGGGTCAGGTGTGGCAGCAGTTCCACGATCGCCACACCGTCGAATATGGTCACGCCTTCCCGCAGAATCCGGTTGAACTGGTGACGCTGCGGATTACGGGAAAAGGCCCGATGCCAAAGCTCTCCGAGCTGCCCACTCCATCAGCGGGAGATCTGGAGCAAGCCTGGTTAAAAACCACAGAAACCTACTTTCGAGTCAACGGCCAACTGGAGAAATACACAACGAATTTCTTTGAGCGCGATCGCCTCCCCATTCACGCTCAAATCGAAGGGCCAGCGGTGATCTTCCAGAAGGACACCACGACACTCCTGCCGCCCCATACCAGGACGATCGTGCAGCCGAATGGAAATTTGCTGGTTCAATTGGAGCCACAACCTGTGGAGGAACCGCGCAAAGTGATGGAGGCCATTCTGTAGCTGCGAGATCATTTCTTGCCTGAACCGTTGAAAACAGCGATCGCACCCACGCAACCCATGAAACCGCTATGACATCTCTGCTCAGCAAACATCCCAAACAGCGCACACTATCCAAAATTGATCCGGTTACAGCCCAGGTTATCGCCGGAGCATTGAACAGCATTGCCCTGGAGATGGGGCATAAACTTGCCCGGATGTCCTACTCCAGTATCATCCGGGAATCGGAGGACTTTGGAGCCGCGATTCTAGATGCGGAATGTCAGCAGTTAGCCGAGTGCGCCTACAGTACTCCCCTCCAGCTAGGGCCAATTCCCGGCTATATGCGGGGTGTCCTGAAGGCAATGGAAGAGGATGGTGAAGAGTTTTATCCCGGTGATGTCATTCTGCACAATCATCCGTACTATGGAGCATCTCATGGCCCCGATATTGGTATTGGTATTCCCATCTTCAAAGATGATGAGCTAATTGGTTTTTCCTTTACCACTGCCCATCATCTCGACATTGGTTCCTGCTCTCCTGGGAGCTGCGGCATTGTGGATGCAGTGGATGCGTTTGCTGAGGGATTGCAGTTCAAAGCAGTCAAACTCTACGAAAAGGGAGAGAAGAACCGCCAGGTGTGGCGGATGTTGCGCCAGAATATTCGCAGTGCCGACATTGTCGTCGGGGATATTGAGGCGCAGGTGGCGGCCTGTCGTGTGGGCGAACGCCGCTTTCTGGAACTGGTGGAGCAGTATGGCTTAGAAACGGTGCTGGCGGCCAGCAACGAGCTAATGGATTACTCCGAGCGGATGTTGCGCAGTGCGATCGAACAACTGCCCGATGGCTCCTACTACGCGGAGGGCTTCATGGATGGCTTCCTGGAAGATCCCGACCCCAGCAAGAAAGACCTCAAGGTTGCCGTCACCGTTACCATTCAGGGAAGTGACATGACCATCGATCTGACGGGCACATCACCCCAGGTGGACGATCGCCCCATCAATATGCCCCTCGTCGGCACGGTGGACATTGCCATCTTTGTCACCCTGCGATCGGTTCTCCTGGACACCGCCCTGATGGAGTATGTGCCGCAAAATTCTGGCCTGACTCGCCCCATTACCATCATTGCCCCCAAAGGCTGCCTCGCCAATCCCATTTATCCAGCTCCGGTAATCGCCCGCTGCTGCCCCGGCAATGTTGTCGCAGACACCCTGATGAGAGCACTGGCTCAGGTCGCGCCCCAAAACGTCAGCGGTGGCATTGGCAACATTAAAGTGACTTCCTATAGTGGCGTGATCGATGAGGATTACTGGGTCTACATGGACATCACAGAGGGGAGTTATGGCGGTCGTCACGGCAAGGATGGCATGGATGGCGTGGATACCCTGTACGCCAACACCCGCAATAATCCGATCGAAGATATTGAAGCGCACTTACCCCTGCGTGTGGTGCGCTACGAGCTGATTGAGAATGCAGCGGGAGCGGGAGAATACCGGGGTGGCTTAGGGTCAATTCGCGATATTCAATTCCTCAGCCGTGGGCAGATGTCCCTGGAGGGTGAAGGGAACAAATATGCGCCCTGGGGCATTTTTGGCGGTCGGGACGGAACACCTGGAGCGGTGCAGGTGTACAACCCGCAGAATGGCGATGAAATTGATTTACCCTCCAAGTTTCCCTGCCGCAAAACCCGCCCCGGAGATACCTTACGCACCGTAAGTCCCTGTGGCGGCGGCTATGGCGACCCATTTAAACGCGATCCGCAAAAGGTGCTGGAGGATGTCCTGGATGGGTATGTGAGCCTGGAAAATGCGCGTCTTCAGTATGGTGTAGTGATTGATCCACAGACGATGGCGATCGACCGGGAGGCAACGCAGGCATTACGGAATCATTAGGAGATTTCTGTAAAAGAAGTGACCCGTTGTGTGGGTGGTTCCCCCGCTGCGCGAGGGAACCACCCACACAACGCAGGTAGATTCATGGCTGGAAATCTCCTTAGTTCAGAGCGTGTCTCTCATCCTGCTCCGCATCATGGCCCCCAGCAGAAACCCTCGCTATGACATCCTCTATCGTTCGTGGAAAGTACGTCATTTGTAAGGCGATCGATCGCCATCAGGTACAAATGATTGACAACGGAGCCGTCTTTCAACAGGATGGTCGCATTGTCGATATTGGCTCCTATGAGGCGATCGCCGCCCGTTATGATGCCGATGCAGTGATCGGCTCCAGCCATCATGTCGTGCTGCCCGGTTTCGTCAACAGTCATCATCACGTTGGCTTGACGCCCCTGCAGTTGGGGTCGCTCGACTTTCCCCTGGAGCAGTGGTTTGCAACCCGCTTAGTGAGCCGCAGCGTTAACCCCTACCTGGATACCCTCTACTCCGCCTTCGAGATGATCGAGTCGGGGATTACCACGGTGCAACACATCCACACCTGGCGACCGGGGCCTGCTGCCATCTGGCCTGGGATTGCCGAGCAAGTTCTGAAAGCGTACCAGGACATTGGGATGCGGGTTGCCTACTGCTTTGCCATGCGCGATCAGAACCGCCTGGTGTACGAACCCGATGAGGACTTCGCAGCGCGCCTGCCGGAACCACTGGCATCAGACATTCGTGACCTGTTCAAGGCCCAGACGGTTCCTGTTCAGGACTATATGGAATTCTTTGAATACCTGTGGCAGAAGTGGGATCAGGGAGGGAGCGAGCGCATTCACATCCAGTTAGCTCCCGCCAATCTCCACTGGTGTTCTGATAAAGCATTAGAGTTAGTGCTGGCATATTCCAAAAAGTATTCCGTGGGAATGCATTTACACCTGCTGGAAACCGCGTATCAGAAAGAATATGCGTTTCGTCGTTCCGGTAAAACAGCAGTCAAACACCTCTATGACCTGGGCTTTCTGGGGGAACATCTAACCCTGGGACATGGGGTGTGGCTCACCGAAGCAGACATTGAAATGGTGGCGGACAGCGGCACAATGGTTTGCCATAACGCCAGTTCTAACCTGCGATTACAGAGTGGCATTGCCCCCCTGAACGAGTACGCCAAACGGGGTGTGAAGGTCGGTATGGGCTTAGATGAAGCGGGGATTAACGACGATCGCAATATGTTGCAGGAAATGCGCCTGGTTCTCAAACTGCATCGCGTTCCGGGGATTGATGCCTTTGTGCCAACAGCCTCCCAGGTCTTCCAGATGGCAACGGAGCATGGGGCGGCCACCACGGGATTTGCGAAAGAGGTTGGCACACTGGAGGTGGGCAAGGCCGCAGATATGGTGCTGATCAACTGGGATGAAATCGCCTTCCCCTATCTGGATGACCTGATCCCTGTGATTGAGGCGGTCATTCACCGCAGTAAGACGAGCGCTGTGGATGCAGTCATGGTGGGGGGTGATGTGGTTTATCAGGACGGGAAATTTACCCATGTTGATAAAGATGCTGTGTTAGAGGAATTAGTCGCATCAATGCAAGCGCCATTAACACCGACTGAATTGCATATGCGAAAATTGTCAAAGGAGGTTGAACCCTACGTTAAGCGGTTTTATGAAGGATGGCTCGATCATTCCAACTGCCATCCTTTCTATTGTCAGAATCATCGTCATTAATTTACAGCCCTTTCCGTCCTGTTGAGGGACGGGGTTGCGTGGGGGTGGTGCCCCCACACCCCCCATACCTCACCGACATGAAAAACGCTGTATGGTCTGAAAAATACTTTGTGGTGTGGCAGAGCTAAACCACGGAGCAACTTCCAAGATGAACAACATGAGCACAATTTAGCAACAACATTCAGCAATATGACACATCGAGACTTTCTCGGATACGGTGCGAACCCTCCCAAAACAGACTGGCCTGATGACGCATACCTGGCTGTCTCTCTGGTGATCAACCTGGAGGAAGGCGCAGAACCGTCGATCGCAATGGGGGACGATCGCAACGAAGCCATTTATGAAGTCGTTGATGAGGTCGTGGGTTTTCCTGATCTCTGCATGGAGTCCCATTACGAATATGGAACGCGGGTTGCCATCTGGCGGCTACTGGATCTGCTGGATGTTTACGGCATTAAAGCAACCATGAACGTTTCTGCCCGTGTGTTTGAATACTCACCCTGGCTGGCAAAAGAGGTGGTCGCAAGAGGGCATGAAATTTGCGCCCACGGCTACCGATGGATACCGCAATACCACATGGATGAAGCGGAAGAACGGGCCATGATCGCGCAAACAGTGGAGGTCATCGAAGCGACGGCAGGGGTGCGTCCGGTGGGATGGAAGACGCGATCGTCCTGTAGCATGAACACCCGTCGCCTCCTGGTAGAGCATGGCGGCTTTCTCTACGATTCCGATTCCTATAACGATGATTGTCCTTACATTGTGCAGGTGGAGGGCCACAAACACATTGTCCTGCCCTACAGTTTTGACAGTAATGATATGCGCTTTGCTGGCTCAGAAACATTTCGGCTGGCTCGCGACTTTACCACCTATTTGATTGACAGCTTTGATTGGCTCTGGCGGGAGGGGCAAACGGTGTCCCGAATGATGACGATTGGCCTGCATCCCCGCATTATTGGGCGATCGGGCCGCATCGTCAGCCTCAAGGAATTTCTCGACTATGCCACCGATAAAGGACGCATCTGGTTTGCCCGAAGGGATGACATTGCACACCACTGGCGATCGCACTTCAATCTTTAATTCATCACCGCCCCCACGTGGGAGCGGTGCCCACCCACCCCCTGTATTTGTGAAGGCTGTAATTAAGAGATGATGATTGAGCTAGAAGGCGATCGCTACCCCCGTGATCTGGTGGGTTATGAGGACACTCCACCCCATCCCCAATGGCCGAATGATGCCCGGATAGCGGTGCAGTTTGTAATGAATTACGAAGAAGGCAGCGAAAATTGTCTGCTCCACGGAGATACAGTCTCTGAGGCACTACTGACCGAGGTGGTTGGCACCATGCCCCTGCCCGGTGTGCGCAACATGAGCGTGGAGTCGATGTACGAATACGGAAGCCGAGCTGGATTCTGGCGCTTGCATCGGTTGTTCACAGCGCGGAATATTCCTGTGACGGTCTACGGTGTGGCGATGGCCTTGGCCCGTAACCCCAAAGCGGTAGCAGCTATGCTCAAAGCAAACTGGGAAATTGCCTGCCACGGCTATCGCTGGATTGATTATCAGCATTTTGAGATTGAGGCCGAACGGGAACATATGCAGAAGGCGATCGCGCTCCACAACCAACTCACGGGGGAACGCCCTTTAGGGTGGTACACCGGACGCACCAGCCCCAACACTCGCCGATTAGTCATTGAAGAAGGTGGCTTCCTGTATGACTCCGATAGCTACGCCGATGATTTACCCTACTGGGTGTACGACTACGGCAAACCCCATCTCGTGATTCCCTACAGCTTCGACAACAACGACATGAAGTTTGGGGCACCCCAGGGCTTCAATACAGGCGAACAATTTTTCACCTACCTGCGCGATGCCTTTGATCTGCTCTATGCCGAAGGAGAAACTGCCCCTAAATTAATGAACATTGGTCTGCACTGCCGCATCACCGGGAAACCCGGACGAGCCGCGGCCCTGGCTCGATTTCTGGACTACGTGCAGGAGCGCGATCGCGTCTGGCTCTGCCGTCGCATTGATGTTGCCCATCACTGGCATCGTTATCATCCGCCTGGAAAATAAGTAGGTAGGTGCGATTAAGCTTGAAACCCCAAAAGCTGTTCCGCCCTTCAACTTCGCTCAGGGCGGAACAGCTTTTGGGGTTTCGACTTTTTCCACACCCACTGACTTACTGTAGTTTTGACTAAATCGTGCCGATTTTTTCTGCAACGCTGGTTTAGTCAGTGTTGCAGAAAAAATCAGCGCTAAAATTAAATTCGCCATGAAACGCTCTCTGCGAGAGCGTTTCGCGGCGCTATAGGGAGAATAGTCAAAAGTCCAGTAATAAGAGCCTATCCGAAAACCCAAATTCTGGAGGGCGCGACGCTGTAGCGTCGCGCCCTCCAGAATTTGGGTTTTCGTTATTTGGAGAGGCACTAAGTACTGGACTTTTGATACCTGTAGAGTACCTCTCGGCGGTCGGTATATGGGTATCTTGGGTCTTCATAAGGAAAACCTGTTGATTTACTGAACTGCTTCTCCAATCTCGCGCTCCATATCGGGGGTAATTTCGGTCGAGCGAGCGGGAAGCTCTGCCGCCCCTCGTTCTCCGTCCCGCGCAATATCATTGAGGAGCATCTGCATCACAGCAATTTCACGGATCTGCGACTCAATTATCTGATCCGCAAGCTCACGGACACGCGGATCACTAATGCTTGCCTTCCGCGCATTGTTAATGGCAATTGAGTGGTGGGGAATCATCGACTTCATGAAGTTGACATCTCCAATCAGCAATTGGGATCTATTCACAGAGAGCAGAATTAAGCCGAGCGCGGTAGCCAAACCGAGGACTGAAATCTTGATTCCTACTCCTCGATACATCGGCCACATAAAGGAAAGCATCACAACCGTCATCACACACCCCATCACCAATGAGGCGACCAGTCGGTTGACACTAAACGTTGCGTGGTCAAGTGCGTATATGAGCTGATACATCAAGAAGAACATGATGAAAGTTGAGGTCGCAATCATCGCTGCGAATCGGTTCCAGCTCATCCCTGGCATTTGCTTCTGTTGATCCATATTGCTTCTCCATCGGATCGTCATCCTTTCAAAGTAGTGCTTGGGATTAACTCCCCGCATCACTCTCATGGCCGAGGTAATATAAGTAAGGGCTTTGCGGATTAATAAAGTACCAGTTTTAGTTAGGCGCGGCGAAGCCGCGCCTAACTAAAACTGGTACTTTATTTCGTTGCAAGTCCCTAACTGGTCGTGAAAAAAGTCGAGACCTGAAAAGTTGTTCTGCCCCCGCAGTGGGCAGAACAACTTTTCAGGTCTCAAGCTTAATCGCACCTACCTACTTACTGGAGTTTTGGTTATTTCCCCTACAGCGCTGCGAAATGCTCTCTGTGAGAGTGTTTCGCGGCAAACTTAATTTTAGCGCCGATTTTTCTTAAAACGCTGACTGAGTCAGCGTTTTAAGAAAAATCGGCGTGATTTAGTCAAAAGTC
>CAZVXA010000170.1:0-14011 GCA_964630955.1 uncultured bacterium | reverse complement strand
CCCCCCCCCCTCTCTCAAAAACAATTACAGGTTAATTTGTTCACGATCCTTAGGGCTTGTAAAGAAATAACCTCATGGGCTGGGTGGGGGTTTCCCTTACCAAGGGAGGATTGAGGGGGGTGAAGTTGTTAGAAACTGTCGCTTATTTGACGGCAATCGCCGCTCTTATCACAACATCTGCTCAAGTTTCTTGGGAGATTTCCAGCAATGAATTTACCTGCGTTGTGTGGTTGCCTCTCCCGCTGGGCGGGCTACGGTGTACACACATCTCTGATCAGATCCGGTAAGTCCTGATTTGCCCCTCCTTAATGCCGACTTCTCTGAGGCGATCGCACCAGAACTTACGCCCAATTGAACTGTCTCCACTGAGATGCACTTGCGATAATAAAATAGGTGACTTTTGGGAAAAACAACGGTATGGCACGCGGTGACCAGATTTATGTAATGCGTCCCTTTATTCAGGTGGAGGGCGTTTACGAGCATCATGGCATCGACTGTGGCGACGGCACCGTCATCCACTACAGCAAAGCCGAAGGCGAACCCACCATTCGCCGCACTTCCCTGAAAGATTTCTCCTGGGGCAATTCCATTCGCGTCAAGCCCTATACCGTCAGCTACATCCCTGATGTGGTCATCCAGCGGGCCGAAAGCCGCCTGGGAGAGTGCCGCTATGACCTGATGACTAACAACTGCGAACACTTCGCCAATTGGTGTAAATCAGGTCGAAACGAATCTGAGCAGCTCAGCAACTACGGCCTCGGCACCGGAGGACTCGATCTCACCAGCGCCCGCCGCTTGATGGAAGGAGCCGCAGAGGAATCGGATCCGATGCGATCGCTCGAACTCTTCACCCAGGCGTTAAATAATGTGGCGATCGCCCGCACCCAGCTCCAACTCCAGGCCGACCAATCTCAGAAGGACATGAACACCTGGCACCGGGTCGCCAATCTCGCCCTCCACCAGGGCAAAGAACCTGTTGCCCGTGCTGCCCTGGAACGCAAGTTGGAAGCAAAACGCAGGGGAGCCGACTATCAGGCACAACTCAAGCAAATGGACGAACTGGCGGCGGATTTGCGCCAGAGCAGCGATCTGTTGCAGCAGCGGTTGGGTTTGGCGGTACAGCATCAGGGTTTGCCTGTTGCGCCTGCGAGGTATTGACCCCGCCCCATCCATGATCAAGGGAAGGGAGGCAGAATCAATTCACCAGCGATTCCAGCAAACCAGTACCCAGGTAAATGTAGGCCGCAACGATCGCCACTCCACTGACCACGAGTGAAACCAGAAAGTGCGAGTACTTGACTTTCGTCAGGCCGATCGCATAGCTCACCATATCCTGCGCCAGCGGCATGACCAGCGCAATGTAGAAAATGCTGTGGTGGCTCTTGATTTCCTGAGTGAATTTGTCCAGTTCTTCCAGGTGACTGTCGCCCACGAATCGGGATGCGACCTTTCGCCCCAACTTGCGAGAAATCCAGAAGTTGACGCTGCATCCCAGTGTGTTGCCCAGCATCCCCAACACAAATCCCTTCTCTTTACCAAACAGCGCCCCACCCACGATAAACATCGAACTGCCGCTGAGGGGAGCAATGATCAGACTGAAGGCACAGAGGATAACAAAGAGAATCGGTGCCCATGCTCCCGTCTGGTCGATCATCTGGTGCAGGTTATCCAACCCGATCGCTCGCAGAGCGACCACCATGACGGCATAGGTGGCGGCAAGAACGGCGATCGCCAGCAGAACCTTTTTGACGGTCGGAGCAATCTGCATGGGAGGTGGTTGGATAACGGAGTGTCCAGGGAACTTCAGAAAAGTTATCCAATGATTCTTGACCCAATTTGATGGATTGTAAAGATTGCGGGCTGACAGTGGGGTATGAGTAATGGGTAATGGGGCGATCGCCATCTGCGAGTAGGAGGCGGAGCCTCCACAGGGCATTCCACGGCAGAGCCGTGGAACGAGGAAAAGGAGCCAGGGAACGAGGAAAACAGCAGAGCCGTGGAACGAGGGGGACGAGGGAAGGAACGAGGAAACTACTCTCGTTTCCCGGCTCTGCCGGGAAATGCAAACCGGAGGCTCTGCCTCCTGCTCCTACGACTCAATCCAATCGATCGCCAGCACCCCCGACTGCCCCGCATAATTCCGGCAGCTAGAGTAACGCCAGTGCAGCGGATCATCCACATAGCCGCGCCTTACTGGATTGTTGTGAATGTATTCCAACTTCTGCTGAAACATTTCCCAGTTCAAAATCGCCTGGGGATGCGATCCTATTTGCCACACCTGATGATCCTGATTGACCTTGCCAACCTGTCTGCCCATTTTCAGCTGAGATAGCCAGTGTCCAGAATGATTGGCACTCAAGCAATCAATGATCGAACGAGCTGTGAATGATTTGAAGGCGGCGATCTCTTTCGACAAGTTTGGTGCAGCGGCGATCAAATGCAGGTGATTTTCCATGACTACGTAGCCGTGAATGGCGATGCGCTGGTGGGACTGGAGGAAGGTGAGCGATCGCAGCACGATTTCCACCAGTTCAGGTTTGGTGAAGAGGGGGAGCCAGTTAATGATGGTGCAGGTGAGGAAGTGGGGGCAATCGGTGAGGAAGTGGTATCGGGTGCGGGACATGGATGTGGGTGCGGGAGTTGGAGTAGGAGGAGGCAGAAGCCCTCCCGATAGCATTCCCCGGCGGAGCCAGGGAACGAGGGTAAGGGTGAGGGTAATCCCTTTACGTTGGAGAAAAATCGGTTAGGGTAAGAGCAGAATTTTTGATACCTGTGCCCCTATGGTGAAGCAGCTCTGGCGAGATGTTTGGAAAGTCCTGAACACTCCGATTTCTTTTCCGTTGGCTGATGCGGCTGCGGGGGCTGCGGAGGCAGGGAAGGCGGTAACAGAACTGGCGAAAGTCATCCAGGAGAATCGGACGGCTGAGGAGCTTGCACCGTTGATTGGGCAGATGTCTTCGCTGCTGGATGTACTGAATTCACCGCTGGTGCAGGTGGTGGGCACTGGAATATCACCGTTTATACCGCTGGCGACGGGGGTGCTGAAGTACCTGTATGAGCAGACGCGGCAGGAACCCTCGCTGGAGGTGGGAGTGGCGATCGTCTGTCAGAGTGCCTATCTGGAAAGCATCAGGGTATTTCTATCAGAGCATCCTGAGATTCGAGAGAAGCTGTCGGACAAACCTGCTTCGGCTGGACTATCGCGGCGAATTCGGCAGGTGGGCGAAAAGCTGGAGTTCAACGGTCAGGAATTTGAGCTAACTGAAAGAACGGCACGAGACACGCTGATTTGTTTCCATGAGTCGCCGCTGGCAACAATCTTCAATGAACTGCTGATCAGTCGGTTTGAAGAATCGGGACTTTCTAAACCGGAAGCAGAACGGGTGACGGAGCGCATTTCTCGCGGCACTCACCGCTACATGAAGACGATTGTGGCGGAGGTACAGGATCGGGTGAAGCGGCTTGCGGCTGTCTATGGTGAAGGCTGGCTTCAGGATCAGGAGACGTATGCGAGTATCGATCGCTATCTGGAACAGTGGATCGCCACCCGTCCCCAGGAAAAGGTTTTTGATGAAAACTTTAGCTTTAGCGATGTCTACGTGCCGCTAGAGGTGAATCCCGTTGACGGAGAGGAGAAGGTTAACGACGAGGCTGAACCTGAGAACATTGAAGCGTGGGGCGAACAACTGCTGCAAGACCCTCAGAAACAGGGTCAAGTACTTTTCATTCAAGGTGGCCCTGGACGGGGTAAAAGCGTATTTTGCCGTATGTTCGCTGACAAAGTACGGCGTGAACTCCACCCCATCTGGACACCCATTCTGATCCGCCTGCGGGACGTGCGAAACTTTGGGGCAGATTTCGACAAGGTTTTGGCGGATGCGATTGGCCGAGACTTCACCAAAAATCCCGGCTGGATTACGGACAGCAACACTCGGTTTCTGTTTCTGCTGGATGGCTTCGATGAACTGCTGCTGGAGCGGGGTGCCACCAGTGGACTTCAGCAGTTTCTCGATCAGGTGGGACAATTTCAACTGAATTGTTCTCGAAATCCCGAACGCCAGCATCGCGTTCTGATTACAGGCAGACCACTGGCGCTGTTTGGCATTGAACGATTGATGCCGCCCAACCTGGAGCGGGTAGAAATCATGCCGATGTCTCCTAAAATTCGGCAGCAGTGGTTGACCCGCTGGAACATATTAGTAGGCAGCGAAAAAACGCAGCAGTTCCAGTCGTTTCTAGACAACAGCAAATGCCCAGAGCAGGTAAAAACGCTGGCAACCGAGCCATTGCTGCTGTACCTACTGGCGGCACTCCATCGGGATGGCAAGCTTCAGGAGTCGCAGTTTGAGAGTGACGATCCGGTAGCAGTAAAAATTCAGATTTACGAGGCGGCGCTGGAGTGGGTGCTGACCAAACAGCGCAGCGAAAACGGGAAGGATCTCAATCCCAAAATTACTGGACTTGATCCAGAAGCCCTTCGCAGCATTCTGGCCGAAGCAGGACTATGTGTGGTGCAGTCGGGGGGTGAGAGTGCCTCGATCGCCATGATTGAAGAACGGTTAAAGGATGACGAAGACGCAAAAAATCTTCTGGAACAGGCGCGACAGCAGGCAGAGGAAAATCCATTGAAAAATGCCCTGGCGGCGTTCTACCTGAAGTCGGTAGAAGGCAGCGAAAACCAGGTGGAATTTTTTCACAAGAGCTTTGGCGAGTTTTTGTGCGCCGAGCGACTGTGCGAAAGCTTGAGAAGTTGGACGGAGCGATCGACGAAACGCAACAATCCATTTATTCTCTCCGACGATAACCTGCCCCGGGAAATCTACGATCTATTCGGTTTTGGCGTGCTGACCCAGGAGGTGGTGGAATACCTGATGGGACTGCTAAAGAAATCGGGAGACGTCGAATGGGTCAAGTTATTCAATCGTCTGGAGAACTTTTACCTGCGCTGGTGTGATGGTGAATTTATTGACCCAAGCGAAGAAACTCTGCCCCAGCGCATCGCTCGGCAGTTTGCGAAATACAAAATTTCAACCGGGCAACGTCAGGTCGATATTGCCGCAGGCTTGAACGTGTTGATTCTACTGCTGGAACTGCACCATTATGCTCAAGGGCAAGAGCATCTGAAAGAAAAAATCTATTTTTACCCCTGCGGAAACCCTTCTTTAAGGGTGAAGAAAGTATTTAATGTATCTGATCCTGAACCTCCTTCTAAGCAAGGGCAGAATTCACAGAGTGTAACAACTTGGCTCTGCCATCATGAGAGCTTTGACAGCCATAGAATGCTGCGCGTTATTAATTATAGTAACTCTTTAAGGGTGAGTACCTTTAAAGAATCAGTGGGAAAATTTTTACGTTGGGCTGATCTCTCTAATGCCGAACTTTCTGGCGTTAATCTTAGCCATGCTAATCTCCGTAATTCTAATATGTTCGGTGTAAACCTTGTCAACGCAAATTTTAGCAGAGTAACGCTTATTGGCGCTGATCTTCGTACTGCTAATCTTATGAACACCAATCTGTGTGGTGCCCAGCTTGTCGATGCTGAACTTTACGATGCGATACTAATTAGTAGTGACTTGGGCAATGCTAATCTTTATAATGCAGACCTTAGCAAAGCTTCTCTCAACAGGGCAAATTTATACGGTGCGGATCTAACCTCTGCGACACTTTTCGAGGCTGATCTCAGAGGCACAGATTTAGATTGTGCTAATTTGAGTGGTGCAAACTTAAGTGGAATTTACTGGGACTGTACAACATGCTGGACAAATGCAAGAGGCTTGCACGAGGCGATTGACATTCCTGAATTACTGTATAAGGAACTCAACTTTCAGTTGGCTGTAGCAGTAAGTAAGGGAATAGACTTGGCAAAACACGGCAAAATACAAGAAGCAATTCAAGAATATCGAAAAGGTCAGGAAGCCGTATCTGAAATTAGAGTCAATGCAGAAGCCTGGAATATACTGTGTGTTTTTGGCTGTTTGTATTGTCAAGTGAAGGAGGCATTGATTGCTGGTGATGAAGCTGTCTTAAGAAGCAACTCAATGCACTATAGAGAGAGTCGTGGAATCGCTAGAGCTTTGATGGGCGATTTGTTGAGCGCAGAATCAGATTTTTGGGTGATTCTCCAAGCAGTTGAGAATGAAGAGTTTTATCTTGGCGGTTACGATAAGTTGCAGCGGATAGAATGGATAAACTCTCTTCAAGCTGGGCGAAATCCGTTCACTAAAAATATCCTAAAGCAGCTATGGTCAAGTTACCTCTCGTAACGCTCCAGACTCTTCTGAAAAGAGGGATTGGTTAATTTAAGCAGGTAGGTCGCCCCGCCTCCTTAGGTTAACCAATTCCCAGACCTCCGAGGTTTCAAAAACCTCGGAGGTCTGGCTTCACGCCGAAAAGCATTTGCATGTGTTTTTGGGGAGCGATCGCCCTCGTTGTCTGAAATGTTTCCTCTCATTGCCATCCGTTATCTCTCCAAATTTGGTGAAGGGCGATCGCCCCTCGATCGCCCCTCTAACCCCTCGTTAACCCCCACCCTCGTTTCAAGGCTCTGCCTTGAAATGCCCATTGGAGGCTCTGCCTCCTTCTCTAATAGCAGGAGGCAGAGCCTCCAAATCCGCATTCCAGGCGAGACGCCTGGAACGAGATTGCGATAACGAGATTGCGAGATTGACACTTTGCACCACAAACCCTAATCCAGCGACAGATGTTTGACCGTAATGCTCATCATCTCGCCCGGTGTACCGTCCTTCATCGGCATTGGCTTACTCCAGTCCCCCGCCTCAGCAAAGTTCCGCTGGTGCAGCAGGTGAATGATATGGGCAATCCCTCGATGGGAACCCATCAGCATCAGCTTCACGGGTTCTCGACTGGGACGGGAGGAGGGTGCGGGAGTGGACGGGGGGCGATCGCCATCATTAGACGAACTGGAAAGGAAATCTTCAGCCATAGGTTCTCCTGCGACAGATGCTGAATGACTACACATATGTAGTCATTCAAATCATATCAAATAACTACATATATGTAGTTATTTACGACATCAATGTCCCCTGACATGATTGGGGTCATGGGAAAGGCAGGAAAGGTTCTAAAGCAAGTGCTGCAAGCCTACGGCATCAGCCAAAACAAGCTGGCACAAACGATGGGAGTGAGAAGTTCGGTTGTTTATCGCTGGTTCAATGAGATTATTGATCCGACCGCTGATACGGTGGTGAAGCTCGTGACTGCCCTGCAAGAACTTGACCCAGAAGCGGCAAAAGCCTTTGTTGATCTTTATCTCGGCGACATTATCCAGCCTGAAGAGAAGGAATTGCCTTGAGGGGGGCGATCGTTTCCCGTTGAATCATCCCGTTGGCTGCGGTCGCCTCACTCTGATGCTCAGGAGTAGGGTTCACAGGCGATCGCATTAGTTTTTGTGTCTCCCGAACCTTCACTATTCTCGTTACTGGCCCCCTGCTCGGAGTTGGAGGCAGAGCCTCCCAAGGCCCGTCTCCAGGCAGAGCCTGGGACGAGAGTTGTCTGGGACGAGAGTAGGTTTCAGCACCATTCTCGTTACTGGCCTCTGGCCAGTAACGCCTACTGGAGGGCTTCTGCCTCCTGCTTGGAGTTGGAGGCAGAGCCTCCCAAAGTCCGTCTCCAGGCGGAGCCTGGGACGAGAAGAATAGGCGGAGCCTGGGACGAGAATAGTTCTTCTGCAATGGGCCGTTTCCTTCGACTCCGCTCAGGGAACTCTCGTTACTCGTTACTGGCCTCTGTCCAGTAACGCCTACTGGAGGCTCTGCCTCCAACTCCAAGCAGGAGGCAGAGCCTCCCAAAGCCCGTCTCCAGGCGGAGCCTGGGACGAGAATAGTCCGTCTCCAGGCGGAGCCTGGGACGAGAATAATAGAGTAGGGGCGAGTTTACCCTTGCCTCAAAGCCCCATTACCCGCCGATAATGCGCCTCAAACTGGTTAATCGTCTGAAACTGCGGCTTCGTATGCAACGATCGCGCCTTCAACTCCTGCTGCAAACCCTCCATATCCACCGTTGTTACCTTGCCATCTGCGATAACTGATTTCCCGTTCACCCACGCATGGCTCACCACGGATTTGGGATTTCCCAGCACCAGTAGACCGATGGGGTCCGTTCGCGGCAGTAGCGAAAGGTCCGTCAGGTCGTACAGCACCAGATTGGCCAGTTGGCCTGCTTCCAGGGTTCCGGCGCGATCGCCCAACCCCAGTCCCCTGACTCCACCCCGTGCAGCCATCTCGATCGCTTTGCGCGGCGTGATCCAGTGCTGATAGTCAAAATCGGTGACATTGTGCAAAAGGCTGCCCAGTTTGACTGCCTCCAGCAGATTCTGGCCATCGTTGCTGGCGGCTCCGTCGCAGCCAAATGCTACATTTACCCCGGCTTTCAGGTACTTCAGCACCGGGGCGATGCCGCTGCCCAGGCGTAGATTGCTGGTGGGGTTGTGGACGACGGTCGTACCGCATTCTGCGAGGATGGCGATCTCCTCATCCTCCAGCCAGACCCCGTGGGCGACAGACGTGCGCGAGTTCAGCATGCCGAGCTGTTGCAGGTGTTTGACGGCGCTGCCGCCATACTTTTCGTGGGCCAGCATCTTCTGAGCCTTTGTCTCCAGCAGGTGCATATGGCGGGCGAGTTGGTGGCGATCGCTGATCTCCGCACAGCCCTCAAACAGCGTATCCGAACAGCGCTGAAACCCCGTCGGCCCCACCGCAATGTGAATGCCTGCGGCGGGATCGTGAAATTCCTGGGCGATCGCCTCCATCATTTCCAGAACTTCTTCAGTGGAGCGGGGGAAGGCTTTGTGGGGGAGTGCTGCACTGCCGGGGAATCCAGACGCAAAGGACTGATCCTGGAGCATGGGAGCAATAAAAGCACAGATGCCTGCCTCTTTGTAGGCGCGGACGGCAGCGGCGATTGTTTCTCGCTCCTGACCGGGCACTGGCAACAGGTGGTCCATAACATAGGTGCCGCCGGACAGCAGCGTGTTGACTGCGGTGTGCAGTGCGCCCAGGTAGATGTACTCCAGGTCATTGGGGGTGCTGTCAAATACGTCCGCCAGCCAGAGTTCCAGGGGGAGCGGGGGGATTAAACCTCGGAGCCAGGTCTGGATGGAGTGGGTATGGCCGTTGACGAAACTGGGAAGGAGCAGATGATTGGTGCCATTGACTTCGATGGTGTTGGGGGTTGCCTCAATCTGGGGTGCAACTTGGGCGATCGCTCCCGATTGAATCTGGATATCAGCGGTGTCGTAGCCTTCTGTAACGGGAATGAGTGCCTGACGAATGATGGTATCCACGCAATTTCCTGAAATGCTTTGGGGTTTATCTTAGAGGATAATTTGAAGGATGAGGGCGTTTTCCTGGCAACGAGAAGTGAAAATCGTTACATAAGTCATCGCAGACATCCACTTCTACCTCTGACCTGTTTTCCCTGGTTCTTTAAGTCGATATATTGAAAGAGACCTTTATACAACCGTTTATGAGGCTCCCTGTTATTAAGGGAAGACTGGAAATATGAATAGATTTGAGAATGTATCGATTAAGGGTTTTCGCCGTCTTAAAGCGGTTGAAATTGAGATGAGAAATCTGACCGTAATGATAGGGGCAAACGGTTCCGGGAAAACCTCCTTTCTGGATGTTTTCTCTATCCTGGCCGCCTCGGCTAACGGGAACTTACAAACGACCCTGCAACAAAAGGGGGGTCTGAATGAAATTTTAACGAGGGGTAAAGCTACAGAGCTGGAACTTGCCCTGTCAATGACAATTCCAGATCGAGCACCCCTGAAATACAACTTGGCTTTGTCACCTAGAGGATTGACTTATGAGATTAGAGAAGAATCTCTAACGCAACACAGTGATCCCTATGCTTCCGAGCCGTTTAAATATATTGAGTCTCGCAATCTAGATGTGAAGTACTTTAGTCAGGAGGATCGAAAACTTCTGAGGCCAAATTGGGAGCATAATCCACTTGAAACCTCGCTTTCTCAAGTTCCCAAAATGTATCTTCAACCTGAGAACTTGCGAAAAAGCCTTGCTTCATGTACCTATTATGGCGCACTGGACGTATCGGAGAAAAGTTTGATTCGTTTACCCCAATCCATGCGCCCTGCAAAATTACCTGGAGCAAACGGTGAAGATTTGGTTTCCTGTCTTTACGATTTACGGGAAACCGATCGCGATCGATTTGAAATGCTTGAAAACGTTATCTCTGCTGCTTTCCCAGACTTTGAGCGGCTGAGCTTTCCTCCAGTTGCTGCGGGAACGCTCTCCATGACCTGGATGGATCGAAATTATCCTCAGCCAATGTACATCCATGAGCTGTCTGAGGGAACTTTACGCTTTCTATGGTTAGTCACCTTGCTTCAAAGCCAGAGTTTAACAACAGTGACATTAATAGATGAGCCAGAAGTAAGTTTGCACCCCGATCTGCTTATGCATCTAGTTTACCTTCTACGAGAAGCTGCAAAGAATACACAACTCATCATAGCAACTCACTCTGATCGGCTAATTCGCTTCCTTGAACCACACGAAGTTTTAGTTTGTGACCTTGAAGAAGGAGAAGCAAAAATGACGTGGGCAGATAGTTTTAATCTGGACAAGTGGTTAGAGGACTATAGCCTTGATCAAGTTTGGGCAATGAACGTAATGGGTGGCCGTCCATGAGAATTGCCATCCTGGTAGAAGGTGCGACAGAAGTAGCATTTAAGGAGAAGCTGCGAGTCTTTCTGGTAGGTCATTTAGGGCAATCAATGCCAAGACTTGATTTCAAGCCTCAAGCTGGGCGAATTCCTAAAGAAGCAAAATTAAGACGAGTTGTTGAAAACCTTCTAGATAACGACGGTTATGATGCCGTAATTGCGCTCACGGATGTGTATACAGGAACTGGAGACTTTCAGACTGCAACTGATGCAAAAAATAAGATGACTGACTGGGTCGATAATAATCCAAGATTCTACCCACATACAGCTCTACATGATTTTGAGGCATGGCTTCTACCTTACTGACCAACAATTCAAGCCCTGGCAAAACATAATCGTTCTGCGCCGAGTGGTACTCCTGAAAGTGTCAATCACCAAAATCCACCTTCCTACAGAATCAAGGAAATCTTTCGACTGGGACGATGCAAGCGAGACTACAACAAGTTAAGCGATGGGAAAGCAATCCTCAAGAACAATGATTTAATGATTGCGATCCAGGCTTGCCCGGAACTAAAGGAGTTTGTCAATCGCATCATCTCACTTTGCGATAAAAGCAAGTTAATCCCCTGATGCTGGATTCATAGCAACATTACTCTTCCACATAGGGGTACTGCCTTCGCAGTTGCGGCTTGGTAGGATGGGAGTGCTTTCCCTGGGGAGCAAAGGGCATGAGACGAGCAAAAATCTTGCTTAGACTACGACACACATTCCGACAAATGAATGTCTGGCGGCGATCGCGCCTCCTTTTCCTGGCGCTGCTGACCACCCTCATTTGTCTGCTGCTCAGCGGCCCCGTCCCTGCGCAACTGCCGCTGGCTCAGACCGCACCCCAGGTTTTGGAACAGCAAAGCAAGACTTTTTATGAAACCGGACGGTATCCAGAGGCGATCGCCAATCTTCAGCAGGCGATCCAGCAATACCAGCAGCAGGGGGATCGATTACGGCAGGCGATCGCCCTCAGTAATCTGGCGCTGATTCATCAGCACACGGGAGACTGGGCAGCGGCGGAGCGGGAGAGTTCTACCAGTCTGGAGATGTTGCAGGCTTTACCGGGGAACGCTGAAAACCGTTCGGCGCTGGCCCAGAGTTTGGATGTGCGGGCCAGCCTGGAGCTGAACCGGGGACAGGCCGAAAGTGCGGTGACTCGCTGGGAGCAGGCGGTTCAAATCTATCTGGCGTTGGGAGACACGACTCGTGCCACCCAGAGTCAGCTCAACCGCGCCCATGCCATGCAGTCGCTGGGATTGTATCGACGGGCGATCGTCACCCTCACCGAACTGGTGGGCACACTGCAGTCTGCACCCGCCTCTGTTGAAAAAGTGTCGGCACTGCGAAGTTTAGGAGATGCGCTGCGCGTCGCAGGCAATCTGGATCAGTCTCAACGATCGCTCCAGCAAAGCCTATC
Source organism: uncultured bacterium (assembly GCA_964630955.1). Lineage (GTDB taxonomy): Bacteria > Cyanobacteriota > Cyanobacteriia > Elainellales > Elainellaceae > CAZVXA01. The sequence goes on along the minus strand of CAZVXA010000170.1, from coordinate 1,904 downwards.
CCTGGCACAGCAGCTCAACAATTCAGCAGAAATTGCAGCCACCCAGCTCAGTCTGGGGAATCTGGAACGTACTCGTCAGAATCTGGCGGGGGCGATCGCCGCGTACCAGCAAGCAGCCCAGGCCACCGCTCCAGCCTCTACCCGGCTCCAGGCACAGTTGAATCACCTCAGTTTGCTGCTCGATACCCAGCAAACTGCTGCCGCTCGTGCGCTTTTGCCTGCAATCCAGGCCCAGATGGACACTCTACCGCCGGGGCAACCCGCTATCTATGCCCGGATTAATCTGGCTGAAAGTTTGCTGAAATTGTCAGAACCCCCAACCAGAGCGGTGTCGATGCTGGCGATCGCCCTCCAACAGGCGAAAGACCTGGGCGATCGCCGCGCCGAATCATTTGCTTTGGGCAGCCTGGGGGCCGTGTATGAAAGCAATCGTCAGTGGCCGGAGGCCCAGGATTTAACGCAACAGGCACTGCTGCGGGCACAAACGCTGAATGCTTCCGATATCGCCTACCGCTGGCAGTGGCAGTTAGGGCGGCTGCTCAAGGCGCAGGGCAAACAGCAGGAGGCGATCGCCACCTACAGTCAGGCATTTTCTACTCTGCAAACGATCCGCAGTGACCTGGTGGCGATGAACCCTGACGTGCAGTTCTCCTTCCGGGAGAGCGTGGAGCCTGTGTACCGTCAGTTGGTGGATCTACTGCTGACACCGGAACAGGGCAAGCCTGTCGCTCAGAAAAATCTCACCCAGGCGCGGACGGTGCTGGAGTCGCTTCAGTTGGCGGAACTGGAGAATTTTTTCAGGGAAGCCTGTCTGGATGCGCGGGTTGAACTGGATCAGATTGTAGATCGGGCCAGACCCGCAACGGCGGTGGTGTACCCCATTGTGTTGAGCGATCGCCTGGAGGTGATCATCAAACTGCCAGGACAGCCGAATCTGCTGCACTATGCAACGGCGATCGCCCAGTCAGAAGTGGAACGCACGATTGATGTGCTGCGCCGCGATCTGCTGCGCTCCTTTACGTTGCGAGAAGTCCAGTCACAGTCGCAGAAGCTGTACGACTGGATGCTGAAACCCGCAAGGGAAGCGCTGACGGCGAATCGGGTGGAAACGCTGGTGTTTGTGCTGGACGGTTCGCTGCGAAATATCCCAATGGCCACGCTCTACGACGGGCAGCAATATTTGTTGCAGCAGTACAGTATTGCTCTCGCTCCAGGGCTGCAACTGGTAGACCCGAAGCCCCTGGAACGGCGACAGTTGAGAGCGTTACTGGCCGGGTTGAGCGAAGCCCGCGATGGCTTTACTCCACTTAAGTTTGTTAACGATGAGGTGAACCAGATTGCAGCGGCTCTGCCCGGTGAAGCACTGCTCAACCAGCAGTTCACCGAGCGCGCTTTTCAGCAACGGTTGGAGACGGCTCCTTTTTCAATCGTTCATATTGCCACCCACGGTCAGTTCAGCTCTGACCCCAACCAGACCTTCATTCTGGCCTGGGACAACCGGATTAATGTGAACGAACTGAACAGGCTGCTGCGCACCCGTGGAGAAGACCGTCCAGAGGCGGTAGAACTGCTGGTGTTGAGTGCCTGTCAGACGGCAACGGGCGATCGCCGCGCTGCATTAGGCTTAGCGGGGGTTGCAGTCCGTGCAGGTGCCCGCAGCACCCTGGCATCTTTGTGGAACCTGGACGACGAGACGACTGCCTTCGTGATGAACCAGTTCTACCGTCAGCTCCTTACTGGAGATGTAACCAAATCCGAGGCCCTCCGCCGTGCCCAGCTTGCGCTATTAAACCAGTCTTCTTACCGCCATCCCCGCTATTGGGCACCCTATGTTCTATTGGGGAACTGGCTCTGACATCCTCCCCACGGCTATAAGCCGGGGGGTTCCTGAACTGCCGTTGCCC
>CAZVXA010000169.1:0-14103 GCA_964630955.1 uncultured bacterium | reverse complement strand
GCGCGCCACACAATCAAAAAATCGTAATCTGGATTAAGCAACGCCACCATAGGCGTAAAGGGGTAGCCTTTTCACTCCAGCGGTTGGGAGGTCAGCACCAGGCGAAGCTTTGCGTGAATGAGATTGAGTTGGGCCAGACCCAGATCCACCTCTCCTTCGACAACGACGCCCGTGTTCAGAAGGCGATCGAGCAGTTCGAGAATGGAGGGATTGGGAGTAGGCTGGCCGGGGTAGTATCCCGATTTGGGCAGCAGGGTGCCAATTTCTCCCAGGTCAATGTTCAGGTCTTCCGGGTCGATTTCAAAAATTTCGCAGAGTTTGACCACCTGCTCCTCTAATTTGCGCAGGCTGTCTGCAGCTCGATCCAGATCTTCATCATTCAGTTGGCCCGCCTCCATGCGGCGGATGACCTGGGCCTCCATCAGGTGCCGTACCAGTTCGACAACGGTTAAGAGCAGGGGAGCCAGACCTGCATTGGGGTTACCTTCCGATTGCAGGGAACGACTGGGAGTCAGTTGAAGTGCGTTGGGATCATCAGGGGTTGGCATAGTTCCAGCTTATCCTTGACTGACTGGTTTTCAGTCTTCTCAGGCTATAGAAGGATTGCATCAGCGGCGGAAAGGCCCAATAATTTGAGTGAAGATTATTTAGTCGAATCAAGCGGTGGGCGTGGAAAAACTGGCAACTCAAGCGGTGATTGCGTCGGCTCAGCCGGCGCAATCACCGCTTGAGTTGCCAGAGGGTTAACACCAGCCTGCTGAGTGAGAAATGCAGGGATGTTGAGCGGTTCAAGCTCAAAAAATGTATGCGGTTCAAGACAGTTGGGGTGGTCATTGGCGTCAGTCTCTTTGGGTTAGCAGGTTGCAACCTACCGTTTGTGCAGAATGCGCTTCAGGGTGACCAGTCTGGGCCACCCCTGCCCTCCCAGCGCAGAGGCACTCCCTCTGCTCCAGGCATTGCCCCTGCCAATGCCCCTGCGAATGGCACCACGGGATACAATTTCGCCGCCACCTGTGATCTGCCCAATTATGTAGCGGGCGTCTCCTGGCCCACTGAGCAGCCAACACTCACGGTCTGGCAAAAGCCGGGCAACATCCTGATTAACAATGCCACGGCAGAATTTGCGCTCAACCCTGGCAACACGGAAACTTATACCGTTGTATCAGGAAATGCCAGGACGACGGTGATCTTCAGAGGCGATCGCACCTGCAACATTGAGGCCCTCAGCTCTGACGGAACACTCATTGTCAGCGACAACGGCCAGACCCGCTTCGATAACCAGCCCCAGCCTTCTCCCGGCCCCACGATCACCCCCACGCCTTCTCCCACGATCACCCCTACGATCACCCCCACACCGCCCCCCTCCCCCATTACCCCACTGCCTACCCCTACGAATTTACCCGGTGGCACCTTCTCCTGTCGGGGTACGATTCCCAATCAAGTTGATTTCACTGCTGTCTACGTGACGGGTCAGGGATTCAATCGGATTGATCTGCGCCCGCTCAACTCGAACACTCCCATCTCTGTCCCGCTCTTCTATGCCGGCAACAATAGCCAGGGACAGCCCGTTTATCGGGGCACGGTGAATGCTGCCGCAGAAGTGACTGTGACCCAGCAATCTTCGGCACAGCTTCGACCGGGCGATCGCGTCCAGGTTCAGTACGATACCGGGATAGGGGTGGGCGTTTGTGGGGGCGGTGGTCTACCTGCCCTCTGGTAAATCTCGAAGACCATTCGGCAGGGGCACCTGCACAGGTCTGCTGTCGTCAGGTTAGCAGGCAGGAGATGAGGACCAGTGGCAGGCACCTGGTTGCCCGGTGGCTTACCATTTTTAGGATGGGAAGGTGCAGCGCGCTTCTCTTTCCCGCCAAAATCATCCCGCTTTAAAGCGGTAGCCGAGTTATAACAGGGGGCCATGTTAAAGAATCGTAAGTTGCTACTGCTGATCACATTGGGGGGGGGGATCGCCCTTACGGTGGGTGCCATCTTTGGGTATTGGCTGTCGGGGCAGCAGCAGGTCGCTGCTGAATTGCCCGTCGGGTCAGAAGTGTTGCCTCAAGAGGCCATGATGACCCTATCGTTCACGACTGATTTGCAGCAGTGGCGGCGGCTGAGGGCAATGGGCAATGAGCAGTCGCGGGCGGTGCTGGATGCAAAGCTGGTGGAATGGCGCGATCGCCTGTTGACCGCCAATGGCTACAACTTTTCTCGTGATGTGCAGCCCTGGGTGGGCAGTGAAGCAACAGTCGCGCTGTTCTCTGCACCGATTGCAACAGGTGGGAGCAGTGCGCCGGGGGCAGCCCCTTCAGAGCAGCGGGCGGCGGTGGTGTTGCCAATTGCGAATCCGGAGGTGGCGCAGCAGGTGATTGGCGATCGCCCATCGCCCGCCCAGGTCAAAGAGCAAACCTATAAGGGAGTAGTGATTCGGGAACTGGTGGGTGAAAACCGCGAAGACTACGCCACAGTGGTGCTGGACGGGCGATTTGTAGTGATGACAACGGATGTGGAAATTGCGGCGCGCATCATTGACACCTATCGGGGAGGATCGTCCCTCCGAGATACGGCAGGTTACGGCACCGCCTTCGTGCAAACTGCTCTGCCTCAGCCATTTCTGCGGGTCTATGTCAACGCCCCCGTAGCCAAAGCTGCTGCTACCGGGAATGGAACACAAACCATTCCCCTGCTCGCCCTGACGCCACTACAGAATAATCAGGGGCTGGCTGCTACGGTGGGTCTGGAGGAGAAGGCGATCCGGGTGCGGGGAACGAGCTGGCTACCCAACAATAGCCCGGTTCGCTATTCCGGCAATCCGGTGGATATGCGCCTGCCGTCACTCCTGCCGCTGGAAACACCCCTGATGGTGGCTGGCACCAACCTGCAACAGCAGTGGCAAGCCTTCAGTCAGGCCAATCCTCCCCAGTCTGCTGACCCCTTCAGCCCTGGCAGTTTTCAAGGTAGTATCCAGTCCCTTACGGACCTCAACCTGGAGCAGGATTTTCTGGCCTGGATGAATGGTGAATTCTCTATTGCCGTCGTCCCCCTCCCCAAGCCCACCTCTGATCAGAAAACGGGTCTGGTGCTCCTGGCTAGCACAAGCGATCGCCCCGCCGCTGAGCGTACCTTTCAGCAGTTAGACGAGGTGATGCGGAGCCGCTACCAATATCAGATCAATCCGGTGCAGGTGAACGGTAGACCCACCATAAACTGGGTGTCGCCCTTTGGTTCACTCAACATCAGTCACGGTTGGCTGGACGATCAGACGATGTTTCTGGGCATGGGGTCATCGGTGGCCGAGGCGATCGCCCGTCCTGGTAGCTCGCTCTCCACAAACTCTCTGCTCCGGGTTAGCTCTCCCCGCACTCCCATGAACGGTCAGTTCTGGCTGAATCTTGAACAGCTCCGTAACAGCGGTGATGCCTTCCCTCTGCCCAGGCTTCCCGCCGATGCCGATGCAGTCGTTGGTGCGATTCGACAGATTTCTCTGGATTCGGGGGTGGTGGGCGATCGAGGCAGTCGATTTGATATCCGGGTGACTTTGCAGCAGTCAGGTGTTCCCAATCCTCTGCCTGCCCCCAGTAAGGGTTTTGCGAATTAATAAAGTACCAGTTTGAGTTTGGCGAAGCCTCGCCAAACTCAAACTGGTACTTTGCAAGTCCCTAATTAAAAATCGCAAAAGAGTGCCTGCCTAAGCGGCAGGCACTCTTTTGCGATTTTGCAAACTAATGCTATAAAAGTTCGATGGGGTTGCCCAGCGCCTTCCCCCACTGGTTTAGCCACTGCATCACATCCGGCGGCAGTTGCGTTCTGACCCGTGCTGCCGAGTCAATGCAGACATGTTTAGTGAAGGCACGGGCTGCGGAGAATTCCTGCACAGCGGTGATTTCCTGTCCGACCGTTTCGACTGAAAATAGTTCAAATTCAATCTCAAACTCGCTATCTTTGGTCTGTCGGGGGTTTACATAGATCCTCACCTCATCGCCGCAGAACAGTGGACGGGTGAAATCAATCGTGCTGTGGGTAATGGGAATCGCCACTTTGGGATAGCAGAAAAAGGCATTGATATTGATGCCCGATGCTGACAGTGAAGCTTCGTAGGCTTCATGACACATCGCCAGAATGTTGGCAAAAAAGACAACCCCTGCGGCATCGGTGTCCTGGAAGCGGACGGTGCGGTGATAGGTAAAAGGCATAACAGGTTCTGAATCCGTCGGTGGCCACCATCAAGCCGATGTGCTGAGTGCTGGATGGTGTCTCTATTTTCGCATTCAATCTGATAGGTATAGGGCGCTTTGCAAGCGCGTCAGGTACAAATTGTGGGTTGGGTTTCAGTAACTGGACTTTTGACTAAATTGCGCCGATTTTTTATGAAACGAGGGTACTACCCGCGTTTCATAAAAATCGGCTTAACCCCAAATATGCCGCGAAGTGCCCTCTCAGAGGGCATTTCGCGGCATTGTAGAAAAAATAGTCAAAACTTCAGTACCTGGTAGTTCGCCAAGCGAACTTTGCCTGGTTGAAAAACTTTGCCTGGTTAGTGTGGCAAAGTTTCTTTGGTGGACTACTAGTGTTGCGAACACTAAGTTCTGCAACATGGGGGTTTGGGGGGCACCCCCAAGAAGGGGTTCCACCCCTTTACCCCTTGCAAAACTTTTGTTTTGCTGCACTAGGACAGCGCAAAGTGCTGTAACAACTGAAAGATTGATCAGGACAGGGTGCAGGGATTCTATCCTCTGCGGCCTGAGCGCTCAGGTCGAAAGCTGAGTGGGACACCGCCCCTATACCCCTCGAGATCAAAACCCATGATAGGAAGTAGCGCGATCCGTTGCATCGCGCTACTTCCTATCATCAGACCCAGGAAAGAGCGGCATCGCTGCTCTTTCCCCTGGAATTAATTCATCGAGACTCGCCGGGGAACATCCAGTGCCAACTGGGGACAAGCATCGCTCGCCAATCGCAGGTACTGGCTGCACTCCTCTGGGGTCAACTGTCGCAGACTGCGATCGCGCGCCAGTCGCAGCAGCGTTTGCCAGTTGGCGGCCCACAGGTCCAGTTTGCCCTCGTCAGTGAGGGTGGCAACGTACTGGCCATCGGGGCTGAAGAAGGCGCGACGAATCACCTCTGGCGTTTGCAGGTTGGGGCGTAGTTGGGCCTGCTCCTCCCCGGTTTCCAGGTTCCACAGGCGCGCACTGCCGTCTACGCTGGCGCTCAACAACGATCGCCCATCGGGGCTGAACTGCATATCCAGAACGGCTCCCCGGTGGCCTTTCAGAGACAGCCCCAGTTCTCCAGTTGCAGCATTGGCAATGCGAATCGAGCCATCCCATCCGGCGATCGCCACCTGCGCTCCGTTGGGGCTATAGCTGACGCTACTGATGCGTTCAGGGTAGGAAAGAGTGGTTCGGGGCTGGGAGGTTGCGACATCCCAAACGATCGCCGTTTTATCCAGGCTACCGCTCACCACCTGAGTTCCGTCAGGGCTGAACTGGGCCTGCCGGATGGGAGCCGTGTGCTGCTGAAACACCTTTAATAGCTGACCCGATTGCCCATCCCAGAGGCGCACCGTAAAGTCATCACTAATCCCCAGCAGCCAGCGGCCATCTTCACTGAACGCCAGTTGCCGCACAGCCACTCGCAGATTTCCCTGAGCGGCTCCATCTGCCCGTAGATTTTGAAAGCGCTGGACGAGTTGGGTTTCTCCCTTGACGCCCAACCGTCGCAGTTCAATCCAGCCCTGGTCGCTGGCGGTTGCGATGTACCCGGCACGGCTGATGGCAAAGCCTGTTAGCGTAGCACCGTCGGTAACCAGTGGTGCCGACATCTGTTTCAGACCGGCATACCAGTTTGTACTCGTTGATTCCAGGGAGGAAGCACCTGATCTGGTGTCTGCCTGAGTTGCCACTAGCGAGGGTTGTAGCCCCTCTCCATAGACCCGATGCAGCAAGGACTGCCAGATCTTTTGAGGATCGAGCTGACTGAGATGAACGGGCGTGGTTTGCAGGGGCAATGACTGGGGCGATCGCTCCTCGGAGACAATCTCCCAATACCGCAGCCTGCCATCCTGTCCCAGTGCCACCAGGTCCAGCGAAGACCGATTTGCCGTTGTGTTCAGCTCCCTGGCTGAAGTCAGCATCGCCGTGTAGGAATTCCCTGTTGCAGCAGCAGTGCTGTCTGTCGCAGCCATTGTCGTGGATGGGGTAGATGCCCCCAGAAAGCTTGCCCACTGAATGCTGGAATCGGGCAGGTTGAGGGATGGGAGTTCACCTCCCGGTTGGACACTCCACAGTCGGGCAACGCCATCCTCGCTGGCGGTCAGGATTTCATTTCCTTTCACACTAAATTGAGCCACGGTTGCAGCTTCCAATCCCACACCGAGTCGATCCACCAGTTGTCCTGTGTAGGCATTCCACAGACTGACCAGTGCCGTCTGGTCAGCAGCGGGGGGTGTTGCCAGCAGCAGATCGCCTTCCGGGTTAAACGCGATCGCCCCGGCCCTGCCCGCACTTGCTCCCAAAGCAATACTGCTCTGAAGTTGATGGGTGCCTAAATTCCACAGCCACAGTCGAGACGGGTTGCCCACTGCCAGCAGCGTCTCGTTGGGATTGAACACCAGTTGGTCGATCGCATTGGCGGATGTAACAGCACGATACTGCCGTTCATCGCTCATATCGGCCAGCGTTGAAGCACGCGCTCCAGCCGGGGGGAGTCTGTAGGTTTGGCTGAGCGCACCGGAAAGCGCATCCCAGAGGCGAATTTTGCCGTCTTCGCTGGCGGTCACCACCCACCGACCACTGGGACTCAAAACAGCCTTCTGAACCAGGGCGTCGTGGGTCAGCGCCATGCCGGGTTCCAATTTTAGAATGCCTCCCTGGAATACCAGCGGCATGACCCGCACCACCCGGTCGGCTCCCGCCACCAGCAGCGATCGCCCATTTGGACTGAATTGAACACTGTGAACCGTATAGGGTAACGGCAGGCTGACCTGAGCCTGAGTGGTTTGCGTCTGTCCCAGGGTCACGGTGCGATTTCCCTGCACTGCTAACCATTGCCCATCGGGGCTGAACATGACTGCTTTACCTGGCTCCGGCAGTGGCATCGACTGAGCGGCTGCACCGTGCCCTAAAGTCCACACTTTGACGATCGTTGCCCCCTCTCCCAGTACCGCCAGTCGCTGCCCATCGGGACTGAAGGCCAGACTTGTGATGGCGATCGCCCCACCCGTCGCACTGTCCTCCCAATGCAGAACTCGCAGGGGCTGCGGCGATGCCCCAATTTCGATTCTCCGGGGGTCCATCGACCACAGCCGGATCGTGCCATCAACGCCTGCGGTTGCCAGTGTTCGACCATCCGGGCTAGAAACGAGCCGCCGCACCGCCCCCAGGTGCCCCCGAAACTGTTGCTGCAGCCGCAAATCGCGCAGCGCCAGACGCAGGCTGGCCTGAGCCTCATAGGTAAGACCCCCCTGTTCCACTGCCAATCGGCTGATCAGTAGAGCGGTGGTGGGGTCTTTGCTGGCGTTTTGGAGAATGCTCTGGGCGATCGCCGCCCGCTCCCGTGAGGTGGCCTGCTGCACCTCAAACTCTTTTTTGGCTTCTGTGGTTGCCGCATTGCGGTACTGCGTCAGGGTCAGCGCCAGCGTGACCAGCAGAGCGGAGGGAACAGCCACCCGTCGCTGCCGCATCTGCCGCTGGTGGCGCTGAATTGCAGAATGGCTGACGGCCACATACTGCTGTGCCAGCGCCGACAGTTCATGGGGATGCGCATTGAGAAATGCTCGGGCATCCTGCAGGCGCAGTTCCTGTAGTAGATACTCGCCCTTCAGCGGCTGACCGACCCGATCCCACTCCTGAGCTGCCTGCTCAATCCGTCGCTGCTGCCGCAGCATTTCCCGGCTTTCCTCCAGCCACTGTCGCAGCAGGGGCCAGTTGCGAATCATCGCTTCATGGGCCACGTCGATCGTATCTAAAAGACGATTCCCCCCCAAAACCAGGGGGCGCTTATCATCACCCGTCACCATTGGTCGTCCAGCGTCACGGCTGATGACGACCATGCGTGCTACCACCAGTTTTTCCAGCACCCGCTCGATCACCTCCAGTGAGTAGGCCGGTGTGACCAGCTCTGCTTTCGTAATCCGGCGGCGAGTTTCGGTGCCTTCACCCAGGTGGGTCAGCGCCAGAAAAATCCGCTTTGCCACCCCCTGCTCTTCAGGAGTCAGGCTATTGAAGACCTCAGTGGCCCGTTTTTGCAGGGTGCCGCGTACACCTCCCAGTTCAGAGTAGGCGTCCAGCGTCAGTCGCGAAGCCCCTCCATTCGGATCTAGCCGCCGCCGCTGCCACAGTTCCAGCAGGGTATATTGCAGCAAGGGCAGTTCTCCGGGTGCGCCAATCACATCCAGCAGCATGGTGTAGATCAGGTTGGGTTCGCACAGCAGGCCAACCTTGCGAGTGGGCTGCACGATGGAGTTTTTGATCTGCTCGTAACTCAGGGGCTTTAGAAGAATAATGTTTTTGGATAGTGCCTGAGCCAGTCCCCGGTGGCCAAAACACTGGTGAAAGAAGTCAGATCGAATCACCAGCACCGGACTGAAACAGTCGCCCGCATCCTGGATCGCCTCACTCAACCGATCAAAAAACTGCTGCCGCTCGGCTTCATCCCAGCACAGCGTAAATGCTTCTTCAATCTGATCAATCACCAGCAGCAGCCGGGTGCGAGCACGACCCGTCAGGCTTGAAGGGGTACCGGGTTCATCGGCGAGGGTAGCTCGCACCAGACGCGCCAGTCCTCCCGGCTCGCGCAAAAACTGCTCGGCCCGCTGCAGTTGTTCCGCCCGCGCCAGGTCGTTGAGTTTTGGGTCAATAAATGCGGCGGCCAGGTTGCGGATGGGATGATCTGCGGGAGTCATGATCTTGACTCGCCAGCGATCGCTCCCCGGTAACCGCTGTGCCCGCTTCAGCGCCGACAATAAACCGGCTCTGACCAGAGAAGATTTACCAATCCCCGATGCCCCAACGATGACCGCTGCTCCTTGCTCGTGGACTTTCTCATAGAGTTGGGCAGTTACCTCTTCTCGCCCGAAGAAGAAATCGGCGTGCTCCTCCTCAAAGCACTCCAATCCTCTAAAGGGGCAAACCTCCTGCACCACAGGCCGGGTGGCGGGGACAGGAGCCGCTGGCTGAGTGCGGCGAGTCAGAATAATTTCGCTGCCGGAATTCTCAAACAGGGGCTGCTGAATCTCGCCTTTGAGCGCATGGCTGACCCAGGCAGTGAGCGTATGACTGGTGACGATGCCATTCGGGGTGCGGTTTGGGTTCAGACCGTCCACCAGCGCCTGGGTCAATACACTGTAGTTGCCCTGCAGCGACTCGTAGGCCGATTCGTATTCGCGGGAGGCCGCCATAAACAGGCGATCGGTTCCCGGACGGGCACCGGGGTCGGCTTCCAGAAAGTTCAGCAGTTCACCGCTGTGGCAGCAGTCCAGAATCACAATCCGCTGGCGCACGGGACTTTCCTGTAGTAGTCGGCGCAGCCAGAACAGCGACAGACCATAGAACCCCACCTCCGGCTGAGAATCGGTTACCGCCAGGTAGCCTTCGTTAATCCCTGCCTCTTTCTGAATGCCGTGTCCTGAAAAGTAGAACAGCGCTGTCTGGGGAATGTTACTGCCTCTGGGTTTAAACAGATTAACCAGAGCGGTTTCTAGACCGCGCAGGGTGACGGGAGTGGTTTGCCCGATGCGAGGTTGTCCCGCCTGGATGGCCTCTGGCAGGCGATGTACGCGAAATTCGCCATGGGCCTGCAACGTTTGGGCGATCGCCTCTGCGTCATGAGCAGGCGCTTGCAGTTCTGGTAAATAGCGATAAGTGTTGACTCCAACAACTAGGGCATCGCGCGACATCTCTCTATCCCCTTACAAGTGCAGTTTCTAAAGCGTCAGGAGCATTTAAGGCAGTGAATGTTTAAGACAGTGAATCAGGAATCTTCACAGAGGTTGACTACATTTATCAGCAGGCAGAAACTTGCCCATCAACACTGATAAAAAGGAAAAGTTTTGCAGTTTACCCAAAATAGCTAATGGACTAACGCAATTTTTCAAATTTACGTAGATTTTCGAGACAAACTTCCTGTTCTCTCTTAGCGCTCTAGACATAAACGTTGCCAAACCTTTTCCCTCTGAACCTGATTTAAATGCTTCATGTATTGACAATAGCCAAACAAAGAGGTGTGTGTAAAAGGGGTCAGAACCCTCACCTGGCTGAAAATGTGAGATCTGTAATTGTCCAATGTTGATTCTTATTGCTAATAGCAACTAAGCCCAGAAAACACTCAATCAATCAGAAGATGCATTCATGTTTTCGGTAATAACAAATCCGAGAAATCACGTAGAGTAAAAGGCGGAGAGTACTGATCATATTTGGCGTATTTTGACTGTCAGGCATTCCCTAAAGTCGATTTTTGTGATCCAGGTCACAGTCTTGAAATCTGGAATCGAGTAGAAACAAGCGCCGATCGCTATACACTAAGAACGGACTGAAATGTTTCTGTGCCCTGTGTTCTGCGGCTTGAGGTGAGATGAAATTTCGCTCGTTTGTGAGTGTTCTGGCAGGGGTGGTGGTGGCATTGCTGGTGGTCGCAGCGGCGGGTGCAGCTTGGCTTGCTGCCCAGAGTCCACTGCGGGCCGTGCTGGTCAATGGTCAAACGGCTCCCCAGGCGGCTATTTTTGTGCCCAAACAGGCTCCCCTGATGACTTCGCTGCTGGTCAATCCTGATCAGCTCCAGGCGTTTCGTCTGGCCGTGGCTCCTCCCGGCAAACGTCGTCAAGCACGAGCAGAGCTGGAGCAAATTAAACAGAATCTATTGACCAGTCGTGGACTCAGCTACACCGAAGACGTACAACCCTGGCTGGCAAACGAAATCACCTGGGCCGTGACCAGTGCCGATGTGGATCGGGACAGTAGCAATGGACAGCAACCGGGTTATCTGCTGGTGATCGCCACCCAAAATCCCGAACGCTCCCGTGAATTTTTGCAGCTCTACTGGCAAAAGCAGGCCGTTGCAGGTACCAGTCTTGAGTTTGAGCAGTACGGCGGCATCAAAATTATTTCTGCTGGGAGTCCGGGCAAAGGCGGAACAACGCTGTCCAGCGCGGCAGTGGGCGATCGCTTCCTGTTATTCGCCAATTCCCCCAAAGTCATCCGCGAGGCCATCAATAACGCCCAGGCAAAGGGCCTCAATCTGAACGACAGCCCCTCCTACCAGACTGCGCTAGACCGCCTGCCTGACCAGCGAGCAGGCATTACCTACATCAACATTCCCCAGCTCCAGCAGTGGCTAAATACGGCGGAAGCAGCGACTGACGGCCAGTTTGAGAGCCTCGTCCTGGGGGTCTCCTTGAAGCCGGGTGGCCTGCTAGCTGACACAGTACTGCTGGCCGCCCCAGGCCAATCCCTGCCCCCTACTCGTCCAGCACTGAACGCCCCTTCTGGAGCGCTCCAGTTTCTTCCCGCCTCCAGCCCTTTCTCCGCTTCCGGTGTCAATCTCCACCAGCTCTGGTCCCAGTTAAGTGCTGGCCTGTCAGATTTTGGCACGCTCTCTGCCCTCCTGAATCAACCGATCGCCGCCCTGGAGAAACAGTGGAATGTGTCCTTTTCGGATGATCTGGTGAACTGGGTGGAACAGGAATTTGCCCTGGGGCTGGTGCCTCGACCCGGTAGTCGTCAGGGTGAGTGGGTGTTTGTTGCAGAAAAATCTGCGGCCACGGCTGAAGGGCTGGCAAAACTGGATGCGATCGCCCAGAAACAGGGTCTCAGCATCGGCCCCGTCACCCTGAACAACCAGCCCGCGTTCGCCTGGACCCGACTGGCCACGGTTCCCTCCCGGCAAAAGGGCCTGACGGCACTTCAGGCTGACATCCGGGGTATCCACACCAGCGCCGGGAACTACGAGGTGTTCGCCACCTCCGCTGAGGCATTGGAACTCGCCCTCAACGCCGCAAAAAATCCACTGACAAAATCTCCTGCCTTCGCCGGAGCGATCGCCCCCTTGTCTTCCGAAAACGACGGCTACTTATATATAGACTGGCGATCGGTCAAAGGCACCCTGGAACAGCGACTGCCTCTGCTGAAACTGGTGGAGCTTTCTGCCAAACCCCTATTTGACCATCTGCAATCGCTGACGATTACCAGCTATGGCGGAGATGCGGCAGTGAAACGAGGAGCCGTGTTTGTGAAACTTCAGGACGATTAAGCTTGAAACCCCAAAAGCTGTCCTGCCCGCGCAGCGGGCAGGACAGCTTTTGGGGTTTCAACTTTTTCCGCACCCACTAATAATCGCGGCCTTTGACCTGGGAGAGTGCATCCCCTGCGAGCACCTCATCTTCGGCGTAGTAGCCAGCAGATTTCTTGGCTTCGATTTCGACCTGGGCGTCTGCCGGAATCATTTCGGGGGGAATCGGGATGCGCTTCACCACCTCAATGCCAGAGTGAGTAATCGCGTTGTATTTCATATTGCTCATCGACACCAACTGGTCAATTTTGGTAATCCCCAGCCAGTGCAGCACGTCGGGCATCAGCTCCTGGAAACGCATATCCTGTACGCCTGCTACGCACTCCGTGCGGATGAAATAGGCGTCGGCGCGATCGCCCCCCTCCTGGCGCTTGCGGGCGTTGTACACCAGAAACTTGGTGACTTCCCCCAGTGCCCGACCTTCTTTGCGGCAGTAGACGATGACTCCGGCACCGCCCGCCTGCGCCGCCTGGATGCAGACTTCGATGCCGTGAACCAGATAGGGACGGCAGGTGCAGATGTCGGAGCCAAACACATCGGAACCATTGCATTCGTCGTGAACCCGCACCGCCAGGGGTTTGGTGGGGTCTGTGATGGTGCGTTCGTCGCCCACGATGTAAACGGTCGTGCCACCGATGGGGGGCAGAAAAACGTGCAGATCGGGACGGGTGACCAGTTCCGGGAACATCCCTCCGGTTTGCTGGAACAGAATGCGGCGCAGCTCCCACTCATCGACGCCCAGCCGTCTGGCAATGCCGGGGAGATACCAGACGGGGTCGATCGCCGCCTTCGTTACCACCAGATTGCCATCGGCTTTGAGAAATTTGCCATCTACTTCGAGCCGTCCCTGGGCGATCTCGTCCTTCAATTCGGGAATTTGAATATGTGCTCTGGTAATGGCGATCGTGGGGGAAATGTCATACTCTGAGGCGTACTGCGAAGCGAAGAGTTCTCCGGCGATCGCCCCAAATGGGTCAAGCGAAACAATTTTTTCGGGGTCACCCCAACTGGGATGGGGCCCCAGCGCCACGACTGGAGATGTATTGGTCAGGTCGGGGCGATGGTTGGGATCCAGCACACCGCTGGCAACGGCCAGCGCCCGGTAGACGCTGTAGGAACCGGAATAGGTACCGATGACGTTGCGGTAGGCGGGGCTGCGAACGGAACCGATGACGGGGCCACGATCGACAGGGTTGGCCTTGCCCCAGTGAATCGGGGTCATCTTTGTCCCTACGCCGTTGCTGTGGGAGGTGAGGATGATGTGCTTTGACTTCGGCTTCTGTTGGGCATCTGTCATAGTTCGCGTTGCACCCCTAATCAGTGATGTACATTATTCTAATACTGAGGTCTGACCATC
This sequence comes from uncultured bacterium, assembly GCA_964630955.1. Taxonomy (GTDB): domain Bacteria; phylum Cyanobacteriota; class Cyanobacteriia; order Elainellales; family Elainellaceae; genus CAZVXA01. Next base: position 467 of record CAZVXA010000169.1, on the reverse strand, counting down.
AAGGTTGTCTAAAAGAATACTGAAAAGCCAGTATTTCAGGCTTTTTCAGGATTATTATGTCCTTCTAGAGAAACCGTTTATCCCACGCCGTCTCAACCGCTTCTGGAGACCGCTCGCTTAGTCTTATGTTTACTCTCGGTAGCAGACTTATCGTTTGTTCAGTCGGCGGCCAGTTCGTTTGCGATCGCTGATTCGCTGATCTCTATTCCCCATCCCTTCACGGAGATCGAGGCAAAGCACTATCTTACCCGACGGCTTGAGGAATCCGACGCAGAACGTTCTGTTACATTTTTCATCTGATTATTCCTCTTCCTTCCTCCCTTCCTCGTCCCCTGGCTCTGCCGGGGGATGCTAATCGGAGGCTCTGCCTCCTAACTAAGGGGCTTGCCATAAAATAAAATCTCAGTAAAATCCCAGTTTTCGTTTGGCGCGGCTTCGCCCCGCCAAACGAAAACTGGGATTTTATT
>CAZVXA010000168.1:0-14191 GCA_964630955.1 uncultured bacterium | reverse complement strand
GAACTTGATTTTAGCGCCGATTTTTCTTGAAACGCTGACGCAGTCAGCGTTTCAAGAAAAATCGGCGCGATTAAGTCAAAAGTCCAGTGATTAAGCAAAGACTAAATTTTTTGTATCGTGGATTGCAGACTTGACTTTTTGGGGCGCAGAAATGATAGTTTAGATACAGAATGAATTCCATTAGAGACTTTTGGAGTAATTCTCAGGGTAACGCTGATAGGATTACTCCACTTTTTTGCACTTTTTCGCTTCGCTTCGCTATTTTTCGCTCGATTTTTCTGAGTGCTTGAGTACAGTTTGCACTTCGTATCAGGTGATGCAAAACGTTCTCAAACTCCCTCTAAGTCAATATTCTGGGTGAGTGCAGGAATACTTGCTCCTGTTCTCAGAAATACTCAACCCCCAATCGGAAAATACCTGCTCCCCAACCCCAACCAATTTTTCTAACCCTTCATTAATCAGGGGTTTTGGGATTGAGTACATCCCTAAGTATTCCAATAAAACTGACCAGAGGCTCCTCAAGTTCGGCATTTGGAGCGACTGATATAAATTGCATAACGCCACAAAACAACTTCTTTTGTCCGGGAGTCAGGCGTTGCGCGAACAGTCCTTCACTCTGGAATTCATTCGATGACACCACCGCCGATCGCACCACCGATTGCCCCTCCAGTTTCAGAAGCGTCTCCGGTTACGGACGTTGTAATTACGAAGCATACGGTTACAGCAAAGAAAGAATCGGGTGGTTGCGGCTGTAGCACCAACACCAATACGGTACCTCAGATGGATGAGCGTACCCGCCAGCGCATTGAAAAACACCCCTGCTACAGCGAAGAAGCACACCACCACTATGCCCGGATGCACGTTGCGGTTGCCCCCGCCTGCAATATCCAGTGTAACTACTGCAACCGCAAATATGATTGCGCCAACGAGAGTCGTCCTGGTGTGGTAAGCGAGTTATTAACACCTGAAGAAGCGGCCCATAAGGTTCTGGTTATTGCCGGAAAAATTCCTCAAATGACGGTACTGGGAATCGCTGGCCCTGGCGACCCATTGGCCAACCCGGAGAAAACCTTCCGCACGTTTGACTTGATTGCAGATAAAGCACCGGATATTAAACTGTGTTTGTCCACTAACGGTCTGATGTTGCCGGATCATGTTCAACGTATCAAGGAGTTGAATGTTGATCACGTCACCATCACCATCAACATGGTTGACCCCGAAATCGGCACCAAAATCTACCCCTGGGTTCACTACCGCCGTCGCCGTTATAAAGGCTTAGAAGCAGCCCAAATTCTGCACGAACGGCAGATGGAAGGTTTACAGGCGCTGCAAGAAAACGACATCCTGTGCAAAGTGAACTCGGTAATGATTCCGGGAATTAACGACCATCACTTAGTGGAAGTGGATCACGAGATCCGGATGCGCGGTGCCTTCCTGCATAACATCATGCCGCTGATTTCTGCTCCCGAACACGGCACTCACTTTGGTTTGACCGGACAGCGCGGCCCTACACCCAAAGAGTTAAAAGCGCTGCAAGACCAGTGTGCCGACAGCAATATGAAGATGATGCGCCACTGCCGCCAGTGTCGTGCGGATGCAGTGGGCTTGTTGGGTGAAGACCGTTCGCAGGAATTTACCAAAGACAAGTTTATGGAGATGGAGTCGCAATACGACCTGGAACTGCGGCAGGAAGTCCATGCGGGAATTGAGAAGTTCAAAGAGGAGATTAAGGCTGCGAAGGCTAAAGTGAAACCTTCGGAGCGAGTGAAGGACAGTCCCAAGATTCTGGTGGCTGTTGCAACCAAGGGGGGTGGCATTGTCAATCAGCACTTTGGTCACGCGAAGGAGTTTCAGATCTTTGAAGTGGATGCCAACGAAGCAAAATTTGTCGGGCACCGCAAGGTAGACCAGTACTGTCAGGGTGGCTACGGCGAAGATGCAACGCTGGAGTACGTGATTAAGGCGATCGCCGACTGTAAAGCGATCCTGGTTTCGAAAGTTGGTGAATGCCCCAAAGCCGAACTGCGTGAAGCAGGGTTACAGGTGGTTGAGGCATACGACGTGATCGAGAAAGTTGCCCGCGAGTTCTACGACGAACATATTCTGAAACCCTAGTTTATTGAATGGCGCTGATGCGCCATTCAATAAACCAATCAAGGAGCGGAGTCATGGCCTACAGCATCACCAGCCAATGTATTTCATGTAGTCGCTGTCTTCCCAGTTGTCCAACTGGAGCAATTCAACAGGAAGGAAGCATTTTCTGGATCGAGTCGAGTCTGTGTAATAACTGTGTCGGATTCTATAGCGTTCCCCAGTGCGTGTCTGCCTGCCCCACGAATAGCGGCTGCATCCCTGATTTACAGGAATTTTGGGTTCGCTGGTTTGAGAAGTATAACCACCTGGTTTCGCGCCTTCAACAGACTGAGAAAACCGCCTACTGGGAACAGTGGTTCGACACCTATTCTCAGCGGATAGCGACTCAGTTGCAAAGGCAAATGGTTTGACAGGCAATTCCCGGAGATCCTCAACAATGACAGTGATTTATCTGGACAATAACGCAACGACAAAAGTTGATCCAGCAGTGCTGGATGCCATGTTACCCTACCTCACCGAATTCTACGGTAACCCCTCTTCGATGCACTCCTTTGGGGGGCAGGTGGGCAAAGCACTCAAACAAGCACGGGAACAGACGGCTACTTTGTTTAGTGCAAATGATGCCTCAGAAGTCATCTTCAACAGTTGCGGTACTGAAGGGAATAACACCGCAATTCGTGCCGCCCTTGCTGCCAACCCCGATCGCCGCCACATTATCACAACCCAGGTGGAACACCCCTGCATTCTGAATGTGTGCAAGCAGCTAGAGAAGCAAGGATATGCGGTTACTTATTTATCGGTTGATCGCAACGGTTTGCTCGACCTGATGGAACTAGAAGCCGCGATTACCGGAAATACGGCGCTGGTCACCACCATGTATGCCAATAACGAAACGGGCGTTGTATTCCCGATTGAGCAAGTAGGGGCGATCGCCAAAGAATACGGTGCCACCTTCCACGTCGATGCCGTCCAGGTTGCTGGGAAACTGCCCCTGAATATGAGGACCAGCACCGTGGACATGATGACCATTTCCGGTCACAAGCTCCACGCTCCCAAGGGGGTCGGTGCGCTGTACGTCCGCAAAGGCTATCGCTTCCGTCCCTTTCTCCTGGGTGGGCATCAGGAGCGCGGTCGCAGGGCAGGCACTGAGAACGTGGCTGGCATTATTGGACTCGGAAAAGCCGCTGAGATCGCCAATTTTGAGCTGAAGTATCTGGGGCGGGAAGAGCGGTTGCGCGATCGCCTGGAAAACGGCCTTCTCTCCACGATTGCCAACACGGAAGTCAACGGCCACAAGAAACAGCGTCTACCCAACACCACCAACATTGGCTTCAAGTACATCGAAGGTGAAGCCATTCTGCTCTCCCTCAACCAGTATGGGGTGTGCGCTTCCAGCGGCTCCGCCTGCACCTCCGGTTCCCTGGAACCCTCGCACGTTTTGCGGGCAATGGGGCTTCCCTACACAATTTTGCATGGTTCGATCCGCTTCAGTCTGTCACGGTTTACGACAGAAGCTGAGGTCGATCGGGTTCTGGAACTGATGCCTGGAATTGTCCAACGCCTGCGGGCCATGTCGCCTTTCAACAGCGATGAAGCCGATTGGCTTCAGGACCGTGAAGAAGCAGTCGTCGGACGCTGACCCCACCCCAACCCTCCCCTTGCCAAGGGGAGGGGGCCGAGCCTGGTACCTCCCCCCTTACCAAGGGGGGATTGAGGGGGGGCAACCAGGATATTGAACTCAACCCAGGCCATTTCTTCAAAAAAGACCGTAACTTACCCCTCGCCCTCACTCTACAACCTCCTCCAAACTGCCATGTGGGACTACACCGAGAAAGTAATGGAACTCTTCTACAACCCCAAGAACCAGGGGGCGATGGAAGAAGCGAACGAAGAAGGAATTGCAACGGTTTTCGGCGAAGTGGGTAGTATTGCCTGCGGTGATGCGCTGAGGCTGCATCTGAAGATTAATGTGGCGGAAGATCGAATCCTGGATTCGCGGTTCCAGACCTTTGGATGTACGAGTGCGATCGCCTCTTCCTCCGCATTAACTGAGATGATCAAAGGCTTGACCTTAGATGAAGCGCTAAACGTTAGCAACAAAGATATTGCAGAGTATCTCGGTGGACTGCCCGAAGCGAAAATGCACTGTTCTGTGATGGGACAGGAAGCATTGGAGGCAGCGATTTTCAAATATCGTGGGATTGAAATAGAACACCATGACGATGATGAAGGAACACTTATATGTGAATGCTTTGGTGTGAGTGAGCCACGAATCCGTCGGGTTGTCATCGAAAACAATCTGATCACGCCAGAAGAAGTGATGCACTACGTCAAAGCAGGTGGTGGCTGTGGTTCCTGCCTCTCCAAGATCGAAGACATCATTATCGAGATTCAAAGCGAACAGGCGGCCATGCCCGCCAAACTGGCGGCAGAAATTGCCGTCGCTCAAGAAAAAACTCAACGACCGCTGACTACTGTTCAAAAGATCGCCCTGATCCAGCAGGTACTCACCGAAGAAGTCCGTCCCGTACTTCTGGCCGACGGTGGTGATGTCGAACTGTTCGATGTGGATGGCGATCGCGTCCTTGTCACTCTCAAAGGTGCCTGTGGTTCCTGCTCCAGCAGTACTGCAACCTTGAAAGTAGCGATCGAAGCCCGGTTACAGGAAAGAGTATTACCCAGTCTCATTGTTGAGGCAGTTTAGTGAATAAATCAACCTTTCCCCCTACGTTCTGTGTGGTGGAGCGATCGCCCCCTGAATTCGCTGACCTGGTAACGCTCCACACACACCTGGCGATCACCGTCCATTTCTATGTGAACGCCTTTCCGCACCAAACCTTTTAACAGCTAAGGAGACTTTTCCAATGACTGATGAATCGATTAGACAGATTGCGTTCTACGGCAAGGGTGGTATCGGTAAATCCACAACCTCTCAAAACACGATCGCAGGGATGGCTGAACTTGGTCAGCGTGTCATGATCGTAGGTTGCGATCCCAAAGCTGACTCCACCCGTCTGATGCTCCACAGCAAGGCTCAGACCACCATTCTTCACCTGGCTGCTGAGCGTGGTGCAGTCGAAGATCTGGAACTGGATGAAGTGTTGCTCACCGGCTATCGTGATGTTCGCTGCGTTGAGTCCGGTGGTCCTGAACCCGGTGTTGGCTGTGCTGGTCGGGGTATTATCACCGCCATCAACTTCCTGGAAGAAAACGGTGCCTACGAAGACCTCGATTTCGTTTCCTATGACGTATTGGGTGACGTTGTATGCGGCGGTTTTGCAATGCCCATTCGGGAAGGCAAAGCTCAGGAAATCTATATCGTCACCTCTGGCGAAATGATGGCCATGTATGCAGCAAACAACATTGCACGAGGTGTTCTGAAGTATGCCCACTCCGGCGGTGTCCGCCTGGGTGGTCTGATCTGCAACAGTCGTAAAGTAGACCGGGAACTCGAACTGATTGAAACCCTGGCGAAGCGGTTGAACACTCAGATGCTACACTTCGTACCCCGTGACAACGTGGTGCAACACGCTGAACTGCGCCGTATGACTGTGATTGAGTACGCTCCCGATAGCAATCAGGCGCAGGAATATCGCATCCTTGCGCAGAAGATTATCGACAACAAGAATCTCTCCATCCCCACGCCGATCAGCATGGACGAACTGGAAGATCTGTTGGTTGAATTCGGCATCCTGGGTGGTGAAGAAGAGTACCAGAAAGCGATTCAAGATGGCACCAAAGCGCCCGCTGGTGTTGCCTAAGTTGCTCTGAACGGCAAACTGGCTTTTACCTGACAAAAGCCAGTTTGCAAATCCCACCGTGCTCCCCTCTGAACTTGTAGAGAAAGCCTATGACCCCTCCAGAATTCGCTACACTACCTGAAACTCCCGCCCCGCAACAGCCGATTGAAGATACGAAAGTACTGATTCAAGAAGTGCTGGAAGCATATCCCGAAAAATCAAAGAAAAAGCGGGAGAAGCACCTCAATGTTTACCAGGAAGGCAAAGCCGACTGCGGCGTTAAGTCCAATATTAAATCTGTTCCTGGTTCCATGACCACCCGTGGCTGCGCCTATGCCGGATCAAAGGGCGTGGTATGGGGACCGATTAAAGACATGATCCACATTAGTCACGGTCCTGTGGGCTGCGGCTACTACTCCTGGTCCGGTCGCCGCAACTACTACATCGGCACCACGGGAATTGATACGTTCGGCACGATGCACTTCACTTCCGATTTTCAGGAGCGGGACATCGTATTCGGCGGTGACAAAAAGCTGGCCAAACTAATCACCGAGTTAGAAGTACTGTTCCCTCTGAATCAGGGTATTTCGGTTCAGTCGGAATGTCCCATTGGTCTGATTGGGGACGACATCGAAGCTGTTGCCAAGAAGTCTGCCAAAGAGATCAACAAGCCCGTGGTTCCCGTCCGCTGTGAGGGATTTCGGGGTGTATCTCAGTCACTGGGCCACCACATCGCCAACGACACAATTCGGGACTGGGTCTTCCCTAGAAGCGACAAAGCCATCAAAGACGGCTCTATCGGAGCCGACGCCACCAAGTATGATGTCGCCATTATTGGAGACTACAACATCGGTGGAGATGCCTGGTCCAGTCGCATTCTGCTGGAAGAAATCGGTCTGCGCGTGGTTGCTCAGTGGTCCGGTGACGGCACCTTTGAGGAACTGCTGAAGACCCCCACCGTCAAACTCAACCTCATCCACTGCTACCGCTCGATGAACTACATCAGCCGTCATATGGAAGAGGCTTACGGGATTCCCTGGTTGGAGTACAACTTCTTCGGCCCCACCAAGATCGCCGAGTCACTGCGAGAAATTGCGTCCAAGTTTGACGAAACGATCCAGCAGAAAGCAGAAGAAGTGATCGCCAAGTACGAAGCACAGACGGAAGAAGTCCTCAAGAAATTCCGTCCACGACTGGAAGGCAAAACCGTTGCCCTGATGGTGGGAGGTCTGCGTCCTCGCCACGTGGTTCCGGCATTCCACGATCTGGGAATGCGGTTGGTTGGTACGGGGTATGAGTTCGGCCACAACGACGACTACAAACGCACCACCCACTACATCGAGAACGGCACCCTGATTTACGATGACGTTTCTGCGTACGAATTTGAGGAATTCGTCAAACAACTGAAGCCCGACCTGATCGCCTCTGGCATTAAGGAGAAGTACGTCTTCCAGAAGATGGCGCTGCCCTTCCGTCAGATGCACTCCTGGGATTACTCTGGCCCCTACCACGGTTACGACGGATTCGCCATCTTCGCCCGTGACATGGATCTGGCGTTGAACAGCCCCACCTGGAGCTTGATTGGCACACCCTGGAAGAAATAGACCCTTCAGGATGTGATGCAGCGCATCACATCCTGAATATCCCGCTACACCCATTCCCCCGAAGCGAGAAAGATTATGGCTCAAAACGACATCAACAAAATTAAGGATCACGCTGAGTTATTCCACCAGCCAGAATACCAGGAATTGTTCGCCAATAAGAAACAATATGAAGGCGGACATGATCCGGAGGAAGTGACACGGATTGCTGAGTGGACGAAAACCTGGGAATACCGTGAAAAGAACTTTAGCCGTGAAGCCCTGACGGTCAACCCCGCCAAAGCCTGCCAGCCTCTGGGCGCAATCCTTGCCGCCGTTGGTTTTGAAGGCACCCTCCCCTTTGTTCATGGTTCCCAGGGCTGCGTGGCTTATTTCCGCACCCACTTCACCCGCCACTTCAAAGAACCCTTCGCTGCTGTTTCCTCCAGTATGACCGAAGATGCAGCGGTGTTCGGTGGACTGAACAACATGAAAGAGGGACTGGCCACCGCCTACAACCTCTACAAGCCCAAAATGATCGCCCTCTGCACCACCTGCATGGCCGAGGTGATTGGAGACGACCTGGGTGCATTCATTCGCACCTCCAAAGATGAAGGTTCTGTGCCTCAGGACTTCCCCGTCCCCTATGCCCACACCCCCAGCTTTGTCGGTTCCCACATTACGGGCTACGACAACATGATGAAGGGCATTCTTCTCAACCTGACGGATGGCAAGAAGAAAGAAACCACCAACGGCAAAATCAACTTCATCCCCGGTTTTGAAACCTACATTGGCAACCTGCGCGAGATCAAGCGGATTGCTGATCTGATGGGGGTTGATTATACCCTGCTGGGCGATCACACCGACTACCTGGATTCTCCCAACGACGGTGAATACCATATGTATCAGGGCGGTACGACCCTGGAGGATGCAGGCGATTCAATCAACGCAGAAGCCACGGTTACCTTCCAGGCATACTCCACCAGCAAGACCCGTGACTACATTGAGAAGGAGTGGAAGCAGAAGACATACGTTTCCCGCCCTATCGGAATTCGCGGCACTGACGAATTCCTGATGAAGCTGTCCGCCCTTACCGGCAAACCCATTCCTGCCGAACTGGAAGCAGAGCGGGGCCGTGCGGTTGATGCTCTGACCGACTCCCAAGCATGGCTGCACGGGAAGCGCGTCGCCTACTACGGTGACCCCGACCTGGTCATCGGTCTGACCCAATTCCTGCTGGAAGTGGGCGCAGAACCCATCCACATCGTTGTCACCAACAGCAATCCTGAGTTTGAATCTGAACTGCGGGCGCTACTGGATTCCAGCCCCTTCGGCGCAGGTGCAACCATCCACGGTGGCCGCGACCTATGGCATATGCGTTCCCTGCTGTTTACGGAACCCGTTGACTTCTTCATCGGCAACTCCTACGGCAAGTATCTGTGGCGCGACACCCAAACCCCGATTGTGCGGATTGGCTACCCTATCTTCGATCGCCATCACCTGCACCGCTACGCCACCTATGGCTACAGCGGCACAATCAACCTGCTGAACTGGATTGTGAATACGATTCTGGATGAGCTGGATCGCAATACGATTATTCCGGCGAAGACGGATATCTCGTATGACTTGATTCGGTGATACCCCTCCCTAGCCCTCTTCTTTGCAAAGAGGAGGGAGATCTAGCCTCCCCCCTTCATAAGGGGGGATTGAGGGGGGTCGGAGTTACCACAAGGCAATTCATGGGTGACAGTGCGATGAGTTGATCCCCCCTGGCCCCCCTTAAAAAGGGGGGAACTGGGTCGGAGTCCCTCCTCAGGCGGCACCTGGTTCGGAAGTCCCCCTTTTTAAGGGGGATTCAGGGGGATCTCACCAAAATAATTAACAATTGAGTCAAATCATCTCAACACATTGCATTAATTCTCAAGACGTTGCAAATGGAATTAAATCATTTCATGCAACGTCTGACTCTTACAGAAACGAACGACATGATTGGGTTGTGACATTGGGGAAAACTCATGAACAACATACAGATCAACGACACAACCCTGCGAGATGGAGAACAGGCGGCGGGTGTTGCCTTTACCCTAGAGGAGAAGGTAGCGATCGCCCAATTGTTAGACCAGATGGGTGTCCAGGAACTCGAAGTCGGAATTCCGGCGATGGGGGAAGAGGAACAGCGGGCGATCGCCACTATCCTTGACCAGGGGGTAAATGCCCATATTCTGGGTTGGAACCGGGCGGTGATTTCCGATATTGCGGCTTCGGTGTCCTGTGGTTTGAAGCGGGTGCATATTTCGATACCTGTTTCAGACATTCAGATTGCTGTCAAGTTCCAGGGACAGTGGCGGAAAATGCTGGAGCGGTTACGGGAGGCAATCGACTACGCTTTAGCGCACGACCTGTACGTATCTGTAGGCGGAGAGGACTCCTCCAGAGCGGATGAGAGCTTTTTGATCGAAGCGGCTCTGTTTGCCCAGGAATGTGGTGCATCACGGTTTCGGTTCTGCGACACAGTGGGCATTCTCGATCCCTTCAGCACCTACCAGAAGGTCAACAAACTGACGGAGATGCTGTCAATTCCTGTAGAAATGCATACGCATGATGACCTGGGATTGGCGACCGCCAATGCACTGGCTGGGATCAAAGCTGGTGCTAAATCTGTAAACACAACCGTGAACGGATTGGGTGAAAGAGCTGGGAATGCTCCGCTTGAAGAAGTGGTCGTTGCTCTTAAGCAACTCTACGGCATTAAGTTGGGAATTGATACGCGACGATTGGTGGAGCTGTCCCGACTGGTTTCTCTGGCCTCAAATAGTACACTGCCGCCCTGGAAGGCGATCGTGGGGGAAAATGCCTTTGCTCACGAGGCGGGAATTCACACTGATGGGGTACTGAAGAATCCCCTCAGCTATGAGCCTTTTTCCCCGGCAGAAGTCGGGCGGGAACATCGCCTGGTGGTGGGCAAACATTCGGGACGACATATGGTAACTAATGTGCTGCAACAGCATGGAATTTATCTCAATTCCGAAGAAACTCAAACCTTGCTGGATTCCGTTCGTCAACTTTCCATTCAACTGAAGCGCAGTTTGACGACGGATGAACTGCTGAATCTGCTGTCTGAAAGGAGAATGACCCATGCAGTCCGATGAGATCGAAATTGATTTGCCCCCGATTTTTGATATTGGTGAGAAGGTGCGGGTCAAAAAGTTAATTCGCAATGATGGCACTTTTCCCGGTCGAGACATTGGTGCGACGCTGGCAAAGAAGGGTGACACGGGCTACGTGTGCAGCATTGGCACGTTTCTGCAAACATCCTACATCTATGCAGTTCATTTCATTGAACGGGGGAATGTGGTTGGTTGTCGTGCCCGTGAACTGGAATCTGCGGAGCCTGAGCGGGTAAGGAATATAGAAATTGAAGAGGATTCCTGGGACTTTGTATCCAGCAGTTCGAAATTGTGAATATAAGGAGATTGATGTATGAAAGTGATGCTAAGAAACAACAAATTGGGACATCTGGTTGTTTATGTCGCAAAGAAAGATTTAGAGGAAGAAGTCGTTAAGCAAGAAGAAAATGGAGAGAACGGATTTATCTACACCCTGGCAAATGGATGGGAACTGGCAGTTCCTCACTGGGGTGACGGAGTCAAACTACCGTTTACGATTGAAGCGAAGCGGTTAGCGTAAGTTTTGCTCCACCCATCAACAACCCAGACCTCTGAGGTTCTAAAGACCTCAGAGGTCTACCCCCCCTTTTTTTGGATCGCAATTGAGAATAATTCCTACCTGTAAACCCGTACACCAACCCATGACTATGAGCAGCAAGCACCGCACCGCCAAACAAGATTTTTGCCTGGAAGGACAGTTTCTCGGTTTTGGCCGGGAGGGCTACAAGATTAAATCGCTGCATCTGGCGATCGCCGACACGGTGATCCAGATCAAACTGGCAAAAGCGGCTCGTGCAGGCGTACAGGATATGCCACTGCCGGGGGACTGGGTGAAGGTACACGGAACTCAGAAGTTTAAGCCAGAGGAACAGCAAATTAAGCTCAAAGCGGAACGCTTAACTCGCGTTGTGGAGTGCCTTTTGAGCGATTCCCCTGTCGGGGAACTGTCAGGCAACCACCCCACAGAGGCTACCGTCAACTCCAATGAGTTTCCATTGCCACCGCCACCGCCAACCATTCAGCAACAGCAGTTCAAAATTCTGGTTTGTCAGAAGTCTGACTGTCAGAAGAAGGGGGGGCGGAGACAGCAGACGGCGTTGCAGGAGGTGTTGCGCGATCGCGGCTTATCTCAGCAGGTGGAACTGGAAAAGACCGGATGTCTGGGTAAATGTTCGATGGCTCCGAATCTGGTGTTGATGCCGGGGAAGCAGCGATTAAGTGGGATGGCGTTGGAGGCGATCGTGGAACTTTTGCAGGGTAAGCTTGCCCGAGTTTAGGTTGATAGTCTCACATCGTTCCCCAGAACCCAAAACCCTGATTCTGCCGCCGCGTCGCGGCGGCAGAATCAGGGTTTTGGGTTCTTTGGGGGCAAGGTGAAAGATGTAGTAGTAGAACTCTGAAAACACTAAAGCTGTTCCGTTTGCACTTCGAGTGGAACAGCTTCTGGCGTTTTCGTCTTCGCGAGAGTGAGAACTGCTATACTACTTCTCCAGGATTAACACGGACAGAGTGATGGGTAAGGTTATCGCTTTTGGCTGGTATGGCGGCAAATTTAATCATCTAAACTGGCTTCTCCCTTTGTTGCCAGAAGCAACTCATTACTGTGAACCGTTTGGTGGTTCTGCTGCGGTTCTGCTAAATCGGAAGCCTGCTCCAGTCGAAACCTACAACGATATTGATGGGGAGATCGTGAATTTCTTCCGAGTGCTTCGGGATAACCAAGAAGAACTGATCAAGGCAATTGGCCTGACACCGTTTTCTAGAGAAGAACTCAGAATCGCAGCAGAAGAATCAACGGACAACCTTTCTGATCTGGAGCGGGCACGTCGCTTTTTCGTCCGAGCGCGACAAGTTAGAACAGGTTTAGCTCAAACTGCAAGTGCCGGAAGATGGGCCCACTGCAAACTCACAAGCCGTGCAGGCATGGCAGGTGCTGTTTCCCGGTGGTTGGGTAGTGTTGAAGGATTGTCTGAGATTGTGCAAAGGCTTTTGCGAGTTCAGATAGAGAGTGCCCCAGCAATCGAGGTTATTGAGCGATATGACAGTGAGGATACGTTTTTTTACTGTGATCCTCCATATCCACACGCCTCGCGTGGTGACAGCAATGCTTACGGGTACGAGATGACTGACAGTGAACATCGACAACTGGCTAAAGTTCTAAAGCTTGTAAAAGGCAAAGTTGCTCTGTCAAGCTACCATTGCGATTTGATGGATGAACTCTATAAAGACTGGAACTACGTAGAAGCCCCTCCAAAGCAATGCCTTTCCGTCAAGCAACCTCGAACGGAGGTGCTATGGATCAATTATGACCTGCCGAAGGATGCAACTGAATGGCCGATCCAACAGGAATCCTCACTACCGCTTTTCAAAGCGCTTCCGGCCAACTGGGACAGTCATTCATAGATGACGATGCCATTCGAGAACGGGTTGAATACGTTGCTCGTAACTTGAAGAATCGGGCAGGAGTTCGCCTGTTAATGGCGTGTCTGCTTGCGAAACTGCATCGGCCCGAAGTGGATGTGAGAAAGCCTTATACAGAAATCGGCGAATTTGATGCTTTCTCAGGACGAACCTATGATGAGCGCTATATTACTGCTTTCATTAACGAGCACAATCTTCCCTGCAATAGCACAACCGCGTTTCTGACGCCTGCATTGCGAAATCGAAATGTAGTGCTGACCAGAAATCTTAATCTTGTAGGTAAACCACCCCAGCTTTACCAGTTTGTACTTGAGTTGCTGGATGCTGTGAGTGGTAACCGAATTGCACCTGACGACCTCTTGGCAGAAACAATCCGCTGGCTTCTGATTGACCGTGATGAGAAACAAATACGGCTTGATGCTCTACTTCGGGAACTCAAAACTGCTGAAGGTGCTCTACCTTTGTCATCAGAAGACATGGTTAGTTTAGTTGAGAAACATTTAATGCTTAAGGGAACTAGCCGACTCCCTGTGCTGATTGTTGCTGCCGCATATCAGATCGTGCAGAACCACCTAGGTGAAAGAGTTTTAGCATTACAAGCCCATAACGCCGCAGACGTACAAACAGGGGCATTAAGAGATATTGAGATTACTCTGGCTGAAGATAATACAATTGTTACTGCATATGAAATGAAGGATAAGAGAGTAACGATTGAAGACATCGACAGAGCAGTTCAGAAGCTGTCAAGCAACAGACAACGTATCCAAAATTATATCTTTATCACAACCGAAGAAATTGACGAGAAAGTGCAGGAGTATGCTTGCTCCTTGTACCAAGCAACTGGAGGTATTGAGTTCGCTATTCTAGATTGCATTGGTTTTATCAGGCATTTCCTACACCTGTTTCACCGACTAAGACACAGATTTCTCGAAGCTTATCAATCCATGATTCTAGAAGAACCTCAGAGTTCCGTAAGTCAACCCGTTAAAGAAGCTTTCCTGGCAATGCGACAAACGGCAGAGGCAGAACTGGACGATGAGTAGTAAGGATATCTTTGAGTAGAACAGGACTGAGGTGGAGCGGATGCGGCCCACTCCACCTCTTGTATTTCACTTTTGGTTCCTGTAACTCACTATAAGTAAGTGGGCGTGGAAAAAGTTGAAACCCCAAAAGCTGTTCCGCCCGCGCA
>CAZVXA010000167.1:5180-14459 GCA_964630955.1 uncultured bacterium | reverse complement strand
GAAGCCGCGCCTCTCTCAAAAACAATTCGGTTTTATTTAATTCGCGATCCTAAGGATTGTGCATAGACTGAACTGAATTTAGTTCACCGCAGAGGCGCAGAGGACGCAGAGTTTAATCTTTGCGCTCTCTGCGCCTTCTAAGAAACTTCAGTTTCTTTCGCCTTTTTCCCTATCCGAAGGATTGGGTGATATGCTCTGCGGTGAATGCTCAAGATCTAAAATTTCTCGGACTTCACCACAGGTGCCTGAGCAAACCGATCGCCCCTCCACCCAGGACTAACCACGCAGAATTCACCCGGAACCGAAACAGCGCGATCGCTCCCAGTACCGCCAGCACAATCGTAAGCCAGTCCACCAGTGCAGTTCGGGCCAGCGTAAAGGTGACTGCGGCCATCAGCCCCAGCGAGGCAGCGTTGACGCCATCCAGAAAACCGCTAACCCAGGGAGATTGGCGCAATCTGGGAACCCAGGGATTAACGATCCAGACCAGCACAAAGGCAGGGAGAAAGATGCCGATGGTAGCAGCGATCGCCCCTGCGTTGCCCGCCAGCAGGTAGCCGATGAAGGTGGCGGTTGTGAACACAGGCCCGGGGGTCAACTGACCGATCGCCACCGCATCCAACAGTTGCTGGGAGGTGAGCCACTGGTTTCGCTCCACCAGATCGCGCTGGAGAAAGGCCAGCAGGACGTAGCCACTGCCGTAGAGGACAGAGCCAATCTTCAGGAAGAATAGAAAAACATTGAACCAGCCGACTGACGGTGGGGTGGTTGGAGCCAGCGTTTGTGCCAGGAGGCTACGGGGGAGTTGTGACGAAACTGTACCTGAGAACGGCAGCAGCCACAGACCTGAAATTGCACGTCGCGGCCAGTTCTTCACCAGCATGACAGCAATTCCCAGCAGCAGGAGTGCCAGGATTTCGCTGAATCCAGGGAAGTAGGCAGCGATCGCCACCAGTCCTGCAATGATGGTGGGGGTGTCTTTAGCCGCCTTTTTACCTAAAAGCCAGAGTGCCTGGAGCACTACGGCAATAATGACAGGTTTGATACCGTAGAGCAGCCATGCCATTTGGGGCAGCGTTTGATACTGGGCGTAGAGCACGGCCAGCAGCCAGACGATGGTCATGGCCGGCAGAATGAAGCACGTCCCCGCGACAAACAGTCCGCGCCAGCCTGCTCGTTCATAACCGATGTGAATGGCTAATTCTGTTGAGTTGGGGCCGGGAATTAGTGCAGTTACCCCTAGCAGATCAAGCAGTTTTTCGCGGCTCATCCACCGCCGCTGGTTGACGACTTCGTTGTCCATCATGGCGATGTGGGCAGCAGGCCCCCCAAAGGCGATCGCCCCGAGTTTGAGAAACACTGTGGCCAGTTCCTGCAAGCGCTGTCTTTTCTGTGGAGGGTCAAGATCTTTATAGGAAACAGGTTCTGGAGATGGGGGGAGGGATTCAAACTCCTGAGACACAGCAACATCCAAATGCATTTACCTCATTCATGCATCAATTGACGAGGTAAGGGAAGCAACTGAAGCACAATTTCGGTATCTCCTTCAGCAGAATTTAACCGAAGGACTAAGCACGAATGGGTGGCAGCGGCTAAAGTTGAATTGACGCACTATGCGACATTCAATCACCTGGTAGGAGATTGAATCCAACCGTTACCCCCAAGCATTCGATATGGAACCTGAAACCACCCAAAATCTGGTTAACGAAAACCTCGCCGCCACCAGCCACACCGAGGTGATTGAGACGGTGATTTCTAGTCTGCAAGAAGATCAGAGCGCGATGGTAAGCCGCTCTAGTCAGGGGCACCTGTGGAAGTTTAAGTATGGCAGCGTCGAAGTGTTTGTCCAACTCACCGGAGAAACGGACGAAGACATGCTGACGGTGTGGTCTCCGGTACTGAAGCTGCCGGCCCGCAATGAAGCCGCTCTGATGCGGAAGCTCCTGGAAATGAACTGGTCCAGCACTTTCGAGGCGCATTTTGGGATTGTGGACAATCAGGTCATTGTGTCGTCGCAGCGCACGGTCGCGGAACTTTCTCCTGGTGAAGTTTCACGCAATATTACAGTGGTGGCCACGGTGGCTGATAACTACGATGAAGCGCTCCAGGGCGAATTTGGGCAGGAGATTACCCGGTAGTTGACCAATCCTGCCCTGTCCAGAATGCCCTCCTCTCAATGGCGATTGCTTCCTCTGCTGGAAGCCAACGGCTTTGTGCAGATGGCCATCGACACCTGGCTGTTTGAGCAGCACCAGCGGGGACTCCACCCCCCCACCCTGCGGTTCTACACCTGGAGTCCGGTGGCAGTCTCCCTGGGCTACCATCAGCGACGCATTCCAGAAACGTGGCGATCGCTTTCCTATAACAGCACTCCGGTTGATCTGGTACGGCGTCCCAGTGGTGGACGAGCTGTCCTGCATCAGGGCGATCTGACCTATGCTGTGATTACGTCTGGTTTGCCATCAAATCGGATGCAGGCATACCAGCAGATTTGCCAATTTTTGATTGAGGGGTGGCGATCGCTTCAGGTCGAGCTGCACTATGGGAATGCAGGCCGCGGCTACATTCACAATCCCAACTGTTTTGGCACCGCTACGGTTGCAGATCTGGTTTTGGCCGATGGCTCCAAGCTGATCGGCAGCGCTCAACTGCGCCGGGGAGATGCGGTGTTACAACATGGCTCCATCCGGTTATCGCCTGATCCGCTTTTGTTTGAGCAGGTCTTTGGGGAGCCAATGCAGCCCATCGGGCAGGGGCATCCGATTTCACCTTTGGAGCTGATAGTGGTCCTGACCCAGGCGGCAGAACGTTGCTTTGGTATGCAGCTTGTGAGTGAATCTTTGACTGAGGGGGAATGGCAGGAGGTTGGGGCGATCGCTGACCAGATAGCAAATGCTAAAAACCCATAATGGGTTTTATCTTTAACCCCAAAAGCTGTTCCGCCCGCGCAGCGGGCGGAACAGCTTTTGGGGTTAAAGACTGAATCGCGCCTAACTACCTAACTTTTGGCATCCTGAACAACAGGTGTTTCGTTGATCGACTTAGCGATCATCTGAAGCGGTAGACCCGGAGGATAGGCACCTTCTTCTTTGATTTGCTTAATGAACGTATCGGGGATGGGCACCTTCAGTTTCTCCGCAACCGCCCGCACAATGTCTCCCCGGTCGATCATTCCGGCAACTGCGCCTGCGGGTGACAGAACGGTGATGCGCTTCAGTTCCAGGGATTCGAGCTGTTCGATGACTTCTGCGAGGGGCGTTGTCTCGCGCACAGTGGGAATTTCTGACAGTGGGTGAACGATGTTATTCAGTGTCTTTAGAGTCCATTCACTGCGCTCAATTTCCTGGAGGTCTTCAGGACGCACCATGCCGCGATAGCGCCCATCGGAGGCGGCAAAAAAGGCAGGAGAAAGACCTTCTTCGCGCAGCACATAGTCGTCGGTGAATTTTTGCAGGTCGAGATTGGCATCGACGACACGAAATTCACGGGTCATGGCACGGTCAGCATGGAGGGCGGCCACTGCTTCCTGGAGTTCTGCAACCCGATTGTAGGTGCTGGCATTGCTGACGATGAACCAACCGATCAGGGCAATCCACAGCAGCGTGATCGCCCTGCCGCCTGTTTGCAGGTAGAGCATCAGTGCAAAGGCGATCGCCGTCCAGCCAAACCATTGACCGCTGCGAGCGGCCCAGCGCATGCCCTTGAGCCGACTGCCGCTAATTTTCCAGACAATGGATTTCAGCACCTGGCCGCCGTCTAGCGGCAAGCCCGGAATCATATTGAACAGCGCCAGGACACCATTAATCCAGGCGAGTTCCTGAACTGCCTGATTAATGGGCGTACTGTCGGGGATGAATTGAGCCAGCCCCAGCAGGAGAACAAACAAAACAAAGCTGACGGCAGGGCCAGCGATCGCCACCTGGAATGCCTGCCCCGGAGTTTTAGATTCTTGATCCAGCGATGCAATTCCACCAAAGATGAAGAGGCTGATGGAGTTGACGGTGATGCCCTGCGATCGCGCCACCAAACTATGGCCCAATTCGTGCAGTAGCACCGAACCAAACAGCAACAGCGCTAGTGCCAGACCCACTATCCAGGCCA
Organism: uncultured bacterium; assembly: GCA_964630955.1. Taxonomy (GTDB): domain Bacteria; phylum Cyanobacteriota; class Cyanobacteriia; order Elainellales; family Elainellaceae; genus CAZVXA01. Next base: position 10,358 of record CAZVXA010000167.1, on the reverse strand, counting down.
TACCGGGCGATAGCCCCTGTCGCTGTAGACCACTGCTATTGAGCAGCGTCATCAGACCTAAGATCAGGAACCAGGACGTATCGACAAAGAGCGGAATGCCAAAAATCGTACCAACTCGCCAGCCGGGTCTCATGCCATTTGCCCAAGAAATTTGAGGGAACTGCCGGTCTACCATCGTTTGTGAGGGAAAGCCCACAGCAATCGCCCACCGCGCAGCACTTCTTCATCTTACTGAATAAGCGAGGGTATGAGGAAACCGGAAGCGCACAGTCAACTAAGAGCCTATCCGAAAAACCAAATTCTGGAGGGCGCGCCTTCCAGAATTTGGTTTTTCGGATAGGCTCTTAGAACAATACAGGCTGCTCCGCTCATCCTGCAAGCGAAACAGCCTGTATTGTTCTGTCGATGAATTACAGCAGTCCAGCGTTGGAAAGCCCCAGAATGAAGCCTGCACCCAGAATGTGGCCAAAACTGGCGGTTGCCAGCAACTCAGGTAAACCAAACCCCGTGAACATGGCGGGTAACTGGACAGGCAAATCAGGGCCGACCCCACGCTTTTGGATGGCGTAGTAGCCGATGGCGATCGCAAACAGGTTGCTGGCGATCATGACGAGACCCACTGAGGGCGACCAGGGTGCCGTTATCGCTGTCAGAAGTAGGGTAGAGTGAAGCAACGTCTTTGTCTCCTTAGAACTGCGGGAGTCGTTTTGGCAAAGCCATAGGCATTATAGGGAGGCGACTTTTTATAAATACAAATTGTTTGAAGAGTTAACACTTATCCGTCAAGGCGAAACAAATCTACAAATCCATGAGCACTGTGCATCTTGCGGTCAACGGCACTTTGATGCGGGGACTGGAACTCAACCCAAACTTGATGCACGTCGGTGCTACCTTTGTTCGGGAGGCAGAAACTGAACCTACCTACCGTCTGTGGTCGATTGGCGATCGCCATCCTGCCATGATGCGGGTGTCTGAGGGTGGAGTGGCGATTGCTGTTGAGGTGTGGGATGTCCCCTTTGCAGGACTGGGACAGGTTTTGCTTCAGGAACCTCCCGGTCTGTGTATTGGAAAGGTGCGGTTGATGGATGGCGAGGAAGTGCTGGGTGTGTTGGGGGAACCCCTTTTGTGTGAGGGGCAGAAGGAAATTACTGTCTGGGGGGGGTGGAGAGCGTATATCAACAGGGGTGACGGGTAAGGTAACCTGTACCTGTTTCTCTCCTGACAACTGGCAACTTAGGAGATTTTCAGTGATGAAATTACCTGCGTTGTGTGGGCGGTTCCCCCCGCTACGCGGGGGGAACCGCCCACACAACGGGTGTTTTCTTTTGCGGAAATCTCTTTAGAATAAGAAAAACGCTTAGAGAGCTGCTATGACTGTAACCACCCTCAACGCTCGCGACCTGTTCCGGGCCGCTTACGAAAATCGCTACACCTGGGATGCAGAATTTCCAGGTTTTACCGCCGACCTGACGCTGAAGCAGGGCGACCAGACCTACACCGGAAAGGTACGCGTCAATCGCGACCTCAGCTACGATGTGCTGGATGTGGCCGACGAGAAAGCCAAAGAGCGAATGATGGGATTTGTTTGGGAAGTTGTTACCCACCGCAAACGTACTGGCTTTGAGCAGGCCCACGGCAAAAACAGCTTTGCGCTGGGGGAAACGGACGAAACGGGTGCAACGGAAATTCTGGTGTCCGGTGACGCGATGGGGTCGAATTATAAGATCCGCAACAGCGAGATCTGTCAGGTCAGTCGGGTGATGCGTGGTACTGCGTTTGTGATCAATCACAAGGCCAGCCTTGATACCGGGAATGGCTATATCTCGACGGGCTATGACATCGTCTATCGCAATGCTGAAACCGGAGCAGTGACCAGCCAGCAGGAGGTGGAACTGTCCTACGTGCAGATGGGCGGCTACTATATGCTGACCTACGAGGTGGTACGTGCTGTTGAGGAGGGGCAACCGATCGCACTGGAAGCCACTTTCTCGAATATTCAACTGCTGAACTAAGCGCCTATCCGAAAAACTGAATTCCAGGAGGCGCGACAGCGTCGCGCCTCCTGGAATTCAGTTTTTCGGATAGACAGTAAAGTACTGGACTTTTGACTATTTTCTCTATAACGCTGCGAAATGCTCTCGCAGAGAGTGTTTCGCACCATATTTAATTCTAGCGACGATTTTCTCTAAAACGCTGACGCAGTCAGCGTTTTGGAGAAAATTGTCGCAATTTAGTCAAAAGTCCAGTTACTTGTATTCTCTGACACTGCCAGGAAATGAGAAAAAAATGCAAACAAAAAAGCCGCTCTGCTTGCAGCGTAAGCAGAGCGGCTTTTTTGTTTGAAATTAGCCAACGGGCTGTAACGTCGAAATCACCTTGCGGGTCACCTGGATCTGACTGTCACCATCCAGATTCATTACCGCTGTATCACCCGGATTGATCGTGCCGGACAGCATGGCTTCCGCCAGGTTGTCTTCGATCAATCGAGTAAGCGTGCGACGCAGGGGACGAGCACCGTAGCTGGGGTTGTAGCCCTCGTTAATCAGGCGTTCCTTAACAGCAGGGGTGACTTCCAGGCCGATGTTCTGCTCGTGCAGACGAACCGCAAGCTGCTGGATCATCAGGTCGGCGATCTGAGTCACTTCCTCGCGGTTGAGCTGACGGAAGACAATGATTTCATCAAGGCGATTCAGCAGTTCGGGCCTGAAGAAGTTCTTCAACTCGTCGTTGACCAGCGTGCGCACGCGGTTGTACTGCGAGTCGGCTTCACTTTCGGAGGCGAAGTCAAAGCCCAGCCCACCGCCACCTTTCTCGATCACGCGGGAACCAATATTCGAGGTGAGGATGATCAGCGTGTGTTTGAAGTTCACCGTGCGGCCTTTAGAGTCCGTCAGACGACCATCCTCCAGAATTTGCAGCAGTGAGTTGAACACGTCAGGGTGGGCTTTCTCGATTTCGTCCAGCAGAATCACCGTATAGGGTCTGCGACGAATTGCTTCAGTGAGCTGACCGCCTTCGTCGTAGCCGACGTAGCCGGGAGGCGAACCGATCAGCTTGGAAACAGTGTGGGATTCCATGAACTCGGACATATCAAGGCGGATCATGGCCTCTTCGGAACCAAACATGGCCACCGCGAGGGCTTTTGCCAGTTCGGTTTTACCAACGCCAGTGGGGCCAGAGAAGAACAGGCTGGCGATCGGGCGATTAGGCTCCTTCAGACCCACACGGGCACGACGAACCGCTTTGGAGACCGCCCTGACCGCTTCGTCCTGACCGATGACGCGCTCATGCAGCGTCGCCTCCAGGTGGAGCAGCGAGACAGCCTCAGATTCCGTCAGCTTGTTGACGGGGATGCCCGTCCAGGCTTCAAGTACCTGGGCGATGTCCTCCGCTGTGACCTGGGGCGCTACGGTACTGGCAGGGCCTTCCATCTCAGCGTTCTGGACATCGAGTCCGCGTAGCTTGTGCTCCAATTCGATCTCCTGATCGCGCAGCTTGGCAGCCTGGTCAAAGTCCTGCCGCTGGACGGCATCGCTCTTGGCAGCACTAACTCTCCGGAGTTCCTGCTTCAGGGCACGATCGGGCGAACGCAGCGCATTGCGGAATCGAACACGGGAACCCGCTTCGTCGATCAGGTCGATCGCTTTGTCGGGCAGGTGGCGATCGCTGATATACCGATCGGACCACTGAGCCGCCACTTCTAACGCTTCATCAGAAATCGTCAGCCGGTGGTGCTGCTCATAGCGCTGACGCAGGCCGTACAGAATTTCAACTGTCTCAGCCACGGTGGGTTCTTCTACCATGATCGGCTGGAAGCGTCGCTCCAGAGCCGCATCGCGCTCAATGTGCTTGCGGTACTCATCCAGGGTGGTGGCACCAATGCACTGAATCTCACCACGAGCCAGGGTCGGCTTCATCAGGTTAGCGGCATCGGTGCCACCTTCTGCGCCGCCTGCACCCACCAGGGTGTGTACCTCGTCGATCACCAGAATGATGTTGCTGGATTCACGCACTTCGTTGAGGATTTGCGTGATGCGCTCCTCAAAGTCGCCCCGGAAGCGGGTTCCTGACAGCAGGGTGCCCATATTCAGGCTGATCACTTGCTTGTCCATCAGAATATCGGGCACGTCCTGGTTGACGATGCGCTGGGCCAGACCTTCGGCGATCGCCGTCTTACCCACGCCCGGTTCACCAATCAGCACGGGGTTATTCTTGGTGCGGCGTCCCAGAATTTGCACAACACGCTCGATCTCTTTGGCACGACCCACTACCGGGTCGAGCTTACCCTCCATCGCCATCTGAGTCAGGTTCGTGCCAAACTCCTGGAGCATGGGGGTGTTCTTCTTGTTCTGTGCAGGCCCGGGCTGACGACGGGCACTGGCAGCGACAGGCTCCATCTCGCCCATTGAGCGAATAATCTGCGTCCGCAATTCGCCCAGGTCAACGCTCAGATTAGTCAGAACTCGAACAGCAACGCTTTCCTGCTCATCGATCAGGCTGAGTAGCAGATGCTCTGGAGACACATAGCGCTGGTCAAGTTGGCGGGCTTCCTGAAACGCTTGCTCAAACACCCGCTTCACTTTTGGGGTAAACGGAATCTCTGCTGGGACAAAGCCTGAACCGCGCCCAATTATACCTTCAACTTCGATCCGGGCAGCGCTGAGGGTGACGCCCATTCCGGCCAGAACCTCGGCGGCGATGCTGCTCTTTGCCTGAATCAGCCCCAGCAGAACTTGCTCGGTGCCGACAAAGTTGTGCCCCAGACGACGAGCCTCTTCCTGGGCACGCATAACGACAGCGATCGCACGTTCAGTGAAATACTCAAACATGGGTGAGGTCTCTCTACGTGGGTATCATTTGGGCCACTCATCACAGATGCACTAATAACGAATGTCCCTCGCACAGGAGTGGGGTAACTCCTAATACGATTCTTCAACTTACTTGTGTGTATTAGCCTCACTCTATCGATTGCTCTTATCTGCTGCGAAGGGGGGATAACCGAATTGGGTGACGTAAGAGCCGATGGGTATTGTGTTGAGCGTCAGAGTGTGCCTTTGAGCGCCTATCTGAAAACTGCCAACCCGAATTCCAGGAGGCGGGGCGCGACAACCGCGCGCCACCCGGAATTAGGGGTGGGGGATTAGCGCGAAAAAAGGACGGGCCGGGGGAGGGTGACCA
>CAZVXA010000167.1:0-5170 GCA_964630955.1 uncultured bacterium | reverse complement strand
GGGTTTTGGGGTGTCGCTTAAGGGGGGCCTTTGGCCCCCCAATCTTAAAACTGCAACCCCTCTTCCCCGGTGGCGCTCCGCAACAGCGCCCCGCCTCCTGGAATTCGGGTTGGCGGATAGGCTCTAAGAACGGACGGGCAGGGGACGGTTGCCCTATTCCTGTCTGTGAAATTACTGCTGTAAATCTGGGCACAATGAGCACGTTTCAATTGTCAAGATTTTAATTACAGCGCTTTGCGCTGAGATAGAATCAAAGTTTTTGTTGAGAGCCGTGCGGAGCACGGCTCTCAACAAAAACTTTGTACCACACACGCTTGCAAAGCGCTGTATTCTTCCTTCGGAATAGAGATTACTCAATTACAAAGCCAGGGCACTCCTATATCATTTAGGCCAACGGCAGGCGTAATTAATCTTAAGATGGAGGCGACAGTGTTGATTGCAGGTACACCTCGTGAAACTATTTGTATTTCATACGCCTGAGCTGACTCCCACCGATCGGGTGCCTGACTGCGCGATTGCCGTCGATGTTCTGCGGGCCACCAGCACCATGGCCACCGCTCTCTCAGCGGGTGCCGAAGCTGTGCAGGTGTTTAGCGACCTCGATGAGCTGTTGAGCGTCAGCAGCCAGTGGGAGCCGGAGAAGCGAATCCGGGCAGGCGAGCGCGGGGGTGCCAAGGTGGAGGGGTTTGACTTCGGAAATTCACCGCTGGGTTGTACACCGGAGGTGGTCGGAGGACGGCGGCTGTTTATCAGCACCACCAACGGCACCCGCGCTCTGACTTGCGTCCGGTCTGCGCCTACAGTTCTAGCTGCTGCGTTGATCAATCGTAAAGCGGTGGTCAATTATTTGCTGGAGAATCGTCCAGACACCATCTGGATTGTTTGCTCCGGCTGGGAGGGGTCTTTCTCCCTTGAAGATACGGTCTGCGCTGGAGCGATCGCCCACAGTTTGATGACCACTATGGGCGCGTCTCTGGAAGAACTGGCCGGGAACGATGAAGTGTTGGGGGCGATCGCCCTCTACCAGCAGTGGAAAGATCGTCTGCACGATTTGTTGCAGCTTGCAACGCACGGTCAGCGTTTGCTACGACTCCAGTGCTACGAGGATCTGGAATATTGCTCGAAGCTCGATATCCTGGACACACTGCCGATTCAGCGGGAGCCAGGGGTGCTGGTGAAGCACCAGAGTTTGATCGCGGTGGCGTCGTAGGCGGGCTACCTGAAGGTTTTCACCCCCCTCATTCCCCCCTCACCAAGGGAAACCCCCACCCCAGCCCTCCCCTTGCCAAGGGGAGGGTTGGGGTGGGGCTAAAGCCTTTGAACAATCATCCTCTCTTCCTCAGACAACCCGTACAATTCAAACACCCGCTCGTCGATCGCCTCTTCTAAATGGCTAATTTCTGCGGTCGGGTCATTTGCTTTGAGGGTGAGGATTTGATTGCAGAGGCGGAGGAGCGATCGCTGCTGGTCAAAATTAGCCTCGGCCAAAGGGATCATTTTAATCTCCGGTTTGCCGATGCGCAGGTAGCCCCCTGAGAGAGAAAGCGACCGATAGAAGGTGCGGAACCACCAGGAAATCAGGCAACTATTAAGAATGGTCAGGAGAACTTTCAGGTCGTCGGGGTTGCCGAGAATCAGGGTGGTGGATTTGCCTGTGAGACAGGCTCCCTCGTCATAGCAGCACTCCAGCCGTCTGCCCATGCCTGCGATCGCCAGCTTGGTTGCCGTTGCCTGCTGAAATCGGGTGGGGCTGAACGTCTGGAGATCGGCATCGAGCACAATGGGAGCCTGATAGAGGGTGTTCAGGTAGCGGGTAGGACGGAATTCCCATCGGGTGCAGTAGGGGTCGATCGTTCCCGTGTTAATTAGCTTTTTGTGGGGGTGATCGGTTCCATCAAACTCACGGATGAACGATTTGAGGGCGTAGGCTTCGCCGACGGTGGCAGCTCCCATGACGTCGGGGAAACGAGTGTGCAGTGGGGGGTGGCGATCGCACTTCTCCAGAATCCCCAGTTCAATGCCCGACACAAAATATCGGTCCCAGCAGGTGTCTCGATAGAACAACGGTGCTGGCACCTGGTTGGCATCGTACACCTGGGTTATGCTGCCCATTCTCGTCATCTCCACGCTGCTGCCAGGAGGAGTGTTTTGCAGAAACAGCACGGTTGGGTAAGCCCCTGCTCTGCCAAACAGTTTCACAGTGGAGTAGTCCCGAATTTCTAAGATTTGTTGACTGAGAAGGCGATCGCGCAGCGGTTTTGCGTAGGCGGCCCCGACTAGCTTGTTGGGCACCACATAGGCCAGCACGCCATCGGGCTTGAGCAAGTCGAGTCCCCGCTCGACAAATACCACCGACAGATCCCAATTGCCTTTTGCCGTGCTGAATGCTGCACTGTAGCGGCTGCGGAGGTCGGATGACGTCCGCATCATTTCCTCGGAGTCTACGTGGGGTGGATTGGTCAGCAGCAGGTCGAAGGATTGAATGTCAAATAAGTCATCTGGATGGGTGAGGAGACTGTCGGCGGTGGCCAGATTGAGACTGGGGAGGGGGACGGAGTGAAATTCGGTGAGGAGGGTCAGCCAGCAGCGGAGGCGGGTGGTCTGGGTGGCGATCGCCTGCACATCCACACCGTACAGATTGTTCTGTAATAAGTAGAAGCGGCGGGCAAAGTCGGCGGGGTAAGAGAAGACCTGATGGAGGGTGGTGAGCGATCGTTCTTGATGTGTTTTGTCCTCAATGTGCTGGATTCGCTCAATCTGGCACTGCTTCCAGAGAAGATTCTCCGGGTCGATCTGTGCCAGTCTGGTCGTCAGTTGTTCCAGAACTCCCAGCAGGAAGGCTCCGGCTCCGCAGGCAAGATCGCAGATCTTTAGCTCAGCAATTTGTTTGACCTGGTTTTGTGCCTGCAACTGATACCCGATCGCCCTTCGGACAACATCCTCTACCATCTCTGACGGCGTGTAGAAGGAACCCGTTTGCTTGCGGCTGGTGCTACGAGGAGCCGACTCGCTTCCTCCGGAATTGACTGTGGCGTTAAGGGTCATCAGCCGCTCTGGTAAGAACCCCAGCAGGTCGGGCATGAGTGCAGATGTGTTGGGGTGGAGACTGTAGCTGTAGCGATCGAGAATTGGGGTGAGCGATCGCCCCCAGGACTGCTCCTCCGGGCGTTGAGATGCGTGCTCCTGTCCAACGACCGACTGTAAGGTTAACTGCTTGCCCGTAAACCGCACAAACAGTGATTCCAGAAGAATTTGTTGGGCCAGTTCTCGATGCTCAAGCGCAATTGCTCCGTACCACTGTGATACGTCCCGCAAGAACTTCTGGAGAGGTGGATTGGGCGCAGCGACCACCGGGGACTTTGCCTTGTTGCGATAAAACTGTCATCATCAGAATCGTACCTGACGAATCGACAAACGGCGGTTTTGAGGATTCCTTCGGAAGATGAAACCCTCCTTGTTACTGGCCCTCTCCTCTCTCGTTCCGTTCTCGTTACTGGCTTCCAGCCAGTAATGCCCTCTGGAGGCTCTGCCTCCATCTATGAGTAGGAGGCAGAGCCTCCGAAATGGCATTTCCAGGCGGAGCCTGGAGACGAGACAGGGAGAGGCGCAGCCTAAGCGCGGCCTAAAAAATTCTTTTCATACATGACCGATGCTCAATCTCCTAATTACCATCACCTTAATTCTTTGCTGCTGGTTCGGCTTTGCAGTTCCCCTCGCCGCCCAAACCGCAGTCGATGCCCCAAGCGACATTGAAATCCTGACCAACCTGCGGGAGAAAGCGTTTCGCGCCACCAATGAGGGCAACTTTGAGCGAGCTGAGCTGCTCTGGACAGAACTGTTGAAGCAAATTCCCAACGAGCCTGCCGTCTACAGCAACCGGGGCAATGCCAGAGTCAGCCAGTACAAGCTGGAGGAAGCGATCGCCGACTACAATAAAGCGATCGAACTGGCTCCCGATGCCCCCGACCCCTACCTGAACCGGGGCACCGCCTGGGAGGGACTGAAGCAGTGGGAGAAGGCGATCGCCGATTACAACAAAGTTCTGGAACTCGACCCGAAGGACCCCGCTGCTTACAACAATCGAGGCAACGCTGAGGCAGGCATGGGGGACTGGGAAAAGGCGGTTGAGGACTACAAACAAGCCGCTGACATGGTGCCCGACTATGCGTTCGCCCGGTCGAACTATGCGATCGCCCTCTACCAGACGGGAGATGTAAAAGAAGCCACCCGACACCTGAAGAATCTCGCCCGCAAGTATCCCCAATTTGCCGATGCCCGTGCAGCCCTGACGGCGATCTACTGGGCAGAGGGCAAACAGGGTGAGGCGGAGAGTAACTGGTATGCGGCGGTGGGGCTTGATTCCCGTTATAGAGATATCGACTGGGTGAGAAACGTGCGCCGCTGGAGTCCGGCTCTGGTGGATGCCCTGGATAAATTTTTGAAATTAGGGTAGACGCGAAGCAGTCTATTCCTCAATCAATTCACTGGGTTCACCGGGATAAAAATTGCTGTCCAGGATTTGGCTCAAGCTGTAGGGACACTCCGCTGGGAAAGTCCGGCTGGGGAGATTTGTTTCACCCGCAGCAAGTTCGATCGCCCTGACGTATCCCCTCTGAAGTGCTTCCTGGAGATAAGCCTTCAGGCTGGGGTTGTCCCCTAACAATTCACTAATATCAATGCGTTGCACTCTTAATGTTGTTAGCCAGCTGCGGCTTCGCCTCTGAGGTTGGTAATGCCATTTCAGCAAATGCCCGATTAATACACTCAAACGATTGCGAAGTTCCTGCTGCTGCTGCTTCCCCAACGATTCAATTTCCTCAACTAAATTGGGTAAATCGATCTGACCCCACTTCTGGGCGCGGAGTAAAGTAGCCTGTTCCTGCGTCCAGGCATAAAAGTCTACCTTGTAGAGATCAGGCGTGAATGTCACTTCCACCGTTCCACCTGGATGTACTTCGGGCTTATCCATGTGCTTGCTCCAGCCAAACATACCCCGATTGTAGTTCTTGGACTCTTACAGAAGTAATCCGAATAACTTTCTGAGGAAGGCGCGGCTCAGCTGCGCCTTCCTCAGAAAGTTATGGGTTTTAAGTAAGTGGGCGTGGAAAAAGTTGAAACCCAAAAAGCTGTCCCGCCCTGAGCGAAGTCGAAGGGCGGGACAGCTTTTTGG
>CAZVXA010000166.1:0-14472 GCA_964630955.1 uncultured bacterium | reverse complement strand
AAACGCTGACTGAGTCAGCGTTTTAAGAAAAATCGGCGTGATTTAGTCAAAAGTCCAGTACTTAGCAGTCCTTGTTAATATGTTAAACATCAGCCAATACTGATATGTCTACCTCGACCAAACCGCGTTTTTGAAGGGCTGCCAAAAATGAACTCAGCTTCAGCACTGAAAACCATACAGGCTCAAATTGGTGGTATGGACTGTGGTGGCTGTGCTAAGACCATTGCCGCCAATCTACAGCAGTTACCTGGAATCATTGAGGCAAGGGTTAATTTCGCTTCAGAACGATTAAATGTGACTTACGACCCGCAACAAGCCAGTGAAACTAACATCATTCAGCGGGTCACAAGCTTAGGATACACAGTTGAGGTAGACAGAACCAGCGATGTACCAAATTCAACCGATCAGCCTGTGGCTGATTTGCGATCGCGTAAGTCCGACCTAACCGGACGGCAGTTCTGGTTAAAAACTCGTCGAGGGCAAACAGTTGTTTTCAGTGGAGTTGGCTTGCTCTCAGGCTTGATTGCAGAGCGTTTATTGTCACTGCCGCTCGTGGCTCAGGGATTTTATGGCATCAGTTTAGTCATTGCCATTGTGCCCATTCTACGAGCCGCCTGGATTGCACTCAAACTGCGTCGAGCCGACATGAACCTGCTGATGACCTTAGCAGCGATCGGGGCAGCGATTCTCGGTCAGTGGTTTCAAGGCGCACTCGTCATCTTTCTCTTCGCACTGGGAACAACACTACAAAATTTCACCTTTGGTCGCACCCGCAATGCCATTCGAGACTTAATGAATCTGACTCCTGCCACCGCAACCATCAAGCGAAATGGGCAAGAAGTTTCTGTTCCGGTGGAAAGTATTCAGGTCGCTGAGGTTCTAATGATTCGCCCTGGACAACGCATTGCGCTTGATGGTGTTGTCATCTCTGGTGTGAGTGCAGTTGATCAGTCTGCAATTACTGGAGAGTCATTGCCAGAGAATAAAGAAAAGGGAGATCCCATATTTGCAGGAACCTTGAACCAAACAGGTTTTCTAGAAGTGGAAGTGACACACACGTCCAAAGATACAACCGTTGCTCGGATTGTTCATCTGGTTGAAGAGGCTCAAGAAAGCCGTGCGCCCATTCAACAATGGGTCGATCGCTTTTCTGCCATCTATACCCCAATCGTCCTGATTCTTGCGGCTGGCATTACACTGGTTCCCCCACTCCTGTTTGCCCAACCATTTCAACCCTGGTTTTACAAAGCACTGGTGTTGCTGGTGATCGCCTGTCCCTGCGCTCTGGTGATTGCAACGCCTGTGTCACTCATTAGTGCGATCGGAGCCGCTACCCGTAAAGGTGTGCTGTTCAAAGGTGGGCATGCGTTAGAGACTGCGGGACGACTAACAACGTTAGCCTTTGACAAAACAGGCACGATTACCCAAGGGTTGCCAGTGGTGCAGAAGGTGCATAGTCTGGGTGCGATGAGCAATCACATGATCCTGATGATTGCAGCCTCGCTAGAGCAACAATCAGAACATCCGTTGGCAAAGGCGATCGTCGCTGAGGCAACGGCTCAAGGATTGAAACTAGAGACTCCGGAATCGTTTAATGCTGTTCCTGGTAAAGGCATTTGGGCAAAATTTGGACCGACAATCTACTTTGTGGGCAATCGTCGATTATTCGAGGAACAGAATATTGAACTTTCATCTGCCAAATCTCTGTTTGCTGAAATTGAATCTCAAGGACAAACGCCCGTGTTAATCGGAACACAGCAGGAATTGGTGGGGGCGATCGCACTTGCCGATGGATTACGGCTTGAATCCACAGAAGCTGTGCGGTTGTTGAAACGGCTTGGGCTGAAACGACTCGTCATGCTAACGGGCGATCGTTCGACGGTAGCAAGGCAGGTTGCTCAAGAGGTTGGGATTGAAGAGTACCAGGCTGAACTACTCCCTGAAGATAAGTTGCAGGCCATTCATAAACTGCGTCGCTCTGGCATTGTGGGCATGGTTGGCGATGGCATCAACGATACACCTGCACTAGCCATCGCTGATGTTAGTTTTGCCATAGGCAAGATCGATGTCGCACTGGAAGCGGCTGATGTCGTGCTCGTAGGAAACGATTTGAGGCGTTTAGGGGATACAATTCAACTCAGTCGTCGAACGCTCTCAGTGATTCAGCAAAGTATTGCTATTGCCTTAGTGCTGAACGCTACATTCGTTACCCTTGGCGTTTTGGGAGTGATTGGATTACCGATCGCGGTTCTTGAAGACATGGGATCTTCCTTGCTCGTAACACTGAATGCCATGCGTTTATTTAACTGGAGTTTTGACTAAATTGCGCCGATTCTCCCTGAAATGCTGACTTAGTCAGCATTTCAGGGAGAATCGGCATTAAAATTAAATATATCGCGAAACGCTCTCTGAGAGGATGTTTCGCGGCATTGTAGAAAAAATAGTCAAAACTCCAGCACTTAAATTAATCAGGATGGTGAGAACTTACTATCTCTGCTCCATCCGCAATCCCTTTTCATGCAGCAACGTTCCTTCCACCTGAAAATTCTGGAAATACTGGTGATATAGTTCACAACTCGATATCACTTGATTACCTCGAAGTTCGACCAGCCCTATACTATGTAGCTTAAACGCCAGGAGCTGTTCTAACTCAATTGGATCAGAAGTATGAATAACTTGTTTGTACGCAGCGGCTAATTCAGGATGTTCCTGTAGATACTGGAGATGACGATGCAAATGATTGCGGTAGATGCCTGCATCAGTGGGTGCAGTCTGGATTAATTGGGTGAGGGTCAAGTCGCCTTTTGCCAGATGAAAGAGAGCTTGTTGAACTAGCGCAGGATGGCCAGCAACTAAATGCATAAGTTCAGATAGCTCTGGTTTCATCAACTGCAAGCTATAACGTTGAGCCAAATCATAAACCTGCGAAGACGAAAATGCCCGGAGTTCGATCGCCAATCCCACATTAAAAGGAGACTTGTTGATATCAAGCGGAATATACACTTCTGTAGAGTGAATAATAATCAGGCGCAGTTTTTTCCAGAGGGGATTTCCACTATCTCCGTAGGCTGCTTCCTCATACCAGGAGCGCAGCAGTGTAAAAAAATCATCAGCAATTTCGGGATGCAGAAAGACCTCATCCACTTGATCCAATGCCAGCACTAAGATATCATCAACTGCTGGCAAGATATAATCTTCGAAATAAGCTGTACAGTTGCTTTTGCTGCCAAACGTATCGCTCCAATAGTTCTCGACTGAGTTGACTAGCTGAAGCTTGCGAGCGATCGCTGCACAAAACCAGCGCAGGAACCGATCAAGATTTGAAAAAATATCGCGATCGGCCTGTTGTAAATTCAATGCTACCGTTTGTACTTTCGCATCAAACTGTTGTCTGGCATAGGCAAGGATACGAACCATCAGCGAGGTTTTGCCCATTTGATGGGGCGCTTTGAGTCGAATCAATGTGCCAGGACGCATAACCTCCGCGTAACAGCGCGATTCTACAGGGGGGCGTAGCACATACAGGGGCGAATCCAGAGGAACCAGACCTACGGGTAGTTCGGGTACTTGATCAAAGCGTTCAGCATGGATTGGATTGGCATTTGCGTGAGTGCTTTTGCGGTTGTTTTCAATGCTATCATTTTCGACAGTTTCTACAGGAGTGATTTCACCCTCTTTTACAGGAATTGAGTTAGCTCGCCGTGCCAGGACAGCCATCAAATTTGTCTTACTTACTTTTTCGCCCAAGCTATAGGAAAGTAGCTGCCAGAGTTTTGGCCCAACATCATTTTTAATATATTCTGGTGCGTAGCCACATTCTTCAGCAATCTGATCATATTTTTGTCCCTGCCACACTCCTTGCAAAACCATTACTTCAATATTCTTCAGGTGTCTGGATACCTGAGTGAATACTGCTGTATCTGCAATTTCTAAGGCAGTTTCAAAAGGAATGAGAGATTTTGTGTACATAGAAGTAACCTCTAGAAAACTTCATCCTGCATCGCCTCTATTTGGCGCAAGGAATCAACTTCTAACTGTAAGGCTTGAAACCAGTCGGACTGAGTTACCTCACTCACTTGTCTCACTCGCTTAACGTGATCAATTTCAATCTTCAAATCTTCAACCTGCTGTTTCAATTCAGCTTCACGCTCTTGCACCTGCTCTACCATATTTTGAAACATACGCGCCAATCGACCTAATTCATCGGGGCGATCGCTCACTGCTTGCAAGCTACCAATTTGAAATTCACCTGCCTCTACGGCAGCCGCAGCCGCAGTCACCAGATTCACGTGCTGAATATACTGCGACATTTGGCGATTATTATCCAGCAATTCAGCTTCGGCTTGTTTGCGTTCCTCAACAGCTTGAGAAATTTGGCTAAACATTTGCCGAAAGGCCCGAATGACCTCACCCAGTTCATCTTGTCGATTGGTGAAGTTCGACTGAAATTGGGGTGTAGGCTGATCATGACGGATGGATTCTCCCGCTGTCAGCAAATCTTGTCGCAAGATCAGGATGGGCGTAATGACTGTTGCCCCCAAGACAACCATTGTAGTAGCAGTGATCACGGCTGAGATCACTAAACTCAACCCGGTCATCCAAAAAATATAGGAATACACCTCTGCGTTAACAGAAGAGGCATCATGTCGGATGACCACAATATCATCAAGGCCGGGACGTGAAACAATCCAGGTGGCATCGTAGCGCCTATTGTGGGACATCAAGCGATCGCCCGCTTCAAAGTGCATCATCCCTTCGGCGATCGCCTCTGTAAACGGAAGTTCAGGGGTTTCTCCAAACGTACCAATCAGTTTGCCATCTTCTGTATAAACGGCTCCTCCTAAAATGGTGGATAGCATGGGATCTTTTTTCAACTGCTGGACTTTCTCCAGCAACTGTTGAGACGTTGTGTTGGGAAACGTCGTGGCAATCCAGAGAACTTTGCCAGAGGTGACTTGCCGCATTTGGGTTAGCATTTCTTGTTCTCGACGTTGCAGCGACGGAACCAGAATCATTCCAACAATCAACGAAAAACTGCCAAAGATCCATAAAACAACTCGTCGAGACAACCGGGCAGTCAAGAGTTGCTTTACAGCGCTTTGCGCTGAGATAGAACCAAAGTTTTTGTTAAGAGCCTCGCTCCGCACGGCTCTTAACAAAAACTTTGTACCACACGCGCTTGCAAAGCGCTGTAAATCTTGTGATTTAGTTGAAAAATGTTTGAACATTGTATAGTCCCCCTATCCAGTCTGTCAGGTATAGGTAGCAGGAACAGAATTCTTGAGATGCAGCCCAAAGTATTCGTAGGATGGGCAAAGCAAAGCGTGCCCATCACCCAATTTCAGGATAGATGGGCACGGACTGCCGTCCTTTGCCCATCCTACGTGGGATCGGTTCAATTTCGCATCCTTTAACGTTGCTGGAGTAATATATTGAGTTCCCATTGTTTTGTCATTAAACTTGAGTGAATGATGGTTGCAGCAATCTGTCTGAACGTTTGGGTTAAGGGGTGATGGGGGTATTGCAAACAGAAAAGGCCCTTGCTGCCTAATTCCACCATGTCTTCTGATAGGGGAAAGATCCCTGCAACAGGAATCTCATAGGTCGATTCCACTTTCTTTTGCAGCATTGCGAAATCCACTTTACTCAAAGCTTTATTGATCACCAGCATCACGTTGCGAACTTGAAGCTGACGAGCAACATCTATCGTTACGGCTGTCCCTTGAAAATCTTGCTGGTCAGGACGCAAAATGAGAAGTACTAAATTAGATGTAGCAATGGACAGTAGCGTTTCCCGGCTTAACCCAGGATGGGTATCAATGAACAAATAGTCAAGTTCCAACTCTCTGAGCAACTGGCGAAAGCCATCATTCAAACGGCTCACATTGTACCCTTCGCTCAGAATATGGGCAATTTCATCGGCATCAGTACTGGCAGGGACTAAAAACAATTTGCCGTTTCCCTGGACTCCTAAATTGGTGCCAACATCATGGGCCGTTGCTTGAATCGGACTGCGATTCCACAAAAAATCATTTAGTGTTTGACCAGGGGCCTTGCTATCCAGCCCAAATAGAACATGGATACCAGGAGACTGCAAATCGGTATCGACAACGGCAACGCGCTTACCCTGAAGGGCAATCGCTGTTGCCAGGTTAGCGGTGAGATTCGATTTGCCAGTTCCGCCCCGGTAGGAGTGAATTGAAATAATTTGAGACATGGCAATTAAAGGGCATGAATATTGTCAGTCACCTAATACTCGGCGGTTTAAGGAGATTTCTACGAAAGAAACTACCTGCGTCGTGTGGATGTCTCCCCTGCACAGCGGGGAAGACATCCACACGACGGATAATTTCTTTCGTAGAAATCTCCTAAGTTTGCCTATGCCTTTCGCGTGTGGCGCGCGAAAGACACAGGCGTATGTCCGCCGTAGTGTACTCGTTCATTTCCCTCAGGATGCCTCTTGTTTTTTACTAGCTCAAGATCAGATTGGAGCGGCAAGCGCTTCCCGATAAAACTGACCTTGACAAAAGCAATTAAATGTGAAGCGGCGATGTGCCATAAGAGATTCACGTTAGTATGCTTTTAGGAGATTTCTAGCAATGAAATTACCTGCGTCGTGTGGATGTCTCCCCTGCACAGCGGGGAAGAGATCCACACGACGGGTAATTTCTTTCGTAGAAATCTCCTTAATGGTGTTTTGTATCGCTGTATAAAGTCGATCTTGACAGGCGCGATATTTTGCGGATCAACAAAACCACGTATTTAAGATGGAGACCTTAAAAGCCTCACGGCAGGGTTTACAAAAAATTAGACAAGCTCGACTCTCCAAGGGTTGGACGGTTGATGATTTCCGATGGATGGAGTTGGCAAGTCGAGTTTTAGGGGTTACCTGGGAGGAGTCGGGTAAGCTAGCATCGGGTATTTCAGAGGGAACCTGGAAGCGGTTTCTGGCAGGTAAACAAGCCATCAAAGCAGAGGCATTTCGAGCTTACTGCCAGGTGCTCGATCTGGATTGGCGAGACCTGATTGAGACGGATTCGGGTTCTCCATCAGTCAATTCACTACCTCATCGACCTTCGATCGCATCACTGCCTGCTATTACCCAACCTGCGATCGCTGCCGAAAATCCACAGCTTAATAAATCTTCTGAAAATATGGCTGCGGAACCCCTGCTAAGCGATTGGGGCGATGCTCCGGACGTTTCTTTTTTCTTTGGTCGCTGCGAGGAACTCCATACCCTGTTGCAATGGATTGCTCAGGATCATTGTCGTCTGGTGACACTGTTGGGCATGGGCGGTATTGGCAAGACAGCGTTGTCGGTCAAACTTGCCATGAATCTATCTACAGGAGACACCGCCCCATCCACTTCCCCGTTTGAATTTGTGATTTGGCGATCGCTCCGAAATTCTCCAGCCCTGCATGATTTGCTGGCGGATCTGATCTCCAGTCTGTCTAACCAACCCGAAACCCAGTTTCCTGCCGAATTAGATGAACGGATATCCTGGCTGCTGAATTATTTGCGGGGGCATCGGGGGCTGCTGATTCTAGACAACCTGGAGTCGATTTTGCAGCCGGGCGATCGCACCGGACGCTATCAAGATGGGTACGAAACCTATGGGCAACTGTTGCGGAGCGTGGCAGAAATCCCCCATCAGAGTTGTGTGATTCTGACTTCGCGGGAAAAACCTCTGGGATTAGCCAAATTTGAAGGGGAAAACTTGCCCGTGCGATCGCTGCAACTGAGTGGACTCCCCACCACGCACAGCCGGGAATTGTTCAATCTCAAAGGTACGTTCACGGGAACCGAAGCCGAATGGCAAACGTTGATTGCTCGTTACGCAGGCAATCCCCTGGCGCTCAAAATCGTTGCCTCTTCGATTCGCGAATTCTTTGATGGCAGCATCTCCACGTTTCTGGAACTTGCGCAGCAGAGCGCTTACCTGTTTGATGACATCCGGGATCTATTAGATCAACATTTTCAACGCCTGACTGCGATGGAACAGTCGCTGATGTATTGGCTGGCGGTTAATCGAGAACCTGTCACCCTGACGGAGTTGCAGACGGATCTGGTCGATACCGTTCCCACTCGTGAGTTAATCGAATCCCTCAACTCGTTGCAGCGGCGATCGCTCATCGAAAAAGTCACCTCCAGACAGATCGAAAAAACGACCAGCAGTTTCACTCAACAGCCCGTTGTCATGGAATACATGATTAATCAGTTGATCGAAACCTTCTGCGATGAAATCCAGCACTGGAACCAGGAAGACCGCTCATCTCCCTATCCACTCACCTCTCTCCTGACCACCCAGGTACTTACCAAAGCCACCGCTAAAGAATACGTGCGAGAAACCCAATTACAGTTAATCGTACAGCCGATCGCCACGCAATTGCTCCCAAGGTTTGGTAGTCCAGCCGCGATCGCACAGACTCTCCAGCGGATTCTGCAACAGCTCCAGGGCAGAGCCTTTCGCGAAACGGGCTATGCGGCTGGCAATGTCTTGAGTTTGTTGAATCAATTGGAGGTAGATTTTAGCGGCTACGATTTCTCGAATCTGGCGATCTGGCAGGCGTATCTCCAGGGGGTTCACCTGCATGATGTCGATTTTACGAATGCGGAATTCTCCCGGTGTGTCTTTACTGAAACCTTGGGCAATACCTTGGCAGCAACGTTTAGCCCTGATGGTCAGTTGATGGCGACCTGTGATACAGACTGCCGGGTACGGCTCTGGAACGTTCAAACCGGACAGCTTTTAGTGATCTGTGATGGGCATACGAACTGGGTGCGAGCCGTCACCTTCAGTCCCGATGGGCAGGTGTTGGCCAGTTGTGGGGCAGATGGCATGATCAAGCTCTGGGAAGTCCGCGATGGCATCTGTATTAAAACGCTGCTGGGTCATCAACATGAGATATTTTCCATTGCCTTTAGCCCCGATGGGCAGCAACTAGCCAGTGCAGCAGGCGATCGCACGATCAAGCTGTGGGATACCTGGACTGGTCACTGCCTCAATACCTTAACTGGACATACAGACTGGGTGCGATCAGTCGCTTTTAGTTTGGATGGTTCCCTGTTAGCAAGTGGTAGTGCTGATCACACCATTAAAGTCTGGGATATGCGAACCAACACCTGTTTGCATACGCTGAGGGGGCATTCTGGCTGGGTACGGTCGGTCGCCTTTAGCCCAGATGATGCAGTACTTGCCAGTGGCAGTGGCGATCGCACCATTAAGTTATGGGAACCGCAAGTGGGGGAGTGCCTTGCCACCTATACGGGTCACAGCAGTAGCGTCTATGCAATCGCGTTTAGCCCCAGAGGTACCGTGTTGGTGAGTGGCAGTGGCGATCGCACGGCAAAACTCTGGGACTGGCAACAACACATCTGTATCAAAACCCTACATGGTCATAGCAACGAAGTCTGTGCCGTTGCCGTCCACCCTGATGGACAAACCCTGGTTTGCGTCAGCCTTGACCAAACCATCCGGCTGTGGGATGCACCTGGCAGTCAATGCCTCAAAACCTGGTATGGTCACACCGATTGGGCACTCCCCGTTGCCTTCAGCCCCAACGGGCAACTCCTTGCCAGCGGCAGCAATGACAAAACCATTAAACTCTGGGATCTATCCTCATCTGCCCATCCGCCCATCCGCTCCTCCTCCCCTCTCTTGATGCAGCCCACCTCCTATCCCCTCAACACCCTGAGCGGGCATACTGATTTTATCTACCACATTGCCTTCAACCCCAGTGGGGATTTACTCGCCAGTGCCAGCACTGATTCCACCGTGCGGTTGTGGCAGGTGCAAACAGGGCGATGTTTTCAGGTTTTACAGGGGCATACGGATTGGGCTTATGCAGTAGCGTTCCATCCCTGTGAGAACTGGTTGGTCAGCGGCAGTGCAGACTGCACGTTAAAATTGTGGGATATTCAAACGGGGCAATGTCTAAAGACCCTGATGGGGCATACTGATAAAATTTTAGGCATTTCGTTCAGTTCACTTGAGACAAAGCAATCGTCGGACACAGCCGCTTTACTGGCGAGTGCGAGTGCAGATCATTCCCTGCGGTTATGGTCACTGCATAGCGGAGAGTGTGTACGAGTTTTGCAGGGACACGAAAATCGGGTGTATGGCGTGATGTTTAGCCCCGATGGGGAAACGTTAGCCAGTTGCAGCACCGATCAGACAATCAAACTGTGGAATTGGCAAACGGGACACTGCCTAAAAACATTCACGGGACACAGTAACTGGGTGTTTGCGATCGCCTTCAGTCCCGATGGGCAAACTCTCGCCAGTGCCTCGCACGATGAAACGGTAAGGCTTTGGGATGTGCAAACGGGGATTTGTCATCAGGTGTATACCGGGCATACGCGCCTGGTGTCATCCGTAGCGTTTAGTCCCGATGGGCAATGGGTTGCCAGTGGTTCGCAAGACCAAACAGTTCGCCTGTGGAATGCCCAGGCAGGAGGTTGCCAGAGCATTTTTATTGCCAAACGGCTGTATGAGGGGATGAAACTGACGGGAGTCAAAGGATTGACCCCGGCAACGATCACCACACTACAAACATTAGGTGCAGTTGTACTTTGATTGTGACTGGCTTTGACAAAGTTACTGTACAGCACTTTGCAAGCGCGTGTGGTACAAAGTTTTTGTTGAGAGCCGCGCTCCTCGCGGCTCTCAACAAAAACTTTGGTTCTATCTCAGCGCAAAGCGCTGTATCTGACGGCAAAGCTGCCGAATTTCTACCAAATGGATAGAACGATTGGCTGACCAATCAGAGCGATCGCTGTTCAAATAATCCCTCACCCAATCGCAACCCCGTTTCAACAGCGTCATGGGCGATTCATCCAGATCCAGATGCCAGATAATGAGATTACCCGTGACATCAGATGAAACAAGGGACTCATCATTGAGGAAATGCAGACTGTGAATGCTGGCGCGATGTCCTCCCAGCGTTTGCAGCAGTTTGCCCTCCCGACTCCATAGCCGCAGTGTCCGATCCATCCCTGCACTCGCAAGGATCTGACCGTTGGGACTAAACCTTAGCGCCGTTACCTCCCCCGTATGCCCCTGGAGATGAGCCAATTCCTGTCCCTGACGCTGCCACAGTTTGATACTGTGATCTTTGCTGGCGGTGGCGATTTGCTGCCCATCTGGACTGAAGGCGATCGCCAATACCCCCGCCTGATGCCCGTCTAGGGTGGCCAGTTCGCGCCCCTGCCGATCCCAGAGTTTGGCAGTGCCATCTTCGCTGGTAGTGCCGATCGCATCTCCTTCAGGACTAAATTGAACCGCATGCAGTCCCGCCTGGTGTCCCCGCAACGTCACCCATTCCTGACCCTGGAGATTCCACAGTTTGGCCGTTGTATCCCAACTTGCGGTGGCGATCGCCTGTCCATCGGGGCTAAAACTGATGCTGCGAATCCCAGCTTGATGCCCGCTCAACGTTCCCCGTTCACGACCTGAACGATCCCAGAGTCTCACGGTTTTATCCCGGCTGGCAGTAGCGATCAGTATGCCATCGGGACTGAACTGGAGGTTTCTCAGCCTATCACCATGCCCCTGGAGGGTCGCAAGGAGTTGCCCCTGTCGATTCCACAGTTTGGCTGTGGGATATTGCCCCGTTGTGCCGATGGTTTGGGCATCTGGACTAAAGCTGGCACTGCTGGTTGCACCTTCGCCCATCGTCAAGACCTGGGGATAGGATCTCTGTTGGGTCTGCCCGTTAACCGTATCACCAACATCCCACAGCCGCACCGTGGTGTCTTCGCTACTGCTTGCCAACCATTGGCCATTAGGGCTGAAATTCACGCCCCAAACGGGACTCGTATGCCCTGCTAAAACCTGCAAGGGCGTTCCATCGTGACTCCACAAACGTACAGTGTTGTCAAATCCAGCGGTGGCAAGAGTCTTCCCATCTTGGCTAAACACTACACTGCCAACGGTCGCCTGATGCCCGCTCAGGGTGGCTAACTTCTGTCCAGTAGAATCCCAGATCTTAGCAGTGCGATCGCGGCTACTGGTGACTAACCGTTTGCCATCCTCACTGAAATTAACATACATCACCCAATCCCGGTGTCCTCTCAACGCCAGACGTTCCTGCCCATCCAGGCTCCATACTCTGGCAGTACCGTCGCGACTGGCCGTGGCGATCGCATCTCCTGCAGGGTTGAAATGAATTGCCAGAACGGGAGCCTGGTGAGTCGGAAACGAATGCACCCGCTGTCCCTGCAAATTCAGGAGGTGCAGAGTTCCGTTCCATTCCATAGCAGCGATCGTTTGCCCATCGGGACTAAATCCAAGACAGGCGACCCAATCTTCCAGTTGAAACGTCACAATTGCTTCGCCAGTCGTAACTCGCCATAATTTCACTGTTCTATCACGGCTGGCGGTAGCGACCAGCATTCCATCTGGGCTAAAGCTGGTACTCCAGACGGCATCCCTGTGACCGCGCAATGTGTGAAGCAATGTGCCATCTCTCCGCCAGATTCGAACCGTCTTATCCCAACTGGATGTGGCCAGCAACTGCCCGTCAGCACTAAATTTCGCCCGTGTCACTACATCCTCATGTCCCTCCAGGCGATTGCGTTCGCGCACCCAGGAGAGGGATTGTCGCAAATTCTTCTCCACCTGCGATCGCAATTCGGGTTGCGCCTGCTGCCATCCCATTTGATACAGTTGCAGTCCGGCGTTGAGGCTGGATAACAATGCGTCTAACCCCTGCTGGGACTGGAGCAATGTCTCAGCTTCAAGGGTCAGCCCATTAATCTGACCCAGTGCGACCTGCTGCTGCTGCCGGGTTGTCCGCCATACCAGTAGACCAGACAAGCCCACCAGCGCGATCGCGACCAAAGAAAGCGCCGACAGACCTAACACTCCTTTACGAATCGTGCGTCGAGCCTGCCGCTGAGCATTTTCCAGAATTTGATTCGCCTGTTCTGATGCAGCCAGAGCACCCTGTACCTGCTGCTTATCGAATTCCTGACTGGCTGCAAAAAAACGATAATCCTGATTCCCCAGGGTTTTTCCTGCTGCCCAGGTCTGGGCATCTTGTAATGCCTGCCCCCGCAACAACAGCGACTCATCCTGATAATCAGAGGCGATCCAGCCGTTGAGCAGTTCAGCATAGGGACGAATTTGACTCAGTTGTTTTTCAACCCAGTCGATGTTGAACACCTTCTTATAAATTTCGTTATACACAAGCAGTTGATTATTTTGTTTAACAACTAATCCTGATAACAACAATTCGATCTGCCCTGGACTGTCATCAGCATCTACACTTCCATCTTTCAAAATTTGTAGATAGATGCCTAGTAATTGACTGGCACGTTCCTCTCGATTGAGTAGGCGATCGCGGATTGTTCTTAAATGCGGCGGCTCGTCGTGAGCAACCCAGTTATCAATAATTTCAGCTTGTACCAGGTTGGCAAGCTTTACCGCCAGTACGCTGTGATGCGTCAACATCTCGCGGACTAATTTCTGTAAATAAGGTCGCTGTCCTTCTAAAGGACTACTTTGCACTTGCTGGTTATCCGTCTGTATTTGGAGGCGTTGCACCACCAGTTGACATAACTTTTGTGTCAAAAATGGTTGTCCACCTGTCCAAAATAAAATCTCTTTCAGAATCGCTTCCGGCTCATCTACCTGACCAACTAAACCCTGAGCCAAAGCACCGACTTCATGACATTGAAACCCTTCTAGCTGAATTGCTCGACCAATGTTAAACGGTGTGCGTGTTTTGTCAGAAATCAGGTCAGAAGGCGTTGTAACCCCTAAAAGAGCAAACGTAAGCTGTTGTTGTTGATGACAGGCCCGAATCAGTGCAAAAAAGTCATCAGTGTTAAAGTCAAGGCTAAGGGTACTATCAATTTCATCAAAAAAAATAACGACGGGTTGAGCAATAAAGCTGGGAATCACCTCTTCCAGCAGCTCACCCAAACGGCGAACAGGGGAAAGAAATTGGCGATCGCCCAACCAGCTCCGCAGATGCACCCGTTCCATCAACCGCAAGCTGCGAACGAGTCGCATAATGATGTCAGCATACCACTGGTCAGATGTAATTCCCCGGTTTCCAATGCTGGAAAGATCGACATTGGCGCAAACAATTCCTTCAGCCAGCAATCGCTTCGTTACCTGCACCTGCAAACTGGATTTACCCATCTGCCGACAGTTCAAGACATAGCAGAACTCACCCGCTTTCAGGGCTTGATAGAGTTCCTCATCAGCCTGTCGCGTCACATAACTGGGAGCATCGACTGGCAGACGGCCACCGACATGGTATTGATAAGGAAATGTCAGGTTTTGCATATCCAATCATGTGGGCAAGCAGATTTCTTACTTTTACCGAGAAAGGCCAGGGTTGTCGATATAGAAAAGTTAAGGAAGATTATTTTGCCTTGAAAAATTTTTGGCAGTCTAAGTTCCTATCCGAAAACCCAAATTCTGGCAGGCGCGACGCTGTAGCGTCGCGCCTGCCCGAATT
>CAZVXA010000165.1:0-14513 GCA_964630955.1 uncultured bacterium | reverse complement strand
AGCCCGCGCCACTCGCAAAACTGGGTTTGGAAATTTGCAAAAGCGGGATGCACCCGTCAGAGGATTTGTGTTCCAACAAGAACGCCCCTGACGGTTGCAACGACTCAACCACAAGTCAAAGCGATGTCATCATTACCCCGCCGAGCGCTCTGACTTCCGTTTCCGCAGTGCTGCGATGCTCAGGCCCACCAGTCCCGGCAGTAGCGCAGGTGTGGGAATGGGTGTGTAGCGGGTATTCACTTCAATGGCGGACGTGCCAATAAAGTCCTCAAAATCAGCAATCCCCAGACCAACCGTGTAGCTGCCACTGCTGGGAAAGACATACTCAAAGACACCGCTGTACTCCCCGAAGAAAGAACTGGACGGCTGCGTCGCATCAATTACCTGAGCGATCGCCGGGTTGACCACAACACCATTCACCACAAAAAAGGCAAAATCATTTCTGGGGGGAATCAGTCCGGGTGAACCACCCTCATTGGTCAGGAAGTTCCAGGTGAAGGTCAGGCGATCGCCCGCCAGTGCATCAAACGTCTTCTGTATCCCAGACCCTTCGGTGAACTCCAGTGAACCGGGTGCCAGTCCTAAAAAGGTGTCGAGATCAAGCACTGCTGGATTGGGTGAAACATTGAACGAACCGGAGTCATCGGTCGCATCACCATAGGTCGTGAGCGTAATCGGTGCGGGAGACAGACGCACATCACCGATGGCACTCCAGGGAGCCGCATCAAAACTGGCCGCGTTTGCCGTGGGAGCGATCGCCGCCCCAAAGACAGTGACAGCAGTTGCAAGACCTGCAACGAGCGTAGAACGTTTCTGCAACGAAAGGGTGAGCATCATTGTCTTTTCCTTAATTAACGATGGGATACCGAGCACAACTGGTAGAAGGCACCCTCGTTGATTAAGCACGGATAGGACGGGCACTTCCCACCCTATCCTTTGGCCATTACCCCAGGGGCTGCTTAAAACCCGCTGGATTCTTGATTTTGCGTGCGCTTAGCGCACGCAAAATCAAGAATCTCCTGGGTTTTAAAACACGCCCTAGAACACGAAGTTGATAGGGTTATTGGCTGCAGCAACTGACACTCCCTGCAATGTCAGAAGATTTCGTCCAGCGGATGCATTGTTCTGACCATTCTGGTCCACTCGAATGATCGTATCTGCACCGCGAGCGACAAAACTGACCAGACCATCGGCGATCGCGTTGATACCGTTGTAACCACCGACCACAATACTATCCAGCAGTTTGGTGAGGACAATCTTATCGACCCCCGGAGTAAAGTCTGTGATTGTGTCTCCGGCGTCGCGAATGTTCTCGTAGACAAAGCGATCGCTACCGCCCCCACCGGTCAACAGATCACCGCCAAAACCACCGACGATCACTTCATTCCGTGCCGTACCGACAAAGGTATCGCGGCGATTAGTTCCCAGGAATCGTGGCATAACAAACCGGGCCACATTAGGGTCGTGGTCACTGTCCTGGTCAAAAAATTCGGAATTGAAGTGGACCACATCAAAGGCATCCAGGTTATTCATCAAAGGATTGCTGGCGAGGATGTGATCCAGCACCTGCGCATTGCCCTGGAAGTTATAGGTGTACCGCTCATTGGCTGGCAGGGTATCCACCAGATTTTGCAGAACGGGGGTACCCACACCACCGGGAATGCCTCTGAGAACGTTCAGCGGCTCCGAGAACTGGAAGTCATTGAGATCGCCCATCACCAGGATGTTGGCAGTGGAATCGATCGCCAGAATGCTGTCTACAAAGTCGTTCACCACCTGAGCCTGCTGGCGGCGCTGCACTTCAGTCGTCAGCGTTGGGGGCTGATTGGGACCAAACAACGGCTGGTCGCCGCCCTTAGAGTTCCAGTGGTTGCCCACCACAAACACCTTGTGACCGTTAAACAGGAATTCACCCGCCAATGGTTTGCGACTGGTCGCAAAGGCTGGATTTGTGGGGTCCAGTCGTCCAGGACTGAAAGAAAGCTGCGGGTCACCGCCGAGGTTATTCACCGTGGTGGCTGTGGTGGGAGTGCCGCCGGGGCGATCGACGTACTGCACCCGCTGGGGATTGAACAGGAAGCCGACGCGAATATTGCCGCCCGGTTGTCCGCCATCCTCGTTGTTGACCGGGTTGACCTGGCGGAACTCGTAGGTCGGGCCACCCGCCCGCTGAATTGCCGCAATCAGCTTGCGATAGGTGACATCTGCATCCACGACGCCGCTATTGGTTGCACCATCGTTGTCCTGAATTTCCTCAACCGACAGCACATCGGGCGCTTTCAGGTTATTGACAATCCGGTTGGCGAGGGCGTCAAAGCGGCTGTCAGCAGCATTTCCCCCCAGGTTCTCCAGGTTAAAGCTGGCCACCGTCAACCGATCTGCAAACGGGTTCAGCGTCGTCACTTCTTTCTGGAGCGTACCGGGGTCAGCCACCGTAATAGCAGAGGTCGCCAGCACTTCGTAGTTATTAAAGTTGTAGCTGACCACCCCCGTCACCGTGTTCAGCGTTGCACCCACGTTCACATTCGGAGAGGGATTGGCGGGACGAATCAGGTCATCATCGATCTGAATCCGCTCCGGATTGAAATCAGTCGAGCTGATCAAACTGCCGCCCCGGGCCGTGCGTCCGGTGGCATCCTTCCCACCATCGGCCAGTACCCAGATCTCACCAAAGTTATTGGTGGGGCTGGTGGTCAACCCATTGTTGACCTGAACCACCATGCCCTCCAGGCTCTCGTAGAAATCGATGCCGTTTACCGCAGGATTGAAGACATACCCTGATGCTTCAACGTTGCCCGTGGTACTGGCGATCGTCTGATTGGGAGGCACCCGTCCCCCCTCCCCAATGATCGTGGGGGCGATGCTGCCGAGGGAGGCGATCGCCGTCACTGCTCCCCCTGAAACCGTCCCATTAATCTGGGTAATCGTCAGGTTATTGACATTCCCCCCGGGACGGAACTCATCCACCCGTCCACTCACCTGCACCGACTGACCAACCGTGGGATTGGCGATCGTCGAACTTCCCAGAAACACAAAGATGGCCTCAGAAGTCGCCGCATTATTGTCGGGGTTGGGGTCTTGCAGGTAGAAGCCGCGCCCGCCTCCGGTCGCCACAACTGCCGTGACGATACCGCGTGTGGTCACCGTTTGACCCACCAGTGGAGAACGGTGTGCCGTTCCCTGAATGACGTTGATCGGCGTCGGCGGTGTGAACTCAAACACTGCCGTCGTGCGGCTGACCTCATTGGAGGTAACCAGCAGCGGCTTCCCGGTTGGACTGTCGGCGGCAGAGATGAACGTTAAACCTTCAACACCAACGTCATCCGGCACATTGATGTATTCCACCAGGGAAGGATTGGTGGGGTTGGTCACATCGTAAACAACCACATCCCCGGTGCGCTCCAGGCCAATGAAGGCATAGGTGCGACCGTTCACTACACCGACCACCACACCTTCGGGTTCGGGGCCTTTGTTGTCGCTGCGGGTGTCAAAGTTGGGACTGGTGAAGTTGCCGTCAGAGTTGTAAAAGCTGGGCACCTGAACCGCCGTAATCTGTTCCAACTGATCACCGCTGTCGAAGATCCGGTTGCCATTACCATCCCAGATCGAGAAGGAGCGAGAACCATACGCTTCAATCCGATCAAAATCGCCATCGCTATCGGTGTCACCCGTAGCGCGAGTCACGTTCAGACGACCCAGATTAGCGGTCTGCTTCAGGACCGCAGCGTTGGGGAATACAGTGGGGTCCAGTACGTAACCAGAGGCTCCAACACGGGTTTCTTCACTGAAGCCTGTGTAGTCGCGGGCATCCCCTTCGTTGGCAGTGATGTAGTAGGTCTGACCGTTGGCCGAGAAGCTGGCGATCGCATCCGGCTGATATAGCCCAAACACAGGCCAGTTTTGAATATTGATGCGCCCGGTACCAGACAGACCATCCCGATCGCTGGCATCCAAGCCATTGCCAGCCGCGTTATGGTCTTTGGCTCCCAGCGGCAGAATTCTTGTCACCGTTGCTGTGGCAATATTCACCTCCGCCAGCGCATTGTTTTCCTGGAGAGTAACCAGGGCGGTCTGTCCATCAGCAGAGAAAGCGATATACTCCGGCTCCAGGTCTTGAGCAACGGTCGCCCCTGGGCCGAAAATGCGCACACCCGCTGCTCTGAGTGCGTCAATCTGGCTGTTGAAGCTGGTGAAACTGGCGGTCTGCACCGTAGCATTGGCAACACTACCCGAAAGGTTAATAATGCTAACCGAGCCTTCCGGGTCAAAAGAATCAGGCTGTCCGTAGCTATTGGGTTCACCCTCGTTGGCGGTCAATACCTTTGTGCCATCAGGCGTAAAGGTGAGCATATCCGGCAGGAAACCCACCTCAACAGAATTCAGGAATGTGCCATCGGCTCTGAAGAAGCTGACTCGTCCAGGAAGTTGGGCATTCGTCGTGGTGTTTTGAACGGCGTAGGCGACTGCCACAATACCGTTTCTCACCGCCACACTGTTGGGAATCGCGGCAGTGCCTGCGGGGGGTATAAAGCCGGGAGACAGGGTTCCCACCAGGCTGAGGACACCCGTATTGCTGACGCTGAGAATCTCAACGGTGGAGCCTGCGACCACAAATAGGCGATCGCTCACCGGGTCAAACGCTGGAATCTCAGAACCTACCGTACTGACAAGGCCACCCACTCTTCTCAGAGTCCCTGTCGTGTTGTCGGCGATCGTCATCGTCGCACCAGCCGCAGTGCCCAGGTCATAGGCAGCGGTGTCTGTCAGGTTTAGCGTCAGGGTTTCATTCCCTTCGGCCAGCGCGTCGTTCACTGGCGTAATCACCAGATCGACAAAGCTTTCCCCGGCGGGAATCGTCACTGTGCCGCTAAGACCGTTGTAGTCGATGCCGTTGGTGGCGGTTCCAGCAACGGTGTAGGAAATGGCCAGGGGTGCGGTGGTGTCACCCGTGCGGGTAATGCGGAAAGTACCAGGGTTAGGATCGATGCTGGATTCTGCTGCGCTGGCGTCGGTGGCGGCGATCGTCACCGTGGGGACGGTGGGAGCTGGCCCAGAGGAAAGCGTCAGGGTGAAATCATCAATCGCCAGCCCGTGGTCGTTGCCAGCATCGTTTCCTTCAACCCAGCGAATCCACAACGTCTGCCCATCGGCCCAGGTCACGCCGCTGACGGTGCCACCCCGACCGGAAACCTGACCCACAGTATTGCCATTCACTGCTCCAGGCGTAGCAGTCGCCACGGGAGAAGTCCAGTCAAAGTTACCACCTGATGCGGTCCAGGTGGTCACGGAGTCAAAGCTGGTGCCAAAGCCATACTCCAACACCATTGACTGAGGGGTGGTGTTGCCACCATTGCGCCACTGCTCTCCATTAAAGGAGAGGCTAAATGAGGAAATTGTACTGCCCGTGCTGTTCGTGGCACCGAAGGCAATCCATCCGGCAATCGACCCCGAAGCGGGACTACCAAAGTAAGCCCCCCCCGACCCCAGGCCACCGAGGGCGCGATCGCTGCTGCCGCTGCTGCCGTAGCTGTAGAAGCTGCCGGAGTTGCTGCCGCCGTCATTGGCAGCATAGGTTGTGATAGCCGTTCCAGGGGCAGGTTGACGGAAGAGATACCAGCCATCAAGGGTCAAATCATTGGTCCAGGTCAGACCTGTGCCTGTACCGGGCAGCGTATCAAAGTTTTGGATGTAGTTACCTGTAAGACTAATTGGCATGAAGACCTCGTCAGCGCTAGAGAAACCAGTGTTCAAAAAGGCTCAGCAAAAATTGGACGACCACGAGCAGCCGCCAATAAGAATCCACTTCAGTCCCTGAGCAAAATTTTGAAAGGGGCGATCGCGTGTTCAGGACAATGAGCCGCCGCTCATTTCGAATTGGTTGGGACGATAGCCCTGAAAAACCGCCAGGTATCTTCTCCATCCTCATGAGCCAATTTTTCAGTCGAGAAGGCTCCGCTTGCGAGAGAAACAACCCAAAGACTGATGCAGCTATTTCGATTAGCAGCTCGATCAGTAGGGGGTTGACGGAATCCGACGATTCCACTGATCGGGTAGAGCGAACCTGGCGGACACACGCAAACGATTCGCGCTACTGCCCTTTCTATCATTTCCACACGCACG
Source organism: uncultured bacterium (assembly GCA_964630955.1). Lineage (GTDB taxonomy): Bacteria > Cyanobacteriota > Cyanobacteriia > Elainellales > Elainellaceae > CAZVXA01. Next base: position 8,393 of record CAZVXA010000165.1, on the reverse strand, counting down.
TTAAGAAAGGGTTATTTCACACTTAAGAGTATCGGAATATACTGAGAATTTATAGAATCCTTAAAAAGCCTCCCATTCAGTGCTTATTCAAAAACCGAAAACCCAAATTCTGACAGGCGCAACGCTGTAGCGTTGCGCCTGTCAGAATTTGGGTTTTCTCACAGGCTCTCACACCTGGCGTTTTGACTCTAACCGAGGGCCATTGTCCTTTCGGGGAACTGCGAAGCGATCGCCCCTCTTCACCCCTCCAAAATCTCCCCCAGATAAAGCTGCACAAACACCTTCGCTGCTTCGGAGTTCAGTTGTTTTAGGGCTTTGACGATCTGAACCACATTTTCTGACGTAGGTTCCCGCTGGTCGTGGAACCATTTGAAAACGGCAGAGCGATCGATACCGAGGGCGATCGCCTCAAGGAGAAAATCTCGTGATTGCAATATTTTGAAGCTTTTGTAGCTGCTGATCAGCCGTCACCAGGCTAGCATTTGACTGGATAGCACTTGCAGTGATGATGGCATCAGGCAGAGGCAAACGGTACTTCTGCCGCAGTTCAACCACCAATTGCAACAGGCTAATGTGGTCAGGACTGAGACCGACAACCTCCAACTGTTGTAGCAACTGGGCAAATAGCTGATTGACTGACAAAACTCCTGAAACCCCGATTCCTGCGTAGGTTGGGTTAGCGACAGCGTAACCCAACATAACCGCTGCTGGTGTTGGGTTTCACGCTGTTCAACCCAACCTACGGTAAAATCTGTCAGTCAATCAGGGGCAAATAGTTGGTGATCGCTCTCGGTCAGTCCTGAAAATGATAGAAACTCGAGCTGACTAATGATTGAAATGCCAATCCACTCACTGTCTTGCAGCAGTTGAATGACTTCCTGATTGCCCTGAAGCAAAGCGATGATGGCGTTTGTGTCCAGCAGATACCGCTTACCACTCATCTCTTAAAGCTCGCTGTGTGGCGATCGCATCCCCTTTCCATTGCAATTTACCAACGAGTTTGGAGAAGTCATATTTTGATTGAGTTACCTGTGGGGATACAGGGTTTATGACGACCACTAACTCGACATCACCAGGTGGTAATTGCGTTGGCACGTCTAATCGCAAATGCCCGCTATCGTCGATCTTGCCTGTGAGGGTTAAAGCCTGAATCATCTCAAAGCGTTCCTTATGGGGCTGCTTTTCTGCCTACCGTCTAGTTTACCTCCTGGATAGATAGAGTAGCGAATGATTGCTCCTTCGGGGAACTGCGAAGCGATCGCCCCACTTCACTCCTCCAAAATCTCCCCCAGATAAAGCTGCACAAACGCCTTCGCTGCTTCGGGGTTCAGTTGCTTGAGGGCTTTGACAACTGTCTTACAATCGCATCGCTAGACAAAACTTGAAAAGGCAAATCGGGTATTTCACTGAGGAAATGTCGATTTTCAGAAACCAGGTATTTCACTTGAGCGCTTTCTAAATGTGCTGCGATCACAGCATCTCCTTTCTTTGCACCGCGCTTTTCCCACTCAGCAATTAGATTCCGAGGTGGAGGTTTATAGTCCGATTGAATTGCCTTTGACTGGTTCAAAGCCAGAAAGACGCCCCGCATCTCATCCATATTGAGATTGCGCTGTAGCTCGATCAGAACTTGCAGGGGCATGTAGATCTGGAGTTCAGGAAGCTTGTCGAACAGCAAAATCTCACAGGCGGGATATGCAGCAGTTCGACGCAGCGCAAAAATAAACTGGTTTGTATCCAGGGCAACCAGTTCATTCGGGGTAAAGCTCATGGGCAATGTGTTCCCGAAGGTTCTGGAGTTCTTGCATGACCTCTTCTGAGGACTGGTTGTGTTTACCTGACTGGCTGAGGCGATCGCAGTACTGCCCTGAAACCCATTCAAAAATCTGTCGCGTTGTTGAGTGAGCAGTCAACCCCTCAACAATCAGCAAGCCCAGTAATTCCTCTACTCCGCGTTGCTCATCGCTGGCAGTCTGGGCAGCCTGTTGATACACCGCTTCTGGGATTAGCAGCGTGACCTGTCTGGTCTGGTTGGAATTGTTTTGGCTGGCACTATTCATAGGGAATGTCCTTATGCTTAGCTTCCAGTGTAGCTTCTGCTGGGTTGGGGGAGTGAGAAGGGCGATCGCCCCACTTCACTCCTCCAAAATCTCCCCCAGATAAAGCTGCACAAACGCCTTTGCTGCTTCAGGGTTCAGTTGCTTTAGGGCTTCAGTAATTCCGGTAATCGTCTCCCCGGTGGGATCAGTCTTCTCATGCGTCCAGCGGTAAACGACTGTGCGCTCGATGTCCATTGTGACCGCAAGCTTGTTTTGACTGATGCTGTAAGTTTCCAGGACTTGCTTGAGTGCCCTACCTGCTTTTCCCATACCCCAATCCTGTCAGAGGGCTGCATGACCGTAAATGTGAACAAGTATGTTCACATTAGGCGGGACTGATATGATGTGAACTTACTTGTTGACGTTGGCACACTGCAATGGCTGAAGACTTCCTTCCCGATACTTCCGAAACGACTGCATCAAATCAAACGACCACTCCTACACAACCAGAACGAGAACCCGTCACCATTATGGTCGTCGGTTCTCGTTGGGCGGTGCGGTTGATTATTCATACGCTGTTTTCTTTGGGATTTGCTCAGGTGAGCGAGTGGAGTAAGTTGCAGGTTGAGCCGAATACCCGCAGGTTTATTAGCGTGTTGACGAAGTATGTGCGTGTGGAGTGAGAAACCACCTACGGAAGCTCGGTATGAAATCCCCGGTGTCTTGTTAGAATGTCGCTAAACCTGCTGAATGCTTTATGAAACGAGATGAGGTTCTGGCGATTGTGATGGCGCATCGGGAGCAACTCAAACAGCTCGGTGTGCGATCGCTTGACCTGTTCGGCTCCGTTGCCCGAAACGAAGCGCGATCGGATAGCGACGTTGATTTTTTGGTTGAGTTTGACCAGAAGGGCGGATTCTTCCAGCTATTCCGAGTTCAGCACTACCTGGAAGATCTTCTTGGATGCGAGATTGACCTGGGAACGCCCGATGCGCTGAAAGAGCATCTTCGTGAACCTGTTTTGAAGGATGCGATTCGTGTCTTCTAGAAGCTGGCAATTACGAGTCCAGGATATTCTGAGTTCGATCGCTGCTATTCAAGAGAACTGCGGGGATGTCGTTTAAACAGCGCCAATTCAAATTTGAGATGCACCAGTGTCTGATCTGTTCACCCTATTAGTCCCTCCCGGCAATCCTTTCAGGTGTTGCACTTCAGCTTTGAATTGGCGTACCCTTGTTCTGGCTGCTACGATCTAAACAGTAGATTTAAGAGCTAGAGGTATAATCATGAGTTTAGTGATATCAGACGATCTTGTCAGAGCAAGTGGTTTATCGGAACACGATTTCTTCTTGGAGATTGTACTCATGCTTTTTCGCCAAGACAAAATTAGTTTGGGAAAAGCTAGCGAGTTGATGGGAATGCATCGAATGCAGTTTCAAAAACTGCTGGCTGAGCGAGACATCTGTGTCCACTATGATGTAGCTGAGTTTCAAGAAGATCTTAAAACTTTACAGGAAACGGACTGATAGTGAAAATCGTAAGTAACAAATCTCTAACTTGGCCAAGGTTGGGCAGCTAGAACTTATGCAGCAGTTATATGGGATGATTCTGATTCCAACTGCGGTCTATGAGGAACTGTTGGATGAAAGGGCTGGTGAAACTGTAATTACAGCAGTCCAATCGGCAATATGGCTAGGAGTTCAACCAGTACAAAACCAGGAACTGGTTAGTGAGTTGCGAAATCGTGTGAATGTGGGAGAGGCTGAAGCGATCGCACTTGCTGTCGAAGTAGAAGCATCCCGATTGCTAATTGATGAGCGACTGGGCAGACAATCCGCGACAGATTTGGGAATAAGAATTACTGGAGTTTTAGGAATTCTTCTATCAGCAAAACGCCAAAATCTAATTATGGCAATTAAACCTATAATGGATGATCTCATTCTCCAGGCAAGTTTTCGGATAAGTAGTCAACTGTATTCAGATATTCTGAATACAGCAGGTGAGTAATACCTCATAAGGCATTCGATAATCAAGTGATTTTCTCGGTCTGTGATTAATCAGTGCAACCGCTTTTTCTAATGCCTCTGGCTTAACCTTGTCAAAATTCATGGTAAGTCGTTGTTCCTGAGGAATCTCAGAAAATAATCCAATCGTCACCTGATGAATCTGAGCAGCAGCCTTGTTTCTATCCAAGTCTGTCACCAGAAACTTCGACGCTTTATCAACATGAGTCACAATCACTCCGTTATGACTACTGCCAATGATTGTGTCACTCTACCAATGTCCAATCTCAACTTTGGCATCGGCGATCGCATGCCTCTGCTCAATTCCAATCCTCTCTGTTATTCCACTAAATTCGGTTTTTGCTTGCTTGCGTCTCTGCTTCATTTGCTGCTGAGCACGATCCGGTAAGTAGACGCCTCTCTCTCCCTGGTTGCGAGCCAGTTCCCATGATATCGTGCTGGGATTTCGTCCCAGTTCCTTCGCGATCGCTCGCAACGATAAATCCGTTGTTGTGCTTATTCGTAGAAGCGATCGCGCTCAGATGCAGTAAGCTGGGAGTCGCTCATAGAGATGTCTTTTGCTTGTAGTAAACATCAGACTACCCTTATGAGTCCCTCTCGGCGACCCTTTCAGGTATTGCACTTCAGATTTAAATTGGCGCTTGCTAGCCCCATTCTCGATTGACTGACTTGTGTCAGTCAATCAGGATTACTCCCCTAAAGCGTAATACAAAGATTACCAAAGGTTTAGAATTAGTTATTTCTATTCTTCTAGCCAGCTTTACCATTGACCAAAATGTTGAAGCTCATCAAGGAGATTTAATTGAGAGTGGAGATTTAGCGGGTTGTCATCAGGAGTGGGATACAGGCTTTCTGCACTGCCATACCAACCTGACTTATTCAAGCTTGTTTAGGTCCGGTTTCAGCCAGCGCTTAGCCGCAAATAACGCTGGTTGTCTTAGCATAGGACGACCCTTTGAGTGGAGGGGAACCAGTTACGCAGGAGTTTCGCTTTGGCTAGTCGCTTGCAGTAGTTCTAGCAGATACACCGTAGTGCAGGTAGCTTGCACTTCACCAGGAGTTCCGTGTAGAGCTATCAGGGGATTATAAGGCACATAAGAGCTGGCTTCTTCAAAAAAAGAAGCCAGCTCTCATTGGGTTCCGAGGGAGTAGACTCTCTGTTCGCCCCTACCCTTTCTTCTCCGGCATCATGCACTTATCGCTATCGCACCCTGCAGGGCCGGCCTCGATCAGTTCACCGGAGTCATACCGGGCCAGTGCCGCATAGAAGTCAGCGGTTCTCTGGCGATCGCGCACTTCTTTCTGCAACTTCACAAACGTTTCCCGATCGATCTTCTCAAACGGCAGACGGGGGAACGGTGCATTGAAGCGGGCCAGCAGCGCTGCGCTAATGTAGCCTTTGTCGTTGGCGATCGCCCCATAGATCGCATTCGCCAGCGGCTCTACTTCATCTTCGTTGAGTTCGATCGTGGCGCTGGTATTGTGGGCAGTGTAGTGCTGCTGCACCTGCATGTAGAAATCGAACTGGGCCAGAGCGCTAAACTTCTCGATTTCGATCTCGTCTGCGCCGGGGAGATTGGCCCAGGGCACTTCTACCGGAATTTCCACCAACCACTCGGTGCAGCGGGGGTCAAACGGATCGTTCAGCAGGTTGCCGTTTTCATCTTTATCCGACTGTGAAGGCACAATGCTGTAGCCGTAGTCCATGCATGCCAGGGCCACCGGATCGTTTTTGCGGAAGGTGATGCGGCGGATGAAGCGCTGTGCTTTGGGGGGGTGCCATCCGGGGGAAGCATTCGTCAGCAGCGACTTGGTTCCGGCAGGCTGGACGGTGGTGCAGCGGTTGGGGCGCTTGAGGGAGTGGCGATCGCAGTACTCCCAGACCACACGATGCACAATTTCCTTCCAGCGGCTCAGGTATTCCTGCTCTCTGGCTTTAAATTCCAGCCCCTTCATGGTGTCAGGACGACCTTCTGCCCACCAGCGCAGCCACTCAACGCCAAAGGCGCGAACGAAGAAGTCAAACAGCCCCGTGAAGGAAACACCAACGATCGGATCATCCAGGCGAGATTCCTGATAGCGTGGCTCCTGAAATTGATGGTTGAGTAGTGCTGCCACCGACAGTGCGCCAGCGGTAAAAGCCTCTTCTTGTTCCTTTAAATTATTGGGATCGAGCTGGTTAAGATGGACTTCAGATAAGTTGCAGTGGAAATTATAGCCCAAAATTTCGCCACAGGGGTTTAATCCGTAGCGGCCTTCACCTCCTGCACGACGCTCTGCTTCGCCCGCCCACTGAATCGCACCTTCACCGGAGTAGAACTGCTTGCGAACGGCCTCCACGCACTCTTCTTTCGTCGGCTTGCGGTGAAAAACACGGGTGTGGTTGGCCATCCGCAGGGCATCCCGTTCGGGGTCAATGCGCCAGTTGCCTTCAGCGTCCTGCATCCACAGGTTATCTTTGGCGGTGGCAGCCAGCGTGTCTTCGCTGTCGAACTGACGCATGCCTGCGGACCTCCGAATGTTCCCTGCCACCACGCAGGCAGCGGCCTCATCAATCAGCAGGCAGCACTCCACTGAATTCAACTGCCGTCCAATTGCTTTATTCAAAATCGCAGCACACCGTTCGTACAGCGAAGGCAGGCGAATGGGGTTCGCCACGCCGCCAAATCCCTTCAGCCGTTCACCCGCAGGACGCACATCGCTGAGGTCGATCGTCACCTGCACATCGCCAGTGAAGCGATCGCCCGTCGAAAGCTCTAGCAGCGCCTGATAGGAACTGACCCATCCCTGGCGGCTATCGCCTACCCGAATCCGGACTTCGTTTCCGTTCACGGTTACTTCGGTTTCACTGTGGCGATCGCCTGCTGGAGTCGTCCCGATCTCCCCATCCAACACCACACTCAGCCTGTTCCGAATCGACGGTAACTGGTTGATATACTTCGGCTCCAGAACCGCTCCCGTACCGCAGCCCATCATCGCCAGATCCATCATCAGCCCAAAGGCACGCCAGTCCACCACGTTGGTGCTGGTACAGTTGTAGGCTCCAGAGAAGTTTTCAGGTCTGGCGGCCCACTCCGTGCCACCCACCCACAGCCAGCGTCCGGAGGGCAAGCTCTTGACCTCTTTCTGCATCCGTCGCAGCAAATCTGCTTCATCGGGCGTCAGGTTTCCCAGTTCAATGATGCCACGCAGGGTGCGATCGCACACCTCATCCCAGGTTTCGCGCAACCCCTCGGCTTTCTCTCCCCGGCGGCTGTAGGTACGGTAGAACACAGCGCTGGCGGCAGGGGCAGATTCTGGGAATGGACTGAGTTGACTGGGACGCTCGATGTTTTGAACCATAGCAAGAGCCTTTGGGTAGGGGGAGTCGAAATAGTGATCGCAAGCGATGAATATTAGGGCAGTTAGTTGTAGGTACCCCTCAATATAGCGGTTCGTTCCTAGGAAAAACACTATATATGCAAATTCTATAAAAGAAAAGGGACATCTGGGGTGAATCTTCCCACTCCACAAAATATGTCTCTCCCCCTCATCAGCGATCAGGCATACTGTAAGAAGACACAGCAACAGCGATCGAGGTTGCAGGCATGGTTTCCCAAATTCAGCCACCGTCGCAGGCAGAAATCATCTACCCCGATAGTGACGGTCAACCAATGGCAGATAACACGGAGCAGTTTCAGTGGATTGTCGTTGTCAAAGAAAACCTGGAACTGCTGTTTGCTGACAACCCGGATGTTTTTGTAGCGGGCGATTTGCTGTGGTACCCCGTTGAAGGCAGCAATACGATCTGTCAGGCTCCTGACACGCTGGTCGCTATCGGTCGGCCCAAGGGAAAGCGTGGCTCGTATCAGCAGTGGAAGGAAGGCAATATTCCCCCGCAGGTGGTGTTTGAGATTCTCTCGCCGGGGAACCGACTCAAAGAAATGGCGAAGAAATTTGAGTTCTATAACACCTATGGTGTGGAGGAATATTACCTTTACGATCCAGAGCACAATGACCTGAACGGGTGGTTGCGATCGCCCGATGGCCCGCTTCAGGTGATTGATGCGATCGCTACTTGGACTAGCCCTCGCCTGGGCATTCGTTTCGACCTCGGTACCGATACCCTCCAAATCCTTCGACCAGATGGGCAGAAATTTCTGACTTTTGTGGAACTCAACCAGCGCTTGAAGCAAGCTGAACAGCGGGCGGCGCAAGCAGAGGAGAGAGCCGTCCAATCTGAACGACGAGCACAACAACTGGCGGAGCAACTTAGAGCGTTAGGTATTGATCCATCTGAAACTGCTACTGATTAACTGATTAAATACCGTACTTTTGACTAAATTGCGCC